>NZ_DASVUM010000074.1:0-12559 GCF_036387035.1 Pseudomonas sp. | reverse complement strand
CGGGCGTCTGGCCCGGGAAAACCCGGCACTGTTTGTCACCGGCAGCGTTGCGGTGGGCTTCGGCCTGTCCCGGTTCCTGCGGGCCAGCAGCACCGACCTGACCGCTTCCACCCAGGCCGGCCCTTCTGGCGCAGGCGACGGGCCCAAGTACTCGTCAGCGGAGCGTGACGGTGGCTTCAGCGCCGGAACGGGTGAACGTGGCGAAGGCGACTCCTTGCAGGCGCGTCACCCGTACACGGGCGATGCCCCGCGCGGCGCGCCGATCCAGACGCCGGATCCTCTTGCGCCCAACGACCCCACCGCACAGGGCTCGGCCACCACCGACCTTGATGACGGCGCAGGCATCCAGCAGTCGGGGGCCGAGCTGGGGAGTTTTAATTCAGATCCCGGCACCGCGAACCACACGGCTTCTATCCCGACCCCTACTCCCGGTACCACAGCATCGCCATCCACCACTGCATCGCCATCGCTTTCGCCTGATAAGCCTGCGTCACGAGGAGAACTCTAATGTCGATCAATTCAGACCTTCCACCCCGCAGCAACGGCGACAGCGACACCTCGGTGCTCAGCCTCATTCGCCAGTTGACCCATGAAGTCCCGGCCTTGATCAGCGAAGAACTCGCGTTGGCCAAGGCCGAGATCCGCACGTCCGTGGCCACCGCCAAGGCCGCCGCAGCCGCCCTCGCCGGGGGCATGGTGATCATGCTCGCAGGCCTCGTCATTTTGTTGCTGGCCGCCGTTTATGCGCTGGCCATGGTGGTGTCGCCGTGGCTGGCGGCATTGATCGTTGGCCTGGTCGCGATGATTGTCGGCTTCATCATGATTCAGTCCGGTAAGAAACACCTTGAAGCCACGCACCTCGCCCCCGAGCGCACCGTGAACTCGCTTCACAAGGACAAAGACGCCATTCAGAGGAAAGTCTCATGAGCATCGAAAGCAACTTTGCCACCGACGACGAATATGGCCGCACCAGCAGCGAGCCCGTGGACGGAAACAGCCCGGATGCCATTGAGCGCAACATCGACGCGCGACGGGCCAACATCGAAAACATCGTCGATGCATTGGAAAACAAGCTGTCTCCGGGGCAGTTGATTGACCAGGCGCTGGCCTACACCAAAGAGAACGGCGGCGAGTTTTTTGGCAACCTGGGCACCTCCGTCAAGAACAACCCCGTGCCTGCGTTGCTCACCACCGTCGGCGTGGCCTGGCTGATGCTCGGCCAGAATCAGAAACCCACTCCCCACACTGGCAGCAGCGGGCCGTCGATGTTTGGCGAACTGGCGGACAAGTTCAGTGGTGCCGCCCACAGCGTCACCGAGGCGTTCAGCGGAGCGACAGCCCACGCCCGCGAATCGGGCCACCGTGCCAGCGATAAGGCCAGCCAGTTTGGCGAGTCCGCCAGCCACACCTTCGGTGACTTAAAGCAGCAGGCGGGTGCCCAGACCGACGCGCTGAAAGAGAAATGGTCGTCATCGGCGGGCTCCGCACAAGAGACGCTCATGCGCCAAAGCCGTCAGCTGCAAGGCAGTTTCCAATACATGCTGCGCGAACAACCCCTGGCGCTGGCGGCCATGGGCATCGCCTTGGGCGCAGCGCTCGGCGCGGCACTGCCGAGCACCGAGAAGGAAAACAAGGTCTTCGGCAAAGCCAGCGATCAGGCTGCCCGCAAGGCCAAGTCCGCGGCCAGTGAAGCGTGGGAAACGGTATCGGATGCCGGCGTCAATATGGCGGACGACCTCAAGAGCACCGTCAAGGGCACATGAGGCTGCATAGGTCGTAAACGAACAAAGGGGCTGCGTTGGCAGCCCCTTTGTTTTGTGACGCGTCAGCGTTCAGAGGATCGGCTTGCCACCGGTCACCGCGTAACGCGATCCCGAGATATAGCTGCCTTCATCGGACGCCAGCAGCACGTAGATCGGTGCGACTTCCACTGGCTGGCCAGGACGACCCAGCGGCGTCTCTTCGCCAAATGTCTTGACCTGCTCCTCTGGCATCGTCGAGACAATCAACGGGGTCCAGATCGGGCCTGGTGCAACACTGTTCACCCGAATGCCGCGGTCGCCCAGCAGCTGCGCCAGGCCTGCGGTGAAGTTGGCGATGGCACCCTTGGTGGTCGCGTACGCCAGCAAGGTAGGCTTGGGCGAATCGGAGTTAACCGAGCTGGTGTTGATGATCGAACTGCCCGACCCCATGGACGGCAAGGCTGCCTTACAGATCCTGAACATGGCCGTGATGTTGAGATCGAAGGTCTTGACCCATTCCTCGTCCGGGATTTCCTCCAGCGACTCATGGGTCATCTGGAAGGCCGCGTTATTGACCAGCACATCGATGCGGCCGAATTTCTTCACGGTCTCGTCGACAATGCTCTGGCACTGCGCTTTCTCGGTCAGGTCGCCCGGCAGCAGCAGGCACTGGCGGCCGGCCTCTTCGACCCAGCGAGCGGTTTCCTTGGCATCTTCGTGCTCATCCAGGTAGGAGATGGCAACGTCCGCGCCTTCACGGGCGAAGGCAATGGCGACCGCACGACCGATGCCGCTGTCGCCGCCGGTGATCAGCGCGATCTTGTTGCTCATGCGCCCGGAGCCTTTGTAGCTGGTCTCGCCGCAATCGGGGTATGGCTCCATTCTGCTCTGATCGCCGGGAACAGGCTGCTGCTGAGGCTTGAAAGGCGGTTTCGGGTAATCAGTCATGTCGCTCTCCTTAAGGTGTCCAACGCAAAGTGGTCAGCGTTAAAGGTGGACTTGAGGGCCTCGGCAGGAGTTCGGACTTTTTCCGGCTGGACGTGATTGACGGTCTGGAAAGCGGTTCACGTCGATTCTTTCCGAATCGGGAACACTGTTTTGCAGAAAGATAGCTCGCTAACGGTTTCAACCGCTGCTAGTTTCAGTTGTGTTGAATCCGCCGATTTGACAACCCCCCCGGAGCCGCCTTCACGTCAGAGATAACGTGAAGGCGGCTTGCTTTTGGGCGGTGCTGGCCGTGTCCCTGTTGCAGGTTTGCTCGCCAACCGTCTCCCACGCTGCCCCTCCGGAGGCGCCCTCAAGCCTCCCTTTTCGCGACCAAGTCCGCCATCATGTGCGCCGGGGCTTCCCTTGGCCCGTTATCCCTCCATTGTTGAAGAGCGCTCACCATGGCAAACCACGGCATCACTTTCACGCCTGATCCTGACGGCGATTCCATTTCATCGGACGTTGCCGAGTTCGGCGGCCTGCTGGTCTCTACCCAGATCCCTACCCACGCCGACGGCAGCCTGGAACTGGGCGGTATCGTCGAACAGAGCGAATGCACGTTGCAGGCGCTGAAAGTGGCGCTGGAACGGGCCGGCAGTTCCATGGATCGCGTGTTGCACCTGACCATCTACCTCACCGACATGGCTGATCGCGCCGCTTTCAATGAGGTCTACAAGCGCTTCTTCGCCAAACCCTGGCCGGTGCGCGCCGCGGTCGGCGTGGCAGCGTTGGCCGTCGACGGTATGCGCGTGGAAGTCACGGCGATGGCCGCCAAGGCCTGACCTCTCGGGTTTCAAGGCGTCGGCGCAGGGCAGCCGACGCCATCGGGCAGCAGACGGGTGCCGGTCAGGCGTTTCACCGCTACAATGCGAGCCTTGACCGTGACCGTGCCGAATAAAAAATTATGTCTCTGCCCAAACATCACCTGGAATTGCTCAGCCCTGCCCGCGACGTGGCCATTGCCCGCGAGGCCATCCTGCATGGCGCTGACGCCATCTACATCGGCGGCCCCAGCTTCGGCGCGCGCCACAATGCCGCCAACGACGTCAGCGAAATCGCCCAACTGGTCGAGTTCGCCCGCCGTTACCACGCCCGCGTCTTCACCACCATCAACACCATCCTTCACGACAACGAGCTGGAGCCGGCGCGCAAGCTGATCCATCAGCTGTACGACGCCGGCGTCGACGCGCTGATCGTGCAGGACCTCGGCGTCATGGAGCTGGACATTCCACCCATCGAGCTGCACGCCAGCACCCAGACCGACATCCGCACCCTGGAACGCGCGCGCTTTCTCGATCAGGCCGGCTTTTCGCAGCTGGTGTTGGCCCGCGAGCTGAACCTGCAGGAAATCCGCGCCATCGCCGATGAAACCGATGCCGCCATCGAATTCTTCATTCACGGTGCTTTGTGCGTGGCCTTCTCCGGCCAGTGCAATATTTCCCACGCGCACACCGGGCGCAGCGCCAACCGCGGCGATTGCTCCCAGGCCTGCCGTCTGCCGTACACGCTCAAGGATGACCAGGGGCGCGTTGTCGCTTACGAAAAACACCTGCTGTCGATGAAAGACAACAACCAGAGCGCCAACCTGCGCGCACTGGTGGACGCCGGCGTGCGCTCGTTCAAGATCGAAGGCCGCTACAAGGACATGGGCTATGTGAAGAACATCACGGCCTACTACCGTCAGCGCCTGGACGACATTCTCGAAGACCGCCCGGACCTTTCCCGCGCCTCCAGCGGTCGCACCGCGCATTTCTTCCTGCCAGACCCGGACAAGACCTTCCACCGGGGCAGCACCGATTACTTCGTCACCGACCGCAAGATCGACATCGGCGCGTTCGACTCACCGACCTTCACCGGCCTGTTGGTCGGCGTGGTCGAGAAAGTCGGCAAGCGTGACTTGCAGGTGGTGACCCACGAGCCGTTGTCCAACGGCGACGGACTCAACGTGCTGGTCAAGCGCGAAGTGGTCGGCTTTCGCGCCAACATCGCCGAGCCCAAGGGCGAGTTCGAAGAGGACGGCGAGAAGCGCTACCGCTACCGCGTCGAGCCCAACGAGATGCCCAAAGGCCTGCAACTGCGGCCCAATCATCCGCTCAGCCGCAACCTCGATCACAACTGGCAGCAGGCCTTGCAAAAGACCTCGGCCGAGCGCCGCATCGGCCTGTCATGGGTCGCGCGTCTGCGCGAAGAGCGTCTGGAACTGGTGGCAACCAGCGAAGAAGGCATCAGCGCTCGCGTTGAGTTGAATGGCCCGTTCGGCGTCGCCAACAAACCCGAGCAGGCGCTGGAACAGCTGCATGACCTGCTGGGTCAGCTGGGCACCACGGAATACCACGCAACGGCGATTGAGCTGGACGCGCCGCAGGCGTTTTTCATTCCCAACTCGCAACTCAAGGCCCTGCGCCGCGAGGTCATCGAGACGTTGACCGCCGCTCGCATCAAGGCCCACCCGCGCGGTGCGCGCAAGGCAGAAACCTCGCCGCCGCCGGTTTACCCTGAAGCGCACCTGTCGTTCCTGGCCAACGTCTACAACGAGAAGGCCCGGCACTTCTATCACCGTCATGGCGTGCAGCTGATCGACGCCGCCTACGAGGCCCATGAGGAGAAAGGCGAAGTACCGGTGATGATCACCAAGCACTGCCTGCGGTTTTCCTTCAACCTGTGCCCCAAGCAGGCCAAGGGCGTGACCGGCGTGCGCACCAAGGTGGCGCCGATGCAACTGGTGCATGGCGATGAAGTGTTGACGTTGAAGTTCGACTGCAAGCCGTGCGAGATGCACGTGATCGGCAAAATCAAAGGCCACATCCTCGGCCTGCCGCATCCGGGCAGCGGCGTTCAGGTGGTAGGCCATATCAGCCCTGCAGACCTGCTCAAAACCATCCCCCGCGGCACGCACTGAGTCGGATCGACCGCCCGATCGCGCCGCAGCCTGTGAGGCTGCAGCGCGATTGATCAGCGGCGCGCGACTTCGTGCTTGATACAGCCTTCGTAATACACCTGCCTGACACCTTCCGGCCGCAGCCGCGACGGGCTGTCGTAGGTCTGTTCGGTAATGCCCAGCGCGCTCATGCGCATCCACTGCTGGGCGAAGTGCTGGGCCTGCATCTTCTTCCGTGCGCCGTACAGCGTCAGGCCCGACAGCTTGTATTGCTGCGCGGTGCCGGCCATCCCGGCGCCCCAGGTGCAAAGGTCACGTTCGTTCTTGCTCGGACTGCGCGCGAACGCCTGGGAAGTCACTGTAACGAGGAGGCAGAAGGTCAATACGGTCTTGATAAACGACATGCGATTTCTAGCCTAACTGACTGATCAGGCGGGGATTCTGAAGGGTTAACCGGCGCATGGGGGCCAGCATAATGCCTGCTTTGTGCGTCAGCCGACCAATGACACCTGCGCCGCGCTGTCTTGGGCCCCGGCGTCACATTTGAGTAACGAAAGCCGTCCCCGCCTGCTACCGTGTAGGGGTTACGTCTGAACCTTATCGCTCGATCCCCGGTCGATAGATGCACCTCCGGTTCCGTCGACTGCAGCCGTACCCGACTGAACCCGTTTATTTCCAGAAGGACCGTCCATGATTCCAATTCAACGCATTGCCTGGCTCAAGGCCTGGGGCGCCCATGGTTTTACCGCCACGGGGGTGGTGCTCGCCTTTCTGGCGACCATTGCTTTGTTCGATAACCAACCCAAGGCGTGCCTGCTCTGGCTGGGCATTGCCCTGATCGTGGACGGCGTTGACGGCTCGCTGGCGCGCAAGCTGAACGTACAGTCGGTCCTGCCGCACTTCGACGGCTCCGTGCTGGATCTGGTGATCGATTACCTCACCTATGTGTTCATCCCCGCCCTGTTCATCTACCGCTATATTCCGCTGCCCGAATACACCTTGCTGCTGACCACCTCGATCATTCTGGTATCGTCGCTGTTCTGCTTCTGCAACGTTGAGATGAAAAGCAAGGACAACTACTTTCAGGGCTTTCCCGCCGCCTGGAACGTTGTCGCGCTGTGTGTCTACATTCTTTCCCCGGCGCCGTGGCTGACCTTCATCACCGTGATTTGTCTGGCGCTGCTGACGGTCACGCGCATGAAGTTCCTGCACCCGTTCCGCGTCCGCCGCTTCATGCCCCTCAACATCGCGGTTACCGCTGTCTGGTTCTTCTGCAGCTTCCTGCTGGTGATGAACCATCCGTACAACGTCTCGGTGACGCTGTTTGTGTGGCTGGCCATGTCCGCCTACTTCCTGGGGATCTGCATCTGGCGCACGTCGATGGAGTGGATCGACAAAGCCCGCGTCTGATTATTCGGGCCACAAAAAAAGCAGCCATCGTCGTATGGCTGCTTTTTTTTGCGCCGGGTTTAGACCGAGCGGTTTTTATCTGAGCGCCGTGGGGCCTAAAGCGTGTGGTTCAACGGTAGCTGGGTGGTGGACTTGATCTGCTCCATGGCGAAGCTGGAGCTCATGTCGGTGATGCCGGACAGCTGGATGAGCTTTTTGTAGACCGCGTCGTAGCCCGCGATGTCCGGCACGACGATACGCAGCATGTAGTCAGTGTCCCCGGCCATGCGATAGCACTCGACCACCTCCGGCAGCGTTGCGATCAGGTCATGGAAGCGCCCCAGCCACTGGGCGTTGTGCTGATTGGTGCGAATCGCCGCGAACACTGTCACCGCGACATTTAGCTGGCGGGGGTCGAGCAGCGCCACCCGCCCACGGATCATGCCCTGCTCTTCGAGCTTCTGTACGCGACGCCAGCACGCCGTGCTGCCCAGGCCGACGCTGTCGGCGATTTCCGCAATCGGACGGGTACAGTCGTTTTGCAGGATGCTCAGGATGGCCTGGTCGAATTTGTCCATGAAATGCACGAAGCCTCAGTGAAGAGCTGTACCGGAAAGCGATAAAGATAGTCCAAAAAAGTGTAAGCCTAAAATATTATTCCGCTCGTGATGGTATTTTGGGAATCAGATTCTAGCGGGGCGGCAAATACCCGGTGAGGAATCAATTTTTTTTCACCCTGACGCTAGTAACATTTTCTGCACGACGGACAGCGCAGAAGCCTTATGAACACACTCCCTTGTTATTTCGATTACGCAGCCACCACGCCGGTCGATGACCGCGTCATTCAGGCCATGGTCACCTGCCTCGGCCGCGATGGTAATTTCGGCAACCCGGCCTCCTCCTCCCATGCCTATGGCAATCAAGCCCGACAAGCCGTTGAACTGGCGCGCCGCCAGGTGGCAGAGCTGGTGGGCTGCAGTGCCGACGCATTGGTCTGGACGTCTGGCGCGACCGAGTCCAACAACCTGGCGATCAAGGGCCTGGCGCTCAGCGCGAACAATGGCGGCCGCCGCCACCTCGTCACCAGCACCCTCGAACACAAAGCCGTCATCGACACCGTCCGCCAACTCGAGCAGGCCGGTTGCCCGGTGACCTGGCTCGAACCCGACAGCCGCGGCCTGATTCACCCTGACGCCGTGCGCGGTGCCCTTCGCGATGACACGCTGCTGGTCTCGCTGATGCTGGTCAACAACGAGCTGGGCACCCTGACGGACATCGCCGCTATTGGCCAGATCGTCCACGACCACGGCGCGCTGTTCCACGTCGACGCCGCTCAAGGCGCTGGCAAAGTGGCGATCGACCTGAGCGCATTGCCCGTGGACCTGATGTCCTTCTCCGCACACAAAACCTACGGCCCCAAGGGCATCGGCGCACTCTACGTCGGCGAACGCGCACGGCCGTTGCTGGAAGCGCAGATGCATGGCGGCGGCCACGAGCAGGGTTATCGCTCCGGCACCCTCGCGACCCATCAGATCGTCGGCATGGGCGCCGCTTACGCGCTGGCCAGCGCCGAAATGCATGAGGAAGTCGCACGCATCCGTGCCCTGTCAGCGCAACTGCGCGAAGGCCTGCTCAGCCTGGAGGGCGTGAGCCTCAATGGCGATCCAGAGCAGCGCGTCCCGCACACCCTCAACGTCTGCATCGCCTCACCGGGCTTCAACGTCGCCAGCCTGGCCAGCGAGCTGGCCGTCTCCTCGACCTCGGCCTGCAATTCGGCGAGCAGCAGCGTTTCTCACGTGTTGCTGGCGCTGGGGCTGAGTCAGGCTCAGGCCGGGAGCAGCGTGCGGCTGAGTCTGGGGCGCTATACGCAAGCGAGTGATGTGGAAAAGGCAATTGCGGTGATTGCCGGGAAGTTGAGTGCGCCGGCTACGACGTTTTGGTGAAGGGCCTGCCGGGACTGTCAGATTTTTTGTGTGCGGGCCGGTTACGGCCTGCCGTTAGGCAGGCCGTGCTTTTACCAGGTTGGTCTGATAAATCGATCTCCGTACAGAATCGCAAATTGATTCATCGCACTTTTCCAGTCATGGGCTGCAGAGCCCCAATTTGCAGTGATATTGCGCAGCCCAAGCCAGATCAGTTTGGTTGCCGCATCGTCGGTCGGGAAATGGCCACGAGTCTTGATGATCTTTCGTAGCTGAGCGTTGATGCTCTCGATGGCGTTGGTGGTGTAGATCACCTTTCGGATCGCTGGCGGGAAAACGAAAAATGGAATGACGCGATCCCACGCACGCCGCCATGAAGCTACCACCGTTGGATATTGCTTGCCCCATGGCCCGGCTTCGAACGCATCCAGCGCCTGTTCGGCCGCTTCGGCAGTGACCGCCTGGTAGATCGGCTTGAGCGCCTTGGCCAGTTCGCGACGCTTGTCCCAAGCCACATAATCAAGGCTATTTCGGATCAGATGGACGATGCAGGTTTGCAGTGTCGTGGCTGGAAAGACCGCGCCAAGGGCTTCCGGCATGCCCTTGAGTCCATCAGTAACGGCGATCAGTACATCTTCAACACCCCGTGTTTTGAGGTCGTTGAAAACCTTCATCCAGAACTTCGCGCCTTCGGTATTTTCGATCCAGATGCCGAGAATATCGCGTGTGCCGTCAGGCAGAACCCCCAGCGCCAGGTAGATCGCCTTGTTGCGCACCAGGCCCTCTTCGCGGATTTTCACCCGCAAGGCATCGAAGAAAATAACCGGGTACATCGGCTCCAGAGGCCGCTGCTGCCATGCTCCAATCTCGGCCATGACCTCGTCAGTGACAGAGCTGATGAAGTCAGGTGAAACATCCGTTCCGTACTGCTCGGAGAGGAACGCGCGGATTTCTCTGACCGTCATTCCTCGGGCATACATGGCGATAATCTTGTCGTCAAAACCGGTGTAACGGCGCTCGTGCTTGGGGATCAGAATGGGCGAAAAACTGCCGTCCCGGTCACGGGGGATGTCCAGCCGGATCGGGCCATCACCCGTTAAAACCGTCTTGCCGCTTTTGCCATTACGCTGGTTTTTTCATCCGCCGGGCGCTGCGCGCCCGGCGGATAGCCCAGATGATGACCGAGCTCGGCATTGAGGGCTCGCTCGATTAACGCCTTCTTGAACGCCGCGGAGGCGTCTTCGATGGCTTCAGCGGTCATCAATCCGCCACCGAACTGCTCAAGCAGCTCTTTTGGGATTTTCGGTAGCTCGCGTAACGCAGGTTTCTTTTTGGTTGGCATACATGCACCTCTTACTCATGTTATGCCCGAACACAAAATTTCTGACACCCCCGGCCTGCCGCGCGCCATCAAGGCGCGCATTCCATGATCCATTGGGCGACAACGCATCAAATGGTTCAGAGCGCTGGATGAACTGGTAGCTGTCCCCTCGCTGGCCAAAAGATCACGCCTACTCCGGCAACGCTCCTACCGCCCATTCGGGGGGGGCTACGCTTTAACCCCACTCACTCCGTATTTCTTCTAGCGTCATAGTTATCCCTAGAGGCGTGAGCCACTTCCTCGTCCACATCCTGAAAAAGCTTTTCAAGAATTCCCAAGGGAGTTTTCTTATTAACGCTTATAGCGATTCTTACATTGGTGTCGGCATCCTTTGAAAGGCGCTCGAATAATTCGTAAGAGAGCTTCCTCTTGCACGCCACAAACCACCTTGTATCAGCGTCAAAATCACACAGCACCTCCAAAACCTCTACCGGCACCGTTTTGTTGTGCGCAACCCATTGCCTATGATCAGGAAACCTTTCTATCACATCATGCCACACGGCAACTGGAGCCTCTTCCATGGCTGATCTGTCATATTCAGCTTTAATTTCGCTGTCACGCAAAGCTACAAATTCTTCGGCAGAGTTGATCATCTTACATCCTTGCACTTCAGCGATTTGAAGTTGATATTTTGTCCCGTTGTGCTTTTGTGTTTACTCATGCGATCACCATAAATATCAGCGTCGGCTACCCATGCTCCATCACCGCTAGTCCGCCTTACTCTCAAGCCCTTCAATTCTGCGCTTGTAATTTATTTTCGCGACACGCGCAACATCTTCGTTGCCATCCTGAACCAGTCGTTGAAGGATTTCTAAAGGAGTCTTTTTATTGGTGCATATCGCGACCCTGACGTCAGAATCGTTATCTTGAGAGAGGCGCTCAAACAATGCAGAGGAGAGCTTTCTCTTACGTGCCACGAACCACCTGGTGCTCACATCGAAATCACATAGCACTTCAAGAATCTCTACCGGCACGGTTTTGTTGTGCGCGACCCAACGCCTGTGATCCGGAAACCTTTCTATCACCTCCCGCCACACTGCAACTGGAGCTTCCTCCATTGCAGACCTGTCATATTCGGCCTTTATGGCACTGTCACGCAGAGCTACAAATTCTTCGGCGGACCTAATCATTTCACATCCTTACATTTTAGCGATTTGAAATTTATATTTTTTCCAACTGTGCTTTTATGTTTACCCATGTTGTCGCCGTATATGTCAGCGTCAGCCTGCCACGTACCACTAAGCGTATACACCTTCCACGCACTCTCTCCATGACCTGTTTTATCCTCCGACCACCACGTTGAAGAATCAATGTCTCGATAGTACTTCGCGTAACCCACGCCAGCGACGTTACCCTCACACGTCCGGTCGTACCGATTGACCTCCCATTTTTTTCTGCATGCACGTTTACAGTTTTGATTCGGTTTATCTGATTTAGGTTTTCGCCCTGGCCCAACGGGCGAACTTGCCAGCCCTAAAGGATCGACCCAGCCGATTGCGTTCGGCCCATATTGGTAGATGTTCAATCCACCTAAATAGCCAATCGGGTCCTTGCTGATGAACCGACCAACTCCAGGATCATAGTACCGATGGCGGTTGTAGTGGAGGCCGGTTTCGTGGTCGTGGTATTGGCCCTGGAAGCGGATAGGGTTGGTCAGGCCGATTTGTTTGGCGAACTCCGAGCGCTGCTCTTGGGCTTTGCCCCATGCCTTGTATTGCGCGCTCCAGGCGGTTTGGCCGTTTTGGTCGGTGAGTTCTTGCGGCGTGCCGAGGTGGTCGCATTGGTACCAGGCGAGGACGTCGATCGGCAGCGCTTTGGGTTTATAGGTCCAGAGCGGGTCTTCTTTGAAGTTGTAACGACCTTCGTAGGCCGGTTGGCTGACGAGGCGGATGGTTTCGTGACGGATGGCCTGGGCCACCGGGACGAATGTGCCGGGTTCGTGGATGTAATGGACGGTTCGGCCACGTCCGCCAGCGTATTGAGCGGGGCTGCTTTCCCACGCCAGATTGTCGCCATCCCAGCCGTACAGGGTGAAGCCGCAGCCGAGTTCTCGCTCTTTGCGGGCGTGTTCGTTTTCGTTCCAGCCGGTGCCGGCTTCAGGGCGCGGTTTGTGGTGCGCTTTGGAGAGTTTGTAGAGGCGGCGTCCGAGGGGATCGTAGGCAAAGTCGACGGTGAGGCGCGGATCGCGGAAATGTACGAGGCGGCCGAAGAGGTCCCAGTTGAGGTCGCTGCGCACGGCGTTGTTCCAGCGCTCGATCTG
>NZ_DASVUM010000073.1:0-3647 GCF_036387035.1 Pseudomonas sp. | reverse complement strand
AAATTCTTTGCCATATCGTTCAATTAGCTACCCTCTGAAGCAAGCTCCACGCAGGAGCGTGCCTCGCATGATATTCACCGGCCTAACTTACTACAGAACCTACAGATGTGGCAGGCGCCGTCTGTAACCCTTTGTGAAACTTTGACTACAGCATGTTCGTTTATGCTTCAACCGCAGGGCCATTTGAAAAAAACTATCGGCCCGTCTCAATTGCGCTCGATGCTTTCCGAGCCTTCAATGCCGCGAAAGCCCCGACCCAACAAGTACTGCTCGCGAGAGCGGTCCCGTGATGACTCCGGCTTGCGCATCTGGACCTTGTCGAACAGCTTGCGGATGTCCTTGTGGTACTTATCGAAGCCTTCACCCTGGAAGACCTTGATCAAAAAATCACCACCTGGCCGCAAAACCCGCCCTGCGAGATCCAGTGCCAATTCGCACAGGAACATGGCGCGAGGCATATCGACAGCGCTCAATCCACTCATATTGGGGGCCATATCGGAAATCACAAGGTCTACCTGCGTTTTACCGACAGCCTCCAGGATCTGCGCGAGCACGGCGTCCTCGGTGAAGTCGCCCTGAATAAAGGTCACGTCGGGGATGCTGTCCATTTCCAGAATGTCGGACGCGATCAGGCGACCTTGACCGCCAATCAGACGACTGGTCACTTGCGACCACCCGCCCGGCGCGGCGCCGAGGTCGATCACGGTCATGCCAGGCCGGATGATCTTGTCCTTTTCCTGGATCTCCAGGAGCTTGTAGCTGGCGCGAGAACGATAGCCGTCCTTCTGCGCCATTTTGACGTATTTGTCGTCGAAGTGTTCTTTGAGCCAGTTATGGCTTGTCTTGGAACGGGCCACAGGGCACCTCAAAAATAAACGAGTCGTGATTAACTGGGCGGTCCCGGACTCGCTCGGGTAAACTGGCCGCCGCTTTTTACAAGATCAGACGCAGGGGTCAGATTATGCCGCTCACTCAAGAGCAGAAGAAACAGTACAAATCCATTGGCCACCATCTGAAACCAGTTCTGATTGTGGCAGACAACGGTTTGACTGAAGGTGTGTTAGCCGAGTTCGAACGCGCACTCAATGATCATGAACTGATCAAAATCAAGGTCAATATCCTTGATCGTGAAGCGCGTCTGGCCGCCGTTGCAGAACTGTGCAAGGTTGGCAAAGCGGACCTGGTTCAGGTTATCGGCAAGATGGCGCTGCTGCATCGCAAGAACTTCAGCGTCAACAAGCAATTGTCGAACGTTCATCGCTTCAAGTGATGACAAGGGTCAAGGGCGTGCTTCGCGCGCCCCGCCACTCCATCCCGGAGCAGGCTGTATCGCCAGCACCAGGCCGGAGAACCCTAGCACAAGATAGCTGAACAACTGCCAGCGCAACGCTTGCGGTAGCCACACATGCACAACGCAATACATTGCGCACGCATACAGCGCCATCAACAGCAGTTGGCCGCGTATATCCCGCCACAAACTCCCCAAGCCTTCAGCCTTGATCAGCACCAACGCCTGGAGCGTCACGCACGCCGCGGCAAAACTCACCAGCAACGTAGTCAGCAATCCGTCGATCTCATCGATCAGCAGAGGTGCCAGGCCTATCAAACCCAGCGCCGGCAACACGCCAATGTGCAACAACCATAGGCCACCGACCCAGAGCATCTGGGAGAGTTGCCAAAGCATGGCGCCCGCACGAAGCGGGCGCCGTCTTTCAGATATGACGAACTTCGACAATCTCGTACTCGATCACGCCGCTCGGCGTTTTCACGGCAACCACATCACCTTCTTCCTTGGCAATCAAGGCGCGGGCCAGTGGCGAACCAACGGAGATTTTTCCGAGTTTGAAGTCAGCCTCGTCTTCGCCCACGATTTGGTAGACAACGCGCTCATCCGTCTCGACGTTGGCGATTTCCACCGTGGTGCCGAAAATCACCTTGCCAGTATGCGGGATAGTCGTGACGTCGATGATCACCGCATTCTGCATACGGCCTTCGATATCACGAATCCGCGCCTCGACCATACCCTGCTGCTCGCGAGCAGCATGGTATTCGGCGTTTTCCTTCAAGTCGCCCAGCTCGCGGGCCGTACCGATGTCCTGGCTCAGCTTTGGACGTACGACCTTGGTCAGATGGGCGTGCTCCTCTTCCAGGGCGCGAGCGCCCTGAACGGTCATCGGGTATTTGGTTATGCTCATGCCTTCAATCCTGCGTGTAGATCCTGCAAGCGGCGCACGGTTTTTTCCGGACCGAACTTGAGCGCTTCGCAGATAGCTTCGCCTGCAGCGATGGTGGTGGTGCAGTAGATCTTGTGCTGCAGGGCATTACGACGGATGGAGTAGGAGTCCGCGATCGACTGGCGACCTTCGGTGGTGTTGATGATCAGCGTGACTTCGTCGTTCTTGATCATGTCGACCACATGCGGACGGCCTTCCGTCACCTTGTTCACGCGACGTACTTTCAGGCCGGCAGCCTCGATCAGCTTGGCGGTCCCGGCGGTAGCCACGACTTCAAAGCCCAAGTTGATCAGATCACGGGCCACACCCGCAACCAGTGGCTTGTCGTCATCACGCACACTGATGAACGCGGTACCGCCGGTCGGCAGCACTTCGCTGGCGCCCATCTGAGCCTTGGCAAATGCTTCGCCGAAGGTGTCGCCCACACCCATCACTTCACCGGTGGACTTCATCTCCGGGCCCAGGATCGGGTCCACACCAGGGAATTTGGCGAATGGGAACACCGCCTCTTTCACACTGTAGAAGTTCGGAATGATTTCCTTGGTGAAGCCGATTTCCTTCAGGGTCTTACCAGCCATTACGCGGGCAGCGATCATGGCCAGGGACACACCGATGCACTTGGACACAAACGGTACGGTGCGCGAAGCACGCGGGTTGACTTCGATGACGTAGATGTCTTCGCCTTGCAGCGCCAACTGGACGTTCATCAGGCCGACAACACCCAGCTCCAGGGCCATTTTCTTGACCTGCTCGCGCATCTCGTCCTGGATATGCGCAGGCAGCGAGTACGGCGGCAGCGAGCACGCGGAGTCACCGGAGTGAACGCCAGCCTGTTCGATGTGCTGCATGATCGCGCCAATGACCACGTCGGTACCGTCGCACACCGCGTCAACGTCCATTTCGATGGCGCAGTTGAGGAAGTGGTCGAGCAGCACAGGGCTGTCGTTGGACACTTTCACGGCATCACGCAGGTAGCGCTTGAGTTCCTCTTCTTCGTAGACGATTTCCATCGCGCGACCGCCCAGTACGTAGGACGGACGCACCACCAGCGGGTAGCCGATCTTGCTGGCTGCGCGGATGGCTTCGTCTTCGCTGCGCACGGTTGCGTTCGGCGGCTGACGCAGGTTCAGGCGCTCAACCATTTGCTGGAAGCGCTCGCGGTCTTCGGCGCGGTCGATGGCGTCCGGGCTGGTACCGATGATCGGCACGCCGGCTGCTTCCAGGGCACGCGCCAGTTTCAGCGGGGTTTGACCGCCGTATTGGACGATCACGCCTTTTGGCTTCTCGACGCGACAGATTTCCAATACGTCTTCCAGCGTCACCGGTTCGAAGTACAGACGGTCGGACGTGTCGTAGTCAGTAGAAACGGTTTCCGGGTTGCAGTTGACCATGATGGTCTCGTACCCGTCTTCG
>NZ_DASVUM010000072.1:0-12219 GCF_036387035.1 Pseudomonas sp. | reverse complement strand
AATGCCGAAACCTTCCATGACATGGCTGCCGGGATAAATGACGTTATAGGTCTGCATGACTGTCGACAGCCCGCCGACACAGGCAAACAACGCCACCAGGAAGTGGCGCCAGAAGCGCCACGTCTGCATGTCTTGAAGGATGGTCATCACATGCCCAGCTCGTCGTAGATCCTCTGGACATACCGGTGGGCACCTTGCATCTCGCTTTTCGCGTAGCCCTCGACATAGTTGTCCAGCGCGTACTGAATGATTTTTGGCTGGAAAGACACCGAGACGTTGAAGTGCTTCTGATCAATGAGCGGCTGCGGAATGTTGTCCGTCACGATCGTTCGGCTCTGACACAGGTTCGCGATGACAATGGGAAGATCGAGCTCAAGAATGACCTCGATTTCAAAGGCAAGGAACGAGTCCCCGTCGCCGCCTTTGCGTCGACCGTCTTCACTGCTCAGAAAGATGACTTGCTTGGTGTTGTTCAATCGCTCACGCAGACGACGCTTGATGGTCTCGGGCGAGCTGGTGTCGCGCGCCACAAACAAGTCGTGGGCATTGAAGAAGTCGAAATCGATCTTCTCGTTCTGTTTCCAGGCTTTCATCAGCGAGTAATAAGAGAGGTCTTCGCTGGCGAACGCGATGTAGGTCTTGTTGCGATAACTCATGACAAACTTCCTGTAGTGAAACGAAGGCATTATGGCTTCGTTGGTGAGGTGCTCAGTCCATTGATCGCCGGTTTACGGGCGCGCGGTTGCGCCGCGTGGGTTAGCGGTACGACGTATTCATGCGAAGTTAAAAAGCCGGCTTGTGGCCGGCTTCTCGGTGACGGGTTTGATTAGTTTTTGGCTAACCGCACCCGTCCGCAAAAGTGCGCGCTGCGAGGAGGCGCTTGTGAGGTTGACCGGGCAGGTCGCGCAGACCTTGCCAAGTCGATCACCCAGCCGCGTGTGGCCGATGGGTGCTGAAACGAAGGCGTGCAGGATACCCATGTTGTTCACCGATGCCCAGTTCCGAAACACACTCATTGCGCCCCTCATCGCAGCGTCGCCGGATGACGGCGGTTATTGAGGGTGGACCACCAGAAAATCCAGCCCAGAATCTGAATGTGCTGCGCCTGCACCTGCTCGGCGCTGAATATCTCATCCGGGTATTCGGCGCAATTGTGGCTGCGCAGGCGTAGGCCGCCGCCCGGCAGGCGATACAGGTATTTCACCCGCAACATGCCGTCATGTTCGAGGGCGTACATCTCGCCGTCGATGATCTGCACCCGCCCGCGATCAATGCCGATCAGCGATCCGTCTTGAATCTTGTCCGCCATGCTGTTGCCGACCATCGCTACACAGATGGCGTTGTGCAGCTCCACGTCCATGGTTTCGAGCACGCGTCGGGACAGGCGCACTTTATGATTGTGGATTTCGCCGACCGCCGTCCGGCCAGCGCTTTGCGTCTGCAGTTCGGTGTAGACCGGCATTTCCAGTTCTTCGCGCACGGTTCGCTCGGCTCGGGGTGGTTGAATGTCGGGCTCCCGGGCGCTTTCCCGGTCTTGTCCGGGGTGCTTGGGGCCTTCGCCACTGCGCAGCCAGCGCGCGTTCACGCTGAGCAATTCAGCAACTTCCTCAATGCGCGCCATGGGAATGCCACGCTTGAACCAATTGTTCACGTGTTGCGGCGTTACGTTTCGGTTGGCGGCAAAGTCTGTTGCGGAGAGATGGCACTCTCGCAATAGGCCGCGCAGTCGATCACCTGAAGTATTCATGTGCCGAAGTCTACGGCGGGTTGAAGCTCGTTTAAATGAACGAAGTGTTCAAATGAGCACGCCGTCATGCTTGGGCATGAATGTACGGATTACAACGTTCGGCTGTTTTTGTAGGCCAATTCCTTCACTGTTTTCCCTTGCATCAACAATGACCTCACGCACTGCCATCCTTGAGTTTCGAGAGTAGCGCGGGTAAATGCCGGACTCAAGCGGCGGCCGGGCAAGTTCGAGCCGAACGATGTTGTTCAAACATGAAAATAAAACGGCGTGATTAAACACACTGTGTGTGCCAGGCCAGTTTTAAACATTTGCGCGGAGAGGAAACAGGAAAAAACGGGGAAATTTTGGGGCGGGAGGAGTGTTTCGCGAGGCAGGAAGTGCGTGTAAAGCGTGGCCCCGGCGAAGCGTCGAGCGCTTCGGCGGGGCGCAACCGGATCAGCCCTTGTAGGCCGCTACCGATTTGGTGATCGCTTCGCGAGCGGCATCAGCGCCAGCCCAGCCTTCGATCTTCACCCACTTGCCTTTTTCGAGGTCTTTGTAGTTCGCGAAGAAGTGCTCGATCTGCTGGATCAGCAGTGGCGGCAGATCGGTGTATTCCTTCACGTCGACGTACAGCTGGGACAGCTTGTCGTGCGGGACTGCGATGATTTTGGCATCGCCGCCGCCGTCGTCGGTCATGTTCAGCACGCCGACCGGACGGGCGCGAATCACCGAACCCGGGGTGACCGGATAAGGCGTCACGACCAGCACGTCGAGGGGATCGCCGTCGTCAGCCAGGGTGTTGGGGATGAAACCGTAGTTGGCCGGGTAGAACATCGGGGTGGCCATGAAACGGTCAACGAAAAGGCAGTCGCTTTCTTTGTCGATTTCGTACTTGATCGGCGCGTGGTTGGCCGGGATCTCGATTGCGACGTAGATGTCATTCGGCAGGTCTTTGCCGGCCGGAATCTTGCTGTAGCTCATTGGGCTTTGCCCCCTTGGTTGACCATTCAGAATCTGGCATGCAACGCCAAAAAGTGGCCGGATTATAGGCATATTCCCGAAGCGTTGCCATGCGTGACGGCGGGCTTCAGGCCTCGTGTTGAGCCTGATAGACCGGCGTCCTAGTCTAAAGTGCCACGCTCAAATGCCGCCAGCCGCGCCATCGGGTCCTGCCGGTAGAAGGCTTTTAGCTGCCCATAGACCTCGGGATAGGCCTCGATCAGCAGATCCGGGCCGCTGAAGAAGTATTCGCTGATCACCGCGAAGAATTCGGCGGGGTTTTCCGCCGCGTAGGGATCGATGGCGGTCTCGGCGTCCGGGTTGGCATCGAGTTGGCGATTGAGGTCATCGAACGCGCGCTGCATAACGCTGGCCCAGTCACTGACGCGCATGTCGGGGTGCAGCGGCGGCAAGCCGTTCGCCTCGCCGTTTAGCATGTCCAGCTTGTGCGCCAGTTCGTGGATCACCAGGTTGTAAGCTTCCCAGCCGCCGCTGGTCAGCACACCCGGCCACGCCAGAATGACCGGCCCCTGGGACCACGCCTCGCCGCTGTGCTCGCCATCCCATTCGTGCTCGACGCCGCTGGCATCGCGGTGGCGTTGCGGGCTGATGAAGTCGTCGCCGTACAGGATGATTTCGTGAAAGCCCTGGTACCAGTTCAAGTCGTCAAGGGCGAGTAACGGTAGCTGTGCTTGCGCGGCAAGAAACAGCCGCGATTCGTCATCCAGTTCAACGCCTTCCAGTGCGGTCAGGTGTTTGGCCTGCAGAAACAGCACGCAGCTGTCGAGCAGGTAGCGATCCTCGTCGGCGTTCAGGCCATCGAGGATCGGCAGGCGCTGGCGAACGCGCTCCCACACGTGCGGGTCCACGGGATAACGCGCCAGCGTGCGCCGTTTGCGCCATTCCCGCAGCGACCACATGGGCTCAGCGCGCCTCGGCGGAACGACCCGAGCGGCTGCGCAGCAGGCCGATGATCATTGGCAGCAGCGAGATCAGGATGATCGCCAGCACCAGCAACGTCAGGTTCTTCTTGATGAACGGGATGTTGCCGAAGAAGAAGCCCAGAGTGACCAGCCCGCCCACCCACAGCACCGAACCCAGCACGCTGAACCCGAGGAAGCGCAGGTAAGGCATGCGGCCCACGCCCGCAACGAAAGGAGCAAAGGTGCGGATGATCGGCAGAAAGCGCGCGAGGGTGACGGTCTTGCCGCCGTGGCGCCCATAGAACTCCTGAGTTTTGGTCAGGTAATCGCGGCGGAAGATTTTCGAATTCGGATTGCTGAAGAGTTTGTCGCCGGCCGTGCGGCCGATGATGTAGTTGGTGCTGTCACCGAGTATCGCGGCTGCCATCAGCAGGCAGGCCAGCAACACCGGGTCCATGCCGCCGCCAGCCGCCACGGCGCCAGCGATGAACAGCAGCGAATCGCCTGGCAGGAAAGGCGTCACCACCAGGCCGGTTTCGCAAAAGATCACCAGAAACAGGATGGCGTAGACCCAGGTGCCGTATTGAGTCACAAGCAGGTCGAGGTAAACGTCGAGGTGAAGTATCAGATCAAGCGGATTGAAATCCATGTAGGCACCTGGTTTGTGACCCGATCCGGGTCGTGCGGGGCAAAGAGGGGAGATGTGCGCGGCATTATAGAGGCAAGCAATGCAATTATGGCGCTCGACATGCGGCCCCTTTCACTCCTGCAGGGTTTGCGTCTGCTAAGTGTTAGCGGCGGGTACGAACCGGTAGGAGCGTGGCTTGTCCCGCGATCGGCTGCGCAGCAGTCGTAAACCTGCCGCCGCGCGATTATGGATAGCCCGCATTGGCCGGATTGCTGCCGCTGCGCGCCAGATCGCGGGACAAGCCACGCTCCTACACGTTGGATTGCTTAAACCCTGCAACAAAAAACGGCCTCCGAAGAGGCCGTTGCTTTTCACCCTGCTGCGCTAATCAAAAGAAGCCCAGCGGATTGATGTCGTAGCTGACCAGCAGGTTTTTCGTCTGCTGGTAATGCTCAAGCGCAACCTTGTGGGTTTCGCGGCCGACGCCGGATTTCTTGTAGCCGCCGAAGGCAGCGTGGGCGGGGTACAGGTGATAGCAGTTGGTCCATACGCGCCCGGCCTTGATTGCCCGGCCTACGCGGTACGCGCGATTAATGTCGCGGGTCCACACGCCCGCGCCCAGACCAAACTCGGTGTCGTTGGCGATGGCCACGGCTTCTGCTTCGTCCTTGAAGGTGGTCACGCTCACCACCGGGCCGAAGATTTCTTCCTGGAACACCCGCATCTTGTTGTTGCCTTTGAGCAGCGTCGGCTGGATGTAATAGCCGGTCGCCAGCGAACCTTCGAGCTTCTCGACCTTGCCACCGGTCAGCAACTCGGCGCCTTCGCCCTGGGCGATATCGAGGTACGAAAGAATCTTGTCGAACTGCTGCTGAGAGGCCTGCGCACCGACCATGGTGTCGGTGTCCAGCGGGTCGCCGCGCTGGATTTTCAGGACCTTCTTCATCACCACTTCCATGAACTGCGGGTAGATCGATTCCTGAACCAGGCAACGCGACGGGCAGGTGCACACTTCGCCCTGGTTGAAGAACGCCAGCACCACGCCCTCAGCGGCTTTCTCGATGAACTCGGGCTCGGCCTGCATGATGTCTTCGAAGAAGATGTTCGGCGACTTGCCGCCCAGTTCTACGGTGGACGGGATGATGCTGTCGGCCGCGAGTTTCATGATGTGCGAACCCACGGGCGTCGAACCTGTGAAGGCAATCTTGGCGATACGCTTGCTGCTGGCCAACGCTTCACCGGCTTCGCGGCCATAACCCTGCACCACGTTCAGCACGCCTTTGGGCAGCAAATCGCCAATCAGCTCCATCAGCACCGTAATGCCCAGCGGGGTTTGCTCGGCGGGTTTGAGGACAATGCAGTTACCGGCGGCGAGGGCGGGCGCCAGCTTCCAGGCGGCCATCAACAGGGGGAAGTTCCAGGGAATGATCTGCCCGACCACGCCCAGCGGCTCGTGAATGTGGTACGCGACAGTGTTGCCGTCGATTTCCGCCGCCGTGCCTTCCTGGGCGCGCAGGACGCCGGCGAAATAACGGAAGTGATCGACCGCCAGCGGGATGTCCGCGTTGAGGGTTTCGCGCACGGCTTTGCCGTTGTCCCAGGTTTCAGTGATTGCCAGCACTTCAAGGTTCTGCTCGATGCGATCCGCGATTTTCAGCAGCGTCAGCGAGCGTTCCTGAACGGAGGTTTTGCCCCACGCATCGGCCGCGGCATGGGCGGCGTCGAGGGCTTTGTCAATGTCTTCGGCGGTGGATCGCGGGAATTCAGCGATCAGCTTGCCGGTGATCGGCGAAGTGTTTTCGAAGTACTGGCCTTTGACCGGCGGCACGAATTCGCCGCCGATGTAGTTGCCGTACTGGGTCTTGAAGGTAACGAGGGAGCCTTCAGTACCGGGGTGGGCATAACGCATGGTGAATATCTCCTGGCTCTTGTGATTGTCTGGGGATAACGCGTTGCGGCGCATGGGTACAGCGTAGAGCAAAGCGCGGGCCACTGCCGTGCGGGGCCCGGTTTATGGGCGTTCGGTCGACGAATCGTATGACCCGCGCCGGGTGTTGTGTCAGTGGCGGGGCGAGCGGGGTGACAGTTTGTGCCGTTTGCATGACAGCCCGGCGGCCCGCGCCATTCGCATCATTGCAATGGCTCGTGACGAGGAGGATGCTGACCGGCAAATCCTCCGCAGAGCCCTGGCTCAGGATGAAGAATAAAAAATGCACAGCAATCACCTGACGCGTCACGCCGAACAAGTGCTGACCGTAACCCAAGGCAAGACGCCCCATCATCTCGGTACCGACCCCCCCATCGCGCGTTCATGGTTGCGGTGCCTGGAGGATTATCATCTCGACCCTGCGCAAGCCACGCCGACCACGGTGCTTGAACACGCCCGTGTGCTGGAAAGCCGCGAGCAGTTGCAGCAGGTCCTGACCATCGCCGGCGGCGAGATGCACAGCCTGCACCGTCAGCTTGCCGGGGGCAGCGCGGTCCTGCTGACCGATGCCCACGGAATCATCCTCAACTGTGTCACCGAACCAGGCGATCGGCGGATTTTCGAGCGTGCCGGGTTGTGGCTGGGCGCTGACTGGAGCGAGGCGCGGGAGGGGACCAACGGCATCGGCACCTGCCTGGTTGAGCGTCAATCGGTGACGATCCATCGCGACGAGCACTTTCGTGGGCGCCACACCGGCCTGACCTGTTCGGCGAGCCCCGTGTTTGATCCCCATGGCGATCTGCTCGCGGTGCTGGACGTTTCCTCGGCCCGTCAGGACGTGTCGCGGCAGAGCCAGTTTCACACCATGGCGCTGGTCAACCTGTCGGCGAAGATCATCGAAAGCAGTTACTTCCTGAGCCGTTTCGACAATCACTGGCTGCTGCGTTTTCATCTCCAGGCTGGCGCCGTCGGCCTGTTCAGCGAAGGGCTGCTGGCGTTCGATGGCGAGGGCCGCATCAGTGCGCTGAACCAGAGCGCGCTGAACCTGTTGGGCTTGAGCCGTGGCGATCTGGTGGGGCAGGGCATCGAAACGATGTTCGACTGTTCATTGGATGAGTGGCTGAGCCGCGCTTCACCGGAAGCCGCCGCCAGCTGGCCGCTGCGGACGCGCGATGGGCGAGGATTTTTCGCCGTGCTGCGTGGGCAATCACGTGCCGAGGTGCAGGCACGAGTTACGCCGGTGGTCAGGCAATCGGCGGTGCAGCTTTCTTCAAGCGCTGTTTGTCTGGCTGATGTGGCGTTGCAGACGGATTTTCGGCGCGCGCTTAAGGTATTCGAACGCGACGTGCCGTTGCTGATCAATGGCGAGACCGGCTCTGGCAAGGAGGCATTCGCCAAAGCGGTGCATCAGGCCAGTCAGCGCAGCGCCAAACCTTTCGTGGCGCTGAACTGCGCGGCGATTCCCGAAAGCCTGATCGAGAGCGAGCTGTTCGGTTATCGCGGCGGCAGCTTCACCGGCGCGCGCAAGGAAGGCATGCGCGGCAAGCTGCAGCAGGCCGATGGCGGCACGTTATTTCTGGATGAAATCGGCGACATGCCGGTGGCGTTGCAGACACGCCTGCTGCGCGTGCTGGAAGACCGTCTGGTGGTGCCCATTGGGGGCGAGCCGCAGGCGGTGAACGTCAGACTGATCAGCGCGACCCACCGGAATCTGCTGGAGAGGGTGGAAGACGGCGGTTTTCGCGAGGACTTGTTCTATAGGCTCAACGGCCTGGAAATCGCCTTGCCGCCCCTGAGAGAGCGTAGTGATAAGGCGCAGTTGCTGGACTGCCTGCTGGCGCAGGAGGCGGGCGGCCTTCCGATCTTGATAGAGGCGAAGGCCAGGCAAGCGCTGCTCGACTTCAACTGGCCGGGCAACGTGCGGCAGATGCGCAACGTGCTGCGTACGCTGACGGCGCTGTGCGATGAAGGGCAGATTCGTTTCGATGACTTGCCGGTGGCGATTCGGCAAGGAATGACTCAAGGAACGGCGCAGGCAAAAGCCGATGTGGCCCACTCGCCCCTGGACGACGCCGAACGTGTCGCGCTGCTCGCCACCCTGGAAGCCCAACGCTGGCACATCACCCACGCCGCTCAAGCGCTAGGGGTGAGCCGCAATACGCTGTACAGAAAGCTGCGCAAACACGGTATCTGCCGCTGAAGTTCCGGGCGTGAGGCCAGAGTGAATCTGGTTGATTCTGCGGTGTGCGCATGCGGTCTATCAGTGGGACCGGCTTCAGCCGGGAAGAGGCCTGCATGAACACCATCAGATTTGTGGCGTGACACCCGACGCCTTCCCGGCTAAAGCCGGTCCCACAATGGGGTCGCCGCCAGCCCCGCTGACTGCATGCGGTCTGCAACTGGGATGCACCGGGTCTGACTGAATACATGCAGTCTCCTAGTGGGACCGGCTTCAGCCGGGAAGAGGCCCGCATGAACACCTTCAGATTTGTGGCGTGACACCCGACGCCTTCCCGGCTAAAGCCGGTCCTACAATGAGCTCACCGCCAGCCCCGCTGACTGGATGCGATCTGCAATTAACATGCACCAAGCCTGAGTGAATGCATGCGGTCTGTCAGTGGGACCGGCTTCAGCCGGGAAGAGGCCAGGGTGTACGCCATCAATTGTGCGGTGTGCCACCCGACGTCTTCCCGGCTAAAGCCGGTCCCACAATGGGGTCGCCGCCAGCCCCGCTGACTGGATGCGATCTGCAATTAAGATGCACCAAGCCTGACTGAATGCGTGCGGTCTATTAGTGGGACCGGCTTCAGCCGGGAAGAGGCCTGCATGAACATCATCAGATTTGTGGCGTGACACCCGACGTCTTCCCGGCTAAAGCCGGTCCCACGATGGGGTCGCCGCCAGCCCCGCTGACTGCATGCGGTCTGCAATTAAGATGCACCAAGCCTGACTGAATGCATGCGGTCTATTAGTGGGACCGGCTTCAGCCGGGAAGAAGCCAGCTTGAACACCATCAGATTTGTGGCGTGACACCCGACGTCTTCCCGGCTAAAGCCGGTCCTACAATGAGCTCGCCGCCAGCCCCGCTGACTGGATGCGATCTGCAATTAAGATGCACCAAGCCTGACTGAATGCATGCGGTCTATCAGTGGGACCGGCTTCAGCCGGGAAGAGGCCGGTGTGACCAGCCTCAATTCCGCGGTGTGCCATTCGACGCCTTCCCGGCTAAAGCCGGTCCCACTAACGCGTTCAACCGGTCTCGCTAACGCGTTCACCGGTGATTCTGCAGCGTGACAAGGTCCCACTAAGGTGTTCCTCCGCAATCCTGCAGCGTCCATCGGACATCCGAGTGCGACCGGAGCAAGCGCGATCAATTCCCCCGTGCGCATGCACCGCCTTGTACGCTAACCTGCGCCCCATGTTTTAAGGGGTCGGTCATGCACATTCATATTCTGGGTATCTGCGGCACGTTCATGGGGTCTCTGGCGGTGCTCGCCAAGGATCTTGGCCATAAAGTCACGGGTTCCGATGCCAACGTCTACCCGCCAATGAGCACGCAGCTCGAAGCGCAGGGCATTCAGTTGATGCAGGGTTACGACCCTTCGCACCTCGAACCGGCACCGGATCTGGTGGTGGTCGGCAACGCCATGTCGCGCGGCAATCCGGCTGTGGAATATGTCCTGAACAAGGGCCTGCCCTACGTCTCGGGCCCGCAGTGGCTGGCGGATCACGTCCTGCGTGGTCGCTGGGTGCTCGCCGTCGCGGGCACTCACGGCAAAACCACCACCAGCAGCATGCTCGCCTGGGTGCTGGAACACGCCGGCATGGCTCCGGGCTTTCTGATTGGCGGCGTGCCGCAGAACTTCGACGTGTCGGCGCGGCTGGGCGATACACCCTTCTTCGTCGTCGAGGCTGACGAATACGACAGCGCTTTTTTCGACAAGCGTTCCAAGTTCGTCCACTACGGCCCGCGCACTGCCATCCTCAACAACCTCGAGTTCGATCACGCCGATATCTTCCCCGATCTTCCGGCCATCGAGCGGCAATTCCACCACCTCGTGCGCACCATCCCGAGCGAAGGGTTGGTGATTCACCCGACCACCGAACCGGCGCTTGAGCGTGTCATTCAAATGGGCTGCTGGACGCCGGTGCAAACCACGGGCGAGGGCGGTCAATGGCAGGCGAAGCTACTCAGCGAAGACGGTTCAACATTCGAAGTGCTGTTTGAAGGCGTGGCCCAAGGCGTCGTTGATTGGGGCATGACAGGCCAACACAACGTCGCGAATGCCCTGGCAACCCTCGCCGCAGCCCGCCATGTCGGGGTCGTGCCGCAGCAGGGCGTTGAAGCGCTGAGTGCATTCAAAAGCGTCAAGCGACGCATGGAGAAGGTCGCCGAAGTGCGCGGCATCACTATCTACGACGACTTTGCCCACCATCCGACTGCGATCGCCACGACGCTGGATGGTCTGCGAAAAAAAGTCGGCGATGTGCCGATCATTGCCATTGTCGAGCCGCGCTCCAACTCCATGAAGCTCGGCGCCCATCGCGACGGCTTGCCGGAAAGCGTCGTGCAGGCCGATCAGGTGGTCTGGTATGCGCCTGCCAACCTGGGTTGGGATCTGGCCGCAACTGCCGCGCAGTGCACCATCCCGTCATCGGTGTGCGACAGCCTGGACGGCATCATCGAGCTGGTGAAAAATCAGGCCAAGCCGGGCACCCATGTGGTCATCATGAGCAACGGTGGCTTCGGCGGCCTGCACGGTAAACTGGCGGAGGCGCTGCAATGAGTGGCCCTGAACGCATCACGCTGGCCATGACCGGCGCATCCGGCGCCCAATACGGCCTGCGCCTGCTGGACTGCCTGGTGCGCGAAGACCGCGAAGTGCACTTTCTCATCTCCAAGGCCGCGCAGCTGGTCATGGCCACCGAAACCGACGTTAACCTGCCGCCCAAGCCGCAGATGATGCAGGCGTTCCTGAACGAGTACACCGGCGCGACAGCGGGGCAGATTCGGGTCTACGGCAAGGAAGACTGGATGTCACCGGTGGCGTCCGGTTCCGGTTCGCCGAGTGCGATGGTTGTGGTGCCGTGCTCGACCGGGACCTTGTCGGCAATCGCCACGGGCGCCTGCAACAACCTGATCGAGCGTGCCGCCGACGTCACATTGAAGGAGCGTCGGCAGCTGATTCTCGTGCCGCGCGAGGCACCGTTTTCCAGCATCCACCTGGAGAACATGCTCAAGCTGTCGAACATGGGCGCGGTGATTCTGCCGGCGTCGCCCGGTTTCTATCATCAGCCGCAGACGATCGACGATCTGGTGGATTTCGTGGTCGCTCGGATTCTCAACCTGCTCAACATTCCTCAGGACATGCTGCCGCGTTGGGGCGAGCATCATTTTGGCGCCGATGAATAAGGTCGTTGTGATAGCGCTGGGCCTGTTGCTGACCACGGGCTGTTCGACCGTGCGCACCCTTGATGCCAATCAGCCCGGCGCGCCAGTCGTGTACGCGGGCACGCGACTGGACCTGTACGCCATCGAAGGCGGTTGCTGCGAGAAGGATCGCTTCGGCACCGAGGCGCCGAAGTACCCGATGCTCGACCTGCCCGGCAGCGCACTGCTCGACACGCTGCTGCTGCCGTTGTCGATTCTGACCGCGCTAGGTGTGGGGTTTCAGGCAACGGGCGGGATGTAGCTCGGATCGGCGATCCCTGTAGGAGTGAGCTTGCTCGCGATTGCGGTATGACCTGCCCTGAAGCGGTGACTGTCAGAAACCGATCGCGAGCAAGCTCACTCCTACACAGGTTTTACCGGTCAGTTGAATCAGCGCTCAGTTACTTCCCCAACCGCCGCAAATCATCCGACTCCACCACGCGCACGCCGTCCTGCTCTTCCAGCGCCAGGCGCCATAGCGCGCGGGCGAGGCTGCAGGCTTCGATGCCGCCGTATTTGCCGGGAATCAGCTTGGCCAGGGGCGCGGCCAGTTGTTCCACAAGCCGCTGATCCTGCCGCTCG
>NZ_DASVUM010000071.1:0-17844 GCF_036387035.1 Pseudomonas sp. | reverse complement strand
ACATCTTCCAGCGAGATGTCCTCGTTCACGCCTCGCAATGCGGCCAGATCTTCTTCCGACAACGTCAATGGCGTACTGGCGCGCAGCCCCGCCCACTCCGCGCTGCTCATTACCAGATAGTCATCAGGGGCCATCAATCGCGTTCCAGTCAGGTGTCCGTATCGACAATGGTGCGAAGACTATCGTATTGATTCACAAGGAGGGCAGATTTATTTGGCCCGTGGGTGGGCGCAATGAGCCGCAGACCAGACAGCAGTGTCAGGTCAGAAACGGTCAGGCCGTTATCAAGTTTGTTCAGGAAATGGGGGAGATCAAAGCAGAATCAAGCCGCGAGGGCTGTGAAGATAATCTCTCGTCATTGCGACGAGATCTCGTTATGGAGGCAACCCCACCAGCCACACCCCGGCACACAATGTTCCCGCTGTGGCTGCTGCCTTCCGGCTCTGACCAGGTTCACGGGTAATCGTTGCGGGGGGACCGATGGGGTCACCATAACGACGCTCGCCAGTGGCGAGCCGCGCCATTGTACCGGTCTCGCGCGAAGTTACAACCTCTTGTTTCAGATTAAGATTTTGAGCCCGTCCAACCCCTCGCCGCCTGCATGAACGCATTGCCCAGGGCCCGGATGCGGCACAATGGCGCCTGATTTTTTGCAGCCCGCACGGCCTCGGCTTGCGCATGCTCCGCCCTGGCAAGACGCAACACACAGGTACGCCCCGATGCACTTAACTCTCACCCGCCATGAATCGCTTGCTCCGGCCCAGCAGCAGGAGCTGCTGGACATCGCACTGCACGCTGAACAGATCAGGCACGTCGGCGATATCCATGGCGGTCTGCACACGCTGACCGCCCGCCCCGTCTGCGACATTCAAGGCTTCGTGCTGCTGATCGACGACATCCCCCGAGGGTTTTTCGTGCTCAAGCGCGGATCGCTGTTACCGGACTGGGCACGCGAGCGTGCCGATGTGACGACCACGCTGCACGCATTGATGATCGATCGACGCTTTCAAGGCCAGGGGCTGGGTAAGCAGTGCCTGCGGGCGCTGCCTGCGTTGGTGAGGGATTTATGGCCCGAAACGGAGCAGTTGATGCTGGCCGTGGAGGTCGGCAACCACCCGGCGCGTCAGCTGTACCTGACGCTGGGCTGGCAGGAACTGCCCGAAAGCAGTTGCAATCAGGCCGGCTTCGAACGCTACCTGCGTCTGACGCTGTAACGCTTAATGCGCCAGTGATCGCAGCTGCCGAACCTTGCTGCTGCGCTCGCCGTTCATCCAGTGCTCGAGCGCAGTGACGGTCATGGGACGTGCGACGAGGAAGCCTTGCACTTCGTCGCAGCCCAGCTCGCAGAGGATGCCGTAGACGCGCTCGGTTTCCGCACCTTCGGCAACGACGCGGTAGCCGAGCCGCTTGGCCAGATCGACGATGGCCTCCACCAGGCCGCGATCCTTTTCGTCGCTGTCTATGTTTTCCACCAGCGATTTGTCCAGCTTGACCGTGGTGGCCGGGAGCTGCCGCAAGTAGGTCCAGTTGCTGTAACCGGTGCCGAAGTCGTCGATGGCGATGTCGATGTTCAACGCGCGCAAGCGCTCAAGTTGCAGGCGGGTCACCTCGGGGTTATCGCACAACGCACTTTCAGTGAACTCAAGCTCAAAGCCACTGGGATCAAGGCCGCTGCTGGTGAATTGCGCCAACAGCGCGTCACTGAACGAAGAATTGCCCAGGTCGATGGCGGAGACGTTCATTGCCACCTTGAAGGCGTAGCCCTGTTTTTGCCAGAGCGCGGCCTGGGCAACGGTTTTGTGCAGCACCCAGAGACTGAGCGAACGAATCAGTGCGGTCTTTTCCGCCAGCGGAATGAACTCCACCGGACTGATCGGGCCGAGCACGGGATGTTGCCAACGCAGCAACGCTTCGACCGTAACGATGCGCCCGGTCGCCACCTCCAGCCGCGGTTGATACACCAGCGACAGCTGATCGGGGCTGCGCACCGCTTCGGCCAGCGCCGCCAGGAGCATGAAGGCCCGCTGCTGGGCGAAGTCCAGGTGCGGCTCGTACCAGCGCCACCCGGTCGACTTGCCGCGGGCTTCGTCTGCCGCGCTGACCACCAGCCGAATCCAGTCGTGCTCATCGCAGCGGTCCAGGCCCAGCGGCAACACGCCGATGCCGACGTCCATCTGGATAGGAATGTTGCGGCAAACCAGCGGCCGCCGAAAATGCTCGAGTAGCTGCAGGAAGAGCTGCTCCGACTGCGCCGGACGGGCGTGACGGGTAATCAGCGCGATGCGCGTCGGGCTGACTTTATAAAGGGCAGTGTCGGTGGGCAGCTGGCTGCGGCAGTTTTCAATCATGCAGCGCACCAGTTCCTGCGCGAAGCTGTAGCCGAGCGCTTTGACGATGCTGTCGAGAAATGCTGGCGCAACCATGTCCAGCGCAACCAGCGCGTATTTACGCCGATCCGCCAGCGCCGCGAGGTCTTCTTCCAGTCGCAGCCGGTTGAACAGCCCGGTGGGCTGATCGACGTAACTGGCGTGGCGCAGGTTGTTGAGTCGCTTCATTACCAACTGGCCGTACATCTCCAGCATTGCCAGATCGCGCTGGCCGAGGGCGGGCCGAGGTGTGTTGTCGATGATGCACAGCGTGCCCAGGGCCAGGCCATCGGCTGTGACCAACGGCACGCCAGCGTAGAAACGGATATGGGGCTCACCGGTCACCAGCGGATTGTCGCTGAATCGCGGGTCGAGCATTGCGTCAGGGACCTGAAAGGTTTCGTGACCGAGGATGGTATAGGCGCAGAAGGCCACCTCCCGGGATGTCTCGCGCTCCTCGATGCCCGCCCGTGCCCGAAACCATTGGCGGTGCTCGCTGATGATGGAAACGAGGGCGATGGGAACCTCGAAGTAGTGGGTCACCATCGAAACGACGTGGTCGAGCACATCGTCGGCCGTCGCATCGATAAGCCCCATGTGGGTAATGCGCGAAAGACGGGAACGCTCGTTTTTGGGCAATGGAGCACGGGTGGCCATAACTGAAATCCCTTTTAGACCGCTTCGCCAAACGCTTCGCCAGTAGTATCAAAACGATATGTATAGGGAAAATAGCATCCCTTTTTCGGCTGTGCAGGCGTCGCGGACAAGCGGTGAAATCCCTTTCATCGCTTTGTACTAATGGCTACTGGCAACCACTCACATGAGGTGATTACTGCACTTGCAGCACTTCGTCGGCCTTGCCGCCCGCGCCTTGTATGACCAAATGGATGAAATGCAGCTTGGTGATGACCGCCGGCGGCAGCACGAACGGATAGAAATCCGCTTGCCCCATGGCGCGGGACAATTCATTGAGCATGCCGGCCAGTTCGATCCACGCGTTGACGAACGAGAGGAACGCCGGACCGCCAGGGTGCTGAGGGTCGTACAAGGTTTCCAGCGGAAACGGCTGGTAGTCGAGTTCCATGTCCCGGGCGCTCATGCCCAGACTCAGCGCGGTGTCGACCGCGTCCATCATGTGCAGGTAATGCGCCCAGGTCTCGGCCCAGTCTTCCCACGGGTGCATGGTGGCGTAGGCGCTGACAAAACTTTGCTGCCAGTCGGCCGGCGCGCCGTTCTGGTAGTGATGATCAAGGGCATCGGCGTAGCTGGCGCGGTCGTCGCCGAACAGGTTGCGAAAGCCATCCTGCCAATAGGTGTCGGCAATCAGCCGATCCCAGTAATAGTGCCCCACCTCGTGCCGGAAATGCCCGAGCAGCGTGCGGTAGGGTTCGTGCATCTGCACGCGAACCTTCTCGCGAATGGCGTCGTCCGCTTCCTCGACGTTGAGGGTGATCAAGCCACTGGCGTGGCCAGTGGTGGGCAAGTTGCCTTCGAGGTCCACGCCGAGGAATTCGAAGGCCAGCCCGCGCTCTTCATCAACGCTTTTCGGGATGACCTGAAGGCCAAGGGTGATCAATTGCGCGACCAGCCGGCGTTTGGCGGTCTCGATCTTGCCCCAGCGCTCGGGATTCTCGGGCACGGACAGGTCGGGAATGGTCTTGTTGAGGCTGCAGGCGATGCAGAACTCGCCGACGTTCAGCGCCGGAAACACCCAGTTGCAGGCGGCCGCTGTGTCGAGATTAGCGCAACGCCGGTAGAGCCCGGCCTGGGGTTCATCCCTCAGGCGCCAGGTCTGCGCGTCCGGCCCTGGTTCCAGCGCGGCGACCTTGCTCTGCTCGGGCAAGTACCCCAACGCCGCCGAGCACGCCAGGCATTGACTGTTGCGGAAGAACACCGACTGTCCACACCGGCACTGCCAGACCTTGCTGTTGCGTTTGCTCTCACCGGCGAATGGCGCCGCGATCCGGGTGCTGAGTTGCTCGAAGAACTGGAACATGGCGATATCCTGAGGGAGGGCTGCAAGCACTAGAACGCCAAGGGTGGTGGGGGTTCCGTGGATTTTTTACCCTTGGTCCCACCCTCGTCCACACTACCTCACGTAGGTCCCAATCCGCCTGACGGCGGACATTTCGCCTTCGGCGAGTTACTTGGAAAAACACCCCAAGTAACCAAGGGTGTCTGCTCCTGGTTGGGCCCGACTTCGTCGGGTTCCTTCACTCCGGTCCCGCTCCGTGGGCCCGCGCCGAACGGACATCCCTGTCCTGACGGCGCTCTCGCCGCATCCATGCGGCTCGACCCACTGCCCGAAACCTCCGTTCAGCCTGCACCCAAGTCGCGTTTGGCGGTGTCTGGACCTTCTGCGTATGAAGATCAAGAGCGGATCAAGGGCTTCCCGGCTGAAGCCGGTCCCACTGACACACCTCATACCCTTGTGGGACCGGCTTTAGCCGGGAATGGACGCGGAGCGTCCTGGGCTGCGTGCCCACGCAGAGCGTGGGAACGATCAAAAACAGACACACCTCGTACCCTTGTGGGACCGGCTTTAGCCGGGAATGGACGCGGAGCGTCCTGGGCTGCGTGCCCACGCAGAGCGTGGGGACGATCACACGCCGTAGAATTGATGGTGACGGAGCCGGCCCCTTCCCGGCTAAAGCCGGTCCCACTAACAGCAGTGCGTGGAGCCAGTGAGACCGGTGACGCGGAGCGTCAGGGGATGCATTCCCACGCAGAGATTGGGAACGATCAAGATCCAAGGCTTCCCGGCTAAAGCCGGTCCTACTAAGCGCTTTTGATCTTCGTACCCGAGAAGCTCAGACGACGCCAATCGCGACTTGGGTGCAGGCTGAACGCAGGTCTTGCGCAGTGGGCCGAGCCGCATGGATGCGGCGAGAGCGCCGTCAGGACATGGATGTCCGTTCGGCGCGGGCCCACGGAGCAAGACCGGAGTGAAGGTATTCCGATGAAGGAGGAACCAACCAGGAGCACAAGCCCTTGGCTGCCCTTTGAACAAAGAGCGGGGCTTTAACAAGTAACTCGCCGAAGGCGAAACAGTCTGCCCCCAGGCAGACGCCCTTGATCTTGTTCCTGATCCTGACTCTGATCTAGCTCAAGTCAACGCCGTGTTGTTTCAGAAACGCCACAAACGCCTCTTCGTCCAGCACCTTCAACCCCAACTCATTCGCCTTGGTCAGCTTCGAGCCCGCGCCCGGCCCGGCCACCACCGTGTGAGTCTTTGCCGACACCGAACCGGACACCTTTGCCCCCAGCCCCTCCAGCTTGTCCTTCGCCACATCCCGGCTCATCAGCTCCAGCGACCCGGTCAGCACCCACGTCTGCCCGGCCAGCGGCAGCCCCTCGACCACCTTCTTCTCACTCTGCCAGTGCATGCCGAAATCCTTCAGCTGCTGCTCGATCGCCAAGGCACGCTGAGCGTTCTCAGGCACATCGAAAAACGCCCTCACCGCTTGCGCCTGCTTCTCCGGCAACGTCTGCCGCATGTCCAGCCAGTCCGCCGAAACGACCGCCTCAAGGGTGCCGAACTTGTCCGCCAGCTTCTGCGCCGCGCCCGGCCCCACCGACGGAATATTCAACTTGTCCAGCATCCCGCCCAAGGTCGCACTCGCCGCGAACTCCGCACCCAGATCACCCGTGTCCTGCAGTACCATCTGGCACTCGCCGAGCAGCGCGTTGATGACGTCCTGGTTGTGCGCGTCCTCGAAGAAACTGTGGATTTCATGGGCCACTTCCAGCCCCACGTCCGGCAGATAGGTCAGCACCTCCGGCAGCGCCACAATGACCCGCTCAAGCGACCCCAAAGAGCGCGCCAACACCTTGGCCGTCTCCTCGCCTACGTCCGGAATGCCCAGCGCGTAGATGAAACGCGCCAGCGTCGGCTGCTTGCTGTCGTCGATGGCCTTGAGCAACTTGTTGGTGGAGATCTCGGCGAAACCCTCCAGATCGATGATCTGATCGTGGGTCAGCTTGTACAGATCGGCCGGCGAGCCGATGAGCTTCTCGTCCACCAGTTGCTCAATGGTCTTGTCGCCCAATCCTTCGATGTCCATCGCCCGGCGCGACACGTAATGGATAATCGCCTGCTTGAGCTGCGCGCCGCAGGCCAGACGTCCGACGCAGCGATACACCGCGCCCTCGCTGATGGTTTCCTTGCCCTTGCTGCGCTTGATCAGTTGGGTGCGCTCGACCTGCGAGCCACACACCGGGCAGGTCTGCGGGATCTCGACAGCGCGGGCGTGATCGGGACGGCGCTCCTGCACGACCTGCACCACCTGCGGAATCACGTCGCCGGCGCGGCGGATGATGACCGTGTCGCCGATCATCAGGCCCAGGCGCGCCACTTCATCCATGTTGTGCAGCGTGGCATTGGCGACGGTCACGCCAGCCACTTTGACCGGCTTCAAACGGGCAACCGGCGTGACCGCGCCGGTGCGGCCGACCTGGAATTCGACGTCGAGCAGTTCGGTGAGCTCTTCCATGGCGGGGAATTTGTGGGCGATGGCCCAGCGCGGTTCGCGGGCGCGGAACCCCAGCTCGCGCTGGGAGGCAATGCTGTTCACCTTGAACACCACGCCGTCGATTTCGTACGGCAGCGACAGACGTTTCTCGCCGATGTCGTGGTAGTACTTCAGGCAGTCTTCGATGCCGTGGGCGATTTTCATCTCACGGCTGATCGGTATGCCCCACGTTTTCAACTGCTGCAGGTTGCCGGTGTGGGTGTCAGCGATGTCGTGGGACACCTGGCCGATGCCATAACAGCAGAACTCCAGCGGGCGGTTGGCGGTAATTTTCGAATCCAGCTGGCGCAGGCTGCCGGCCGCCGCGTTGCGCGGGTTGGCGAACGTCTTGCCGCCGATCTCCAGCTGGCTTGCATTCAGACGCTCGAAACCGGCCTTGGACATGAACACTTCGCCGCGCACTTCAAGGGTCTCCGGCCAGCCCTCGCCGTGCAGCTTCAGCGGAATATTGCGCACGGTGCGCACGTTGACGCTAATGTCTTCGCCGGTGGTGCCGTCACCCCGCGTAGCACCGCGAACCAGTGCGCCGTTCTGATAGAGCAGGCTGACCGCCAGGCCGTCGAGTTTCGGCTCGCAGCTGTATTCAACCTTCTTTGAAGAGGCAGGCAGATCCAGCCCTTCGTTGACCCGACGATCGAACTCCAGCATGTCGGTTTCTTCGAAGGCGTTGCCAAGGCTGAGCATGGGAATTTCGTGCCGCACCTGGGTAAATGCCGACAACGCCGCACTGCCAACCCGCTGCGTCGGCGAGTCCGGGGTCACCAGGTGCGGATTCTCTGCCTCCAGCGCCTTCAGCTCGTGGAACAGCCGGTCGTATTCAACGTCCGGAATGCTCGGCTCGTCGAGCACGTGATAGCGGTAGTTGTGCTGATCCAGCTCAGCGCGCAGTTCAAGGATGCGGGTTTCGGCGGCTTTCATAAGTGTGTTCTCGAAATGCAAAAGAGCAGCCGAAGCTGCTCAATCGTGGTACATGCAAAACCTGTGGGAGCGCGGCTTGTCCCGCGATCGGCTGGGCAGCAGTCGCCAGTCGACAAACGCGATGTACCTGATACCACCTCCGTCAGATCTACCGCCGCTTCGCGCCAGATCGCGGGACAAGCCACGCTCCTACAGAACTGCGTCCTTCAATAAGCGTAGCGCCAATCAACGACGCTGGGTCAAGGCGCGGCGTTCGAACTCGACGATGCGCTGGCGGTAGTGTTCGATGGTCTGCGCGGTCATGACGCTGCGCTGATCGTCTTTCAACTCACCGTTCAGCTCATGGGCCAGCTTGCGCGCAGCGGCGACCATGACATCAAAGGCCTGCTTCGGATGACGCGGCCCTGGCAAACCCAGGAAGAAGCTCACGGCACGGGTGCTGAAATGGTCGATATCGTCCAGATCGAACACGCCCGGCTTGACCGCATTGGCCATCGAAAACAGCACTTCGCCATTGCCGGCCATGCTTTCGTGACGGTGAAAAATGTCCATCTCGCCGAAGCGCAGGCCGCTTTCCAGAATGTTCTGCAACAGCGCCGGGCCCTTGAAGCCGCTTTCGTCCCGGGAAATCACGCTGATCACCAGCACTTCTTCGACCGGTGGCAGGTCCTTGTCTTCGGTGATGCGCTGGTTCGGCTTGTCGTCCGGGAAATCATCGTCGCGGGCACTGAACAGGTCGGGGCCATTGGCGCTCAGGTTCAGGTCGCCCTGATGCGGCTCGCCCTTGCGCTTGCCGCGTCGTGGTTCACGCTCGGCGCGCTCACGGGGTGCTGCGCTCATGGTCGGCAGGTCGTGTTCGTCGAGCTTGGGCTCCTTATGGGTGTCCAGGACGCGTGCAGGGCCCAGCACTTCAGCGGACGTCGGTTCGTCATCGTCCGGCACGTTGGAGAAGCTGCGGTCCAGCCTGAATTTCAATTTGCCCTTGCCACCACGCATCCGGCGCCAGCCATCAAACAGAATACCGGCAATGACAATAATGCCGATGACGATCAGCCACTCTCGCAGACCGATTTCCATGTAGTCCCGTGCCTCTAATAAAATTCTGAAAATTAAGGGCGCAAACCCCTTTAAAACGTGGAGCCAACTCTATGTTCTGAATGGCCTTTTACCCACGCGAAATGAAAAAGTGGACATTAAGCTAGCACGACCAAAGGCAACTTTACACCGTCTGTTACATCTGGCAGGTCACAAGCATCTGTCACGCTGCGGCGGTGATTCCTGTACTGGGCGTCCGGGCACCACTTTTCCTGCTGAATCTGCATGACCGCCTCGCGATCAACTGCGCATTTTGCTACGACTCCACCAGCGCCATCGCCTCCTCTACGTCCACCGCCACCAGCCGCGAACAGCCCGGCTCGTGCATGGTGACACCCATCAATTGATCAGCCATTTCCATGGCGATCTTGTTGTGGGTGATGTAGATGAACTGCACCGTTTGTGACATCTCCTTGACCAACCGGGCATAGCGCCCCACGTTGGCGTCGTCCAGCGGCGCATCGACCTCGTCGAGCATGCAGAACGGCGCCGGATTGAGCTTGAAGATGGCAAAAACGAGCGCCAGCGCGGTCAAGGCTTTCTCACCCCCGGACAGCAAATGAATCGTGCTGTTTTTCTTGCCGGGAGGACGCGCCATGATTGTCACCCCTGTATCGAGTAAATCTTCGCCCGTCAGTTCCAAGTAAGCGCTGCCGCCACCGAAAACTTTTGGAAACAGTGCCTGAATTCCGCTGTTTATCTGATCAAAGGTCTCTTTGAATCGGTTACGCGTTTCCTTGTCGATCTTGCGAATCACGTTTTCCAGGGTATCCAGCGCTTCGACCAGATCGGCGTCCTGGGCATCGAGGTAGCGCTTGCGCTCGGACTGCTGTTGGTACTCGTCGATGGCCGCCAGGTTGATGGCGCCGAGGCGCTGAATCCGCGCGGCGATGCGCTCCAGCTCTTCTTCGGCGGCTTTCTCGTTGGCGTCGGCGGTGAGGGTCGCCAGTACGCCGTCCAGGTCGTAGCCGTCTTCGTGCAATTGCTCCTGAAGCGCCTTGCGTCGCACGGTCAGCGTTTGCCATTCCAGGCGCTGCTGCTCCAGTTGCCCGCGCAGCAACTGCGATTGCTGCTCGGCCTGGTTGCGACGTTTCTCCGCTTCGCGCAGTTCGCGGTCGGCGTCTTCGAGCGCGTTCTTGGCCGTGCGCATCTCTTCGTCGACCACCATGCGCTTTTCCAGCAGCTCTTCGAGCTTCATGCGCAGTTCTTCGAGCGGCGCGGCACCCTCCTCCAGATTCAGGCTCAGTTGCTCGCGCTTTTCCGTCAGGCGCTCGGACTGCATTTCCAGACGCTCCAGCGCCTGACGCGTGGAATCATGCTGAGCGCGCAACGAACCCAGGCGCACGGCCAGCTGGTTGGCGTGATCCTTGTGCTGGCGGGCTTCCTGGCGCACGCGGTCCAGCCGCTCGCGCAGGCTGTCGCGCCGGGCCAGCAGCAGCTCGCGCTGTTCGGTGTCCAGGGCCATGCTGTCGAGGGCGTCCTGCAACTGCAGGCGGGATTCGCCGAGGGTTTCCTGCTCCATGGCGCGCTGTTCGGCCAGCTCGGTCAACTCTTCATCCAGCCGCGTGCGGCGCAGGGTCAGTTGCTCGACCTTGGCTTTGGCGGCGGACAACTGCGCCTTGAGTTCGCTTTGCTGGCGGGCCTCTTCCTGCAAGCGGCGGCGCAGTTGTTCGCGGTTGTCTTCCTGTGTGCGTTGCTGTTCGCGCTGGGTCAGCAGTTGCTCATCCAGGGCAGCCAGGGTCGCTTCGCGCTCCTCGCGCTCGGCTTCCAGACGCTGCAATTCCTGACCCCGCGCCAGCACACCGCTTTCGGCTTCGCTGGCGCGGCGTACGCGCAGAAAATCGCGGCCGACCCAATAGCCGTCACGGCTGATCAGGCTCTCGCCGGCGCCCAACTGCCCGCGCAGCGCCAGCGCATCGTCGAGGCTTTCAACGGGTTTGACCTGGCCCAGCCAGTGGGTCAGATCGACGTCGGTGTCGACCTTGTCCAGCAGACTGCCGGGTATGCGCGCGACGTCGGTGCCAGGGCTCACCAGGCGCAGGTCGCCCTGACTGAAGCCGGCCAGATCGAGCCCGGCGAAATCATCCACCAGTACTGCATTGAGGTCGGCGCCCAGTACGGTTTCCACAGCCATTTCCCAGCCAGCCTCAACGCGCAACCCTTCGGCCAGGCGCGGGCGCTCGTTGAGTTGGTGGTCGCGCAGCCATTCGGCGGTGCCGGTGCCCGGATCGAGGGCCGCCTGTTGCAGCGCTTCCAGCGACGCGAGGCGGCCGTTCAGCCGCTGCAAGTCGCCTTGAGCCTGTTGTTGCGCCTGCGTAGCCTGTTGCAGGTCGAGACGCAGCTGTTCAAGGCGCTCGATCAGGTGTTCTTCTTCGGCGGTGAGTTCTTCGAAAGCCATCTCCCGCGCGGCAAGGTCTTCGCTGAGTTCGAGAATCGCGGCGTCCTCAGGATCAGCCGCGAGCAACTGACGCTCTTCCCCCAAACGCCGCTGACGCTCAGCCAAGCGCTCCAGGCTGGTTTCCAGTTGCTGAATGCGCGACTGCTGTACTTCTGCCTGACGCCGAGGCTCGGCTGACGTCAGGTTGAAGGCGTCCCATTGTTCCTGCCAGCCGTGCATGGCGGTTTCGGCGTCTTCCAGCGCGACGGCGGATTCTTCCGCGGCCGCGAGGGTAATTTCCTGCTCCGGCTCAAGCATTTCCAGCTCTTCGCCCAGGGTCGCCAGCAACGTGCGGTCGTGGCCCAGGTGGGACTCGGTCTCCAGCCGCGCGCGCTCGGCTTCGCGCAGGTCGTCCTGCAACTGGCGCAAGCGTTGCTGGCCGTGCTGGATGCTCTGCTCGACCCGGGCGATGTCGCCACCCACGGAATAAAAGCGCCCCTGCACCAGATTGAAGCGTTCGGACAGGTCGTGATGACCGTCGCGCAGGCGCTCGATGACGGCATCGGCGCTGCGCTGGTCGGCGACCAAAGACTCGAAGCCCACCTCTTGATTGCCGATGACCGATTCGCGCTGGGCCACTTGCTCGTTCAGCGCCTGCCAGCGCAATGCCGAGAGCTGCGCCTTGAGCTGACGTTCTTCGGCTTTGTATTCCTGGTACTTCTCGGCCGCCTGAGCCTGGCGCTGCAAGCGCTCCAGCTGCCGACCCAGCTCGTCGCGCAAGTCGGTCAGGCGCGCGAGGTTCTCGTGGGTGCGGCGGATACGGTTTTCGGTGTCGCGGCGGCGTTCCTTGTACTTGGAGATGCCGGCCGCTTCTTCAATGAAATTGCGCAGGTCTTCGGGCTTGGCTTCGATCAGCTTGGAGATCATGCCCTGCTCGATGATCGAATAGCTGCGCGGGCCCAGGCCGGTGCCGAGGAAAATGTCGGTGATGTCGCGGCGACGGCACTTGGTGCCGTTGAGGTAATAACTGTTCTGGCTGTCGCGGGTCACTTTGCGGCGGATGGAAATTTCCGCGTAGCTGGCGTACTCCCCGACGAGGGTGCCGTCAGAGTTGTCGAAGACCAGCTCGATGCTCGCCTGGCTCACCGGTTTGCGGCTGGTGGAGCCGTTGAAAATGACGTCGGTCATCGACTCGCCGCGCAGGTTCTTGGCCGAGCTTTCGCCCATGACCCAGCGCACCGCATCGATGATATTGGACTTGCCGCATCCGTTGGGGCCGACCACGGCCGCCATGTTGCTGGGGAAGTTCACCGTCGTCGGGTCGACGAACGACTTGAACCCGGCCAGCCTGATGCATTTGAGGCGCATGAATCAGCTGGCCGCCAGGGCAGACAGCACGGACTGGCAGCTGCGCTCGGCGTAGCAGGTCAGCACGTCGCGAATGCGCGCCAGGTCCCGCGCCATGACCGCGTCGAGCAATTGGCCGAACAGGGTCAGGTATTCGCTCATCTCCGCCTGGCGTTGATCCAGGGCGAGGAAGTAGAAGCGACTCATGGACGGCTGCAGGTTCTCGACGGTCTCTTCCAGGTACGGGTTGTTGGCAAACGCATAGGCCGCGCGCATGACGTGGAAGCTCTCTTCGACGAAACCCTTGACGTCCTGCCGCTCGCAGCTGGCGATGAGCCGCTGCTGAATCTGCATGAACGGCGCCAGTTCGACAGGCTCCTTCCAGCTTCGCGCTACCGCAAGACCGAGCAGGATGTACATCTCGCTCATCAGGGCGCACAGGCTGGTGATGTTGTGCGGGGTCAGGACCGAGACCTGCGCGCCGCGACGGGGCAGGATCACAATCAAGTGGCGACGCTCGAGAATCAGCAGCGCCTCGCGCACCGAACCACGGCTCACGTTCAGGGCGGCGGTGACCTTCTGCTCCTGAATCCGCTCTCCCGGCTTGAGCTCCCCACGGATGATGCGCTCGGCGAGGTGATGAGCAATCTGCTCGGCGAGGCTGTCGGGTGCCTTGAACGTCATTTCTTACCTTCAACTTCATGGGTCGCAAACAAGCGGCGGAGTGTATCGCACTGCACGCCTGTGGCGCAGGGCCATACTGTGGAAACTGGCACGAAACACGCAGAAAAACCGCACACGTGGCGAGCAAGAATGCCCCATCTGCGAAGGTGATCGTCAGGTGGCTTATCGGCCATATGCGGAAATAATGAATTTCTTGACCTTTGAGTCAGAAATAAATTGACCCGATAGTCAGAGCTGATAGATTCATCGGCATGTTCGATGACCTTCCGCCGGCAGCTGTGACCAGTGCTTTCCAACGACAAAAACCGAGGCGCGACCCGTGATCCAGTTTCTCCTGAACCAAGAACTGAAAACCGAACAGGCTCTGGACCCCAATGTGACGGTGCTGAACTACCTGCGCGAGCACCTGCACAAATCCGGGACCAAGGAGGGCTGCGCCAGCGGCGACTGCGGCGCGTGTACCGTGGTGGTGGGCGAGTTGATCACCGACGCTGCGGGTCAGGAACAACTCAGTTATCGCAGCCTCAATTCGTGTCTGACATTCGTGGCCTCGCTGCACGGCAAGCAGCTGATCAGCGTTGAAGACCTCAAGCATCAGGGCCGTTTGCACAGCGTGCAGCAGGCCATGGTGGACTGCCACGGTTCGCAGTGCGGCTTCTGCACGCCGGGGTTTGTCATGTCGCTGTTTGCGCTGCAAAAGAACAGCGCCGAATCGGCCTCCTGCGAAACAAGGCAGGCCCAGGCCCATGAAGCCCTCGCGGGCAACCTGTGTCGCTGCACCGGTTATCGCCCGATTCTCGCCGCGGCCGAGCAGTGCTGCAGTCAGCCGCACGCGGATCAGTTCGATGCGCTCAACACTCAGACCATCGCCCGTCTCAAGGCCATCGCACCGACGCAAACCGGCGAGCTGAACAGCGGCGACAAGCGCTGCCTGGTGCCGCTGACCGTGGCCGATCTGGCCGACCTCTACAGGGCCCATCCCCAAGCGCGGCTGCTGGCCGGCGGCACTGACCTGGCCCTTGAAGTGACTCAATTCCATCGCCCGCTGCCGGTGATGATCTACGTCGGCAATGTGGCCGCGATGAAGACGATCGAGCATTTCGAGGACCGCATCGAGATCGGCGCAGCGACGGCGCTCACCGATTGCTACGACGCGTTGAGCCGCGAGTACCCGGATTTCGGTGAATTGCTGCACCGTTTTGCGTCGCTGCAGATCCGCAATCAGGGCACCCTGGGCGGCAACATTGGCAACGCCTCGCCGATTGGCGACTCCCCGCCTCTGCTCATCGCATTGGGTGCGAAGATCGTGCTGCGCAAAGGCGAGCAGACCCGCACCCTGGCGCTGGAGGATTACTTCATTGATTACCGGGTGACGGTGCGTCAGGAAAGCGAGTTCATCGAGCGCATCATCGTGCCCCGAGCCAACCCCCGGCAGACGTTTCGCGCGTACAAGGTGTCCAAACGGCTGGACGATGACATCTCGGCGGTGTGCGCAGCGTTCCGCCTGCACATCGAACACGGCGCGATCGTCGACGCCCGCGCGGCCTTCGGCGGCATGGCGGCGATCCCCAAACGCGCGACCCATTGCGAGCAGGCGCTGATCGGCCAGCCCTGGACCTCAGCGACCCTCGAACGCGCCTGCGCCGCACTGGCCGAGGATTTCACGCCATTGACCGATTTTCGCGCGAGCAAGGAATACCGCCTGCTTAGCGCGCAGAACTTGCTGCGCAAGTACTTCATTGAAGTGCAGACGCCCCACATCCAGACGCGGGTGACAGCTTATGTCTAATCCTCCTTCAGCCAGGTCGCAGGAAGAAATGGTCGCCCTGTTTCAACAGGACCTGACCACTGGCGTCGGCCGCAGCGTCAAGCACGACAGCGCCGACAAGCACGTGTCCGGCGAAGCGGTCTACATTGACGACCGGCTCGAATTCCCCAACCAGCTGCACGTCTATGCACGGCTGTCCGACCGCGCCCATGCGCGCATCGTCCGCGTCGACGTGTCGCCCTGCTACGCCTTCGACGGCGTGCGCATTGCTATCACCCACGAAGACATTCCAGGCCTCAAGGACATCGGCCCGCTGCTGCCCGGCGACCCGCTGCTGGCCATCGACAAGGTCGAGTTCGTCGGTCAGCCGGTGATTGCCGTGGCCGCCCGGGATCTGGAAACCGCGCGCACGGCGGCGATGGCTGCGATCATTGAATACGAAGATCTGGAGCCGGTGCTCGACGTGGTTCAGGCGTACCGCACCAAACACTTCGTGCTCGACAGCCACACCCACCAGCGCGGTGATTCGGCGACGGCGCTGGCGTCCGCGCCGCACCGGATCCAGGGCACGCTGCACATCGGCGGGCAGGAGCATTTTTACCTCGAGACGCAGATTTCGTCGGTCATGCCGACCGAGGACGGCGGCATGATCGTCTACTGCTCGACGCAGAACCCGACCGAGGTGCAGAAGCTAGTCGCCGAAGTGCTGGACGTGTCGATGAACAAGATCGTCGTCGACATGCGCCGCATGGGCGGCGGCTTTGGCGGCAAGGAAACCCAGGCCGCGAGCCCCGCGTGCCTGTGCGCGGTGGTCGCCCGGCTGACCGGTCAGCCGACCAAAATGCGCCTGCCGCGCATGGAAGACATGATGATGACCGGCAAGCGGCATCCGTTTTACGTCGAATACGATGTGGGTTTCGACGATAACGGCCGCTTGCACGGGATTGAGCTGGAGCTGGCGGGCAACTGCGGCTACTCGCCGGACCTCTCGGCCTCTATCGTCGACCGTGCAATGTTTCACGCGGACAACTCGTATTACCTCGGCGACGCCACCATCAACGGCCATCGCTGCAAGACCAACACCGCGTCGAACACCGCCTACCGCGGCTTCGGCGGCCCGCAAGGGATGGTCGCCATCGAGGAGGTGATGGACAGCATCGCCCGCCACTTGGGCAAGGACCCGCTGGCGGTGCGCAAGGCCAACTATTACGGCAAGACCGAGCGCAACGTCACGCATTACTACCAGACGGTCGAGCACAACATGCTCGATGAAATGACCGCTGAGCTGGAAGCAAGCAGTGATTACGCCGAGCGGCGCAAAGCGATCAAGGCCTACAACGCCAACAGCCCTGTTCTGAAGAAAGGCCTGGCGCTGACCCCGGTGAAATTCGGCATTTCCTTCACCGCCAGTTTCCTCAATCAGGCCGGCGCGCTGATCCACATCTACACCGACGGCAGCATCCATCTCAATCACGGCGGCACCGAGATGGGCCAGGGCTTGAACGTCAAGGTGGCGCAGGTGGTGGCCGAGGTGTTTCAGGTGGACATTGATCGTGTGCAGATCACCGCGACCAACACCGACAAGGTGCCGAACACGTCACCGACAGCGGCATCCAGCGGCGCCGACTTGAACGGCAAGGCCGCGCAGAACGCCGCGGAAATTCTCAAGCAACGGCTGGTGGAATTCGCGGCCCGGCATTACCAGTGCGAAGCGGCGCAGGTGGTGTTTCGCAACGGCCACGTCAGGGTCGGTGAGCAGGTGATCAGCTTCGAGACGCTGGCGCAGCAGGCGTGGATGGGCCAGGTGTCGCTGTCGAGCACCGGGTACTACAAGACGCCGAAGATTTTCTACGATCGCAGCCAGGCCCGCGGCCGGCCGTTCTATTACTTCGCCTTCGGCGCGGCGTGCAGCGAGGTGCTGGTCGACACCCTCACCGGCGAATACAAGATGCTGCGCACCGACATTCTTCACGACGTCGGCGCCTCGCTGAATCCGGCCATCGACATCGGCCAGGTCGAGGGCGGCTACATTCAAGGGATGGGCTGGCTGACGACCGAGGAACTGGTGTGGAACGACAAGGGCAAGCTGATGACCAATGGCCCGGCCGGCTACAAGATTCCGGCCGTGGCTGACATGCCGGCGGACCTGCGCGTCAAGCTGGTGGAGAATCGCAAGAACCCCGAAGACACGGTGTTTCATTCCAAAGCCGTGGGAGAGCCGCCGTTCATGCTGGGCATCGCGGCCTGGTGCGCGATCAAGGATGCGGTGGCGAGCCTGGCCGATTACCGGTATCAGCCGAATATCGATGCGCCGGCAACCCCGGAGCGGGTGTTGTGGGGCTGTGAGCAGATGCGGGCTCTGCAGGGGGCGGTACCGGAAGCGCAAGGAGTCGCCAATGAGATCGTTCCCACGCTGTGCGTGGTAACGCAGCCCGAGACGCTGCGCGTCGATTAAGCGACGCGCAGCGTCATGGAGAGCGTGCCCACGCAGAGCGTGGGTACGATCGATGCCAACCCGCCGATCAGGAGAATCACATGAATAACTGGATCAGCGCCCTTGCCGACTTGCAGCACCAGGGCGAGGCCTGCGTGCTGGTGACCATCATCGAGGAGCGTGGCTCGACGCCGCGCAATGCCGGCTCGAAAATGGTCGTCAGCGCCGAGCGGATCTTCGACACCATCGGCGGCGGCCACCTGGAATACAAGGCCATGGAGATTGCCCGGGACATGCTCGCCAGCGGCAGCCCGCAGACCCGC
>NZ_DASVUM010000070.1:0-44572 GCF_036387035.1 Pseudomonas sp. | reverse complement strand
GTAATGCGAAGTCCGATTCGTCGGCTTCTCGATACTCTACGTGGTGGGCAATGAGGCGGGGGGACCTCTCTACAGACAAGGTCAGGCGCAAGTCCTGCCTTAAGGAGCGATCGGTCTCCCCCAGAACACATCTTTTTGGTGGCGCACTCACGAGAATAACGAGTCTCAGTGGGTGTGTGGGAAACATACAAGGAGCGTGGCTTGTCCCGCGATCGGCTGCGCAGCAGTCGTAAATCTGACGACTCCGTTTGTCCTGATGCACCGCGTTCGCTTGTTTTGCTGCCGCTGCGCGGCAGATCGCGGGACAAGCCACGCTCCTACCATTTGACCCGCGCCATCACTTCCTCAGCCCATCACCACAACACCCTTTGCTTCCTTACGCAGCAGCCTCGCCGTCTTGCGCTCGAATGCCCAGGTCAGTGCAACCGCTGAGCAGAGCAGGCCGATCGCCAGCCCCCACCACACACCCACTGCGCCCTGATTCGCCAGAAAGCCCAAGCCCCACGCCAACGGCGCGCCGACGACCCAGTAACTTGCCAGTCCGATCAGGAACGTGGTCTTGGCATCCTTGAAGCCCCGAATCGCGCCCATTGCAATGGTCTGTGTGCCGTCGAGAATCTCGAACCAGGCGGCAATAGCCAACAGTTTTACCGCCAGCTCCACGACACCCTGGTACTTGGGATCGTTGACGTCGACGAACAGACCGATGACGGCATGGGGCGCGACCCAGAACAGAATGCCGAACGACAGCATCAACAGACCGCCGAAACCAATCCCCATGCGTCCGGCAGTGCGCGCCAGCAGCAGGTTCCCGGCCCCGTAGTGCAAGCCGATGCGCATGGTCACCGCGTAGGAAATCCCGACCGGCACCATGAACGCCATCGACACCGATTGCAGGGCAATCTGGTGCGCAGCCATCTGGGTACTGCCCATCGCGCCCATGCAGAACGCCGCAAACGTGAACAGCCCGACTTCCACCGCGTACGTGCCGCCAATGGGCAGACCCAGACGCCACAGTTCTTTCAGGCAGCTGCGGGAGAGCTTCATCAGTTCTTTGTGCAACGGGTAAGCGGCATAAGCGCTGTGATAACGAATGTGCAGGGCCAGGGCCAGGGCCATGGCATTGGTGACAATGGCCGTGACCAGACCGATACCCATCAGGCCCCAGTGCGGCAGGCCGAACAGGCCGTGGATAAAGGCGTAATTGAGTCCGAAGTTCAGCGCCACGCCCACCAGGCTGATAACCATCACGGGGGTGGCACGCCCCAGCGCGCTGGTGAATCCGCGCAGGGCCATGAAGCTCAAAAGGCCGGGCAGCGCCAATGGCAGCGTGATCAGGAATTCACTGGCCATATGGACGTTGGCTTCGTCCTGACCGAAGTGCAGCAGGATGGGCTCCAGGTTCCATAAAATCAGCGCGGCGATCAGCGCCATGCCCCACGCCAGCCACAAACCTGCCTGAGTCAGGCGGGTGACGCCTGCGTGATCATTCGCGCCCTTGCGAATGGCCACCAGCGTGCCGACGGCAGCCATGACGCCGACGCAGAAAAACGACACGAAGTTATAGCTCGCCGCGCCCAGCCCGCCACCGGCCAGGGATTCCGGCCCCAGCTTTCCCATCATTACGGTGTCGGTGAACACCATCAGCATGTGCGCCATCTGCGAAGCAATCAGCGGCGCGGCCAGACGCAGGATGATCCACAGTTCTTTGAAGGCGTGCTGATGCATGGTCTAGGCGCTCGGGTTGCGGGTGTTGGCAGGCCGGTCATTGTGGGGACTGCGGCGTCGATGCACAAAGGGATAAATCCGATCATTGGCATGAGTAAAACTCATCCTGGCGATTGTGCAGTAGAGTGGCCGCAACCGCCCGCCCGTCCGAGGAGTCTGCGCCGATGTCTCGCCATCTTCCGCCGCTGTATGCCCTTCGCGCGTTCGAAGCCGCTGCGCGACACAGTTCGTTCACACGTGCAGCCGAGGAGCTTTCAATCACCCAGAGCGCCGTGAGTCGGCATATCCGCACGCTGGAGGAGCATTTTGCCTGCCGTTTGTTTCGCCGCAACGGTCGCAATCTGCAGCTCACCGAGGCGGCGCGTGAACTGTTGCCGGGCGTGCGTGAGGGGTTTTCGGCGCTGGAGCGAGCGTGCAGCGCGCTGATGGCGGAAGAGGGCATTCTGCGGATGAAAGCGCCTTCGACCCTCACCATGCGCTGGCTCCTGGCCCGGTTGAGTCGGTTTCGCCATCTGCAGGTGGGCAACGAGGTGCAACTGACCAGCGCGTGGATGGACATCGACAGCGTGGACTTCACTCAGGAGCCATTCGATTGCGCGGTGCTGCTCAGCCACGGGCATTTCCCGCCGGAGTGGGAGGCGGCCTATCTGTTCCCGGAGCTGCTGATTCCCGTCGGGGCCCCGACGTTGCTGGATGATGCGCCGTGGGACGCTGATCGACTGGCAGGTGCCGAGCTGCTGCACCCCACGCCCGACCGCCGCGACTGGCGTCGATGGCTGGAGCGAATGGAGTTGTCTGACCGGGTCTCGCTCAAGGGCGGGCAAGTGTTCGACACCCTTGAGCTGGGCATGATTGCAGCGGCTCGAGGGTATGGGGTGTCCATGGGCGATTTGCTGATGGTGGCGGAAGACGTCGCTCAGGGGCGCCTTAGCCTGCCTTGGCGCATAGCGGTGGTCAGTGGCGAGAACTATTACCTCGTCTGGCCCAAGACCCGACCGGGCGGCGAGCGCCTGCGCCGGCTAAGCGACTTTTTGCAGGGCGAAGTGCAGGCGATGGAATTACCGTCGGTGCTGATTCTGGAATGAGCCGGCGGCGCCAGGTTCGCGAAAGCTGTCGTCGCGGGCGCAGGCGAGCGGCACCGGACCGCTGAAGACGCGATTGATTCCGTCGAGTACCGGTGCAGGCCTCAAGTATTTCCAGCGCCAGCCGAATGTGTATTGCAGAGCCGGTTCACTTCAATCGGCTCATCGATTCCCTCTATTAGCATTAGTCCGAATGGTGTCCCTGAGATCAGGACGGCCCAGTCGTTCGGCAAGGAGCACCAATGCCTCAGCCTCGCGCCCGAATTGCTTCGCAACTCGGCATTGCCCTGGCCGTTATTCTGGCCGTCGTCATCAGCGGCAGCACACTGTTCGCCCTGCGCTCACTGGACTCGGCAAACCTGGCCATCCGTGAAGAGCACATGGGCAGCGAAGCCCGGTTGCTCGCCGACCAGTTGAATACTTTCCACAGCACGCTGCGTGACAGTACCCAGCGCCTGAGTGGCCTGTTCGAGAAGCGTTTTTCGGGCGGTCTGAGCCTTCAGGCGGATCAGCAAATTGCAGTCGCGGGCGTGCAGACTCCGGCGTTGCTGCTTAACGGCACCGCGCTGAACAACGATTTCACGGAAGCCGACGACTTCAAAAAGATGACCGCCGGCGTTGCGACCGTCTTCGTGCGCAACGGCGAGGATTTCATTCGCGTCAGCACTTCACTGACCAAGCAGGACGGTTCGCGGGCTATCGGCACCTCCCTGGATCACAAGCATCCGGCCTACGAAAAGCTCCTTGCCGGGCAGGGTTACGTGGGACGCGCGCTGTTGTTCGACCGTCTGTACATGACGCAATACAGCCCGGTGCGCGACAGCAGCGGCAAGGTTATCGCCGTGCTGTTTGTCGGCTTCGATTACACCGACGCGCAGAAGGCGCAATTCGACAACCTGAAGAACTTCCGCATCGGTTCAACCGGTTCGCTGGCCCTGCTCGATGAACAAAACAAATGGCTGGTGGCACCGGCAGGTGTGAAGGATCTGGACCAGGCGAGCACCACGCTGGCCGAGTTCGCCAAAACACCCGGTGTCGGGCGCTTCTGGCAGGACGCCGACGAAGATTTCTACACCGTCGGCGAGAAGTTTGCGGGCGGCCCATGGACGGTTCTGGCGACGATGCCGAGGGATGAAATCAGCGCAGTGACCTGGAGCGTCGGCACGCAACTGGCCATCGGCAGCCTGCTGGCGATGTTGATTGCTGTCACCGCCGCGATCTGGCTGTTGCGCAGCAAGCTGCGGCCGCTGTCGGCTTTGGTTGCCCAGGCCGAAGCCCTCGGCGCCGGTGATCTGAGCGCGCGTCTGAACGTCGCCAGCCACGATGAAATCGGGCAGTTGGCGGGCAGTTTCAACAAAATGGGTCAGGCGCTGGAAACCATGGTTTCCCACATCCGCACGGCTGCTCTGGAAGTCAGCGGCCGGGCCAACGCGTTGTCGGGCCTGTCGGGCGGCGCTTATGAAGGCATGGAGCAGCAGTCCGGCGAGATCACCAGCATGGCCGGAGCAGTGGAGGAGTTCAGCGCCACGGCCCTGACCATCGCCGACAACATGGGCACCACCGAACGCATGGCGCAGGGCAATGCCCAGCAGACGCGCATCGGTCGTACGTCGATGGAGGAGGCCTCGGCTTCGCTGGAGCAGATCGCAGGCTCGCTGAGCAGCACCGCGACGGTGATCGATACCTTGGGCCAGCGCTCGCAAGAGATTGGCGGGATCGTCAGCGTCATTACCTCCATCGCCGAGCAAACCAACCTCCTGGCGCTCAACGCCGCCATCGAGGCCGCACGTGCGGGCGAGCAGGGCCGTGGTTTTGCGGTGGTGGCGGATGAAGTCCGCAGCCTCGCATCACGGACACGTCAGGCCACTGATGAAATTTCCGGCATGATCAGCAGCATCCAGCAGGAAACCAGCAATGCCATCAGCACCATGCAGCAAGGCAATGCGCTGATGCAGGAAGGCCTGTCGCGCAACGCCAAAGTCGCAGCGGCGCTGGCCCAGATCGACGAACAAAGCCGCTCGGCCGGTGAGCAGTTCACGTCGATTACCACGGCAACCCAGGAGCAGAGCAACACCGCGACCCTGCTCAGCGCCAACCTGCAAAGCATCGCCCTGGCGAACAGCGAGCAGCGCGAAGTTGTGTCCAACTTGGCGATCACGGCTCAAGAACTGAATGCCCTGGCGTCTGATCTGCAGAAGGAAGTGGATCGGTTTCGGTGAGGATGTAGGGCCGTCAGTCGCCAGAACGAACCTGTGTAGAGTGAGCAAGCTCAGCCTCATCAAACAACACCGCAGATGGATCTAGCGATACATGAGTTGTGGGAGCGAGCTTGCTCGCGAAGAGGCCGTGAAATCAGCAACGTCTTCAGCGTCTGAAATATTGTCTTCGTGAGCACGCTCACTCCCACATGGGCTTTGTTCGCTGTGGGACGGCGTAGCGTCTAGACGTCGGCAAATCTCCCGCAGTAAATCTTGGTTCACCACGGGATCCGACCTTCAGTTCGTGGAAGGCCGATACTGGAGTGCCTCGGCGATGTGGCGGCGCGCGATGGCGTCCACCTTCTCCAGATCAGCCAGCGTGCGCGCCACTTTCAGCAGGCGGTGGGCGGCGCGCAGGGAGAGGTTCAGCCGTTCGCAGGCGTTCTCGAGCCAGGCTTCGTCTTCCGGCAGCAGCGCGCAGTGTTGGCGCAGCGCCGGCAGATCAAGAAAGGCGTTGGCGCAGCCCTGGCGTCTTTGTTGGCGCTGGCGGGCGTCCGACACCTCTTGCGCGGCACTGGCGCTTTCACCTTTGCAATCAGCTGTGGCCGCCAGAGAAGTGGTTTCGCGAGCGACTGTCAGGTGCAGGTCAATTCGGTCGAGCAACGGGCCGGACAGCTTGTTGCGGTAACGCTGAATCTGGTCGGTGGAGCAGCGGCAGCGCCCGGTTGGCTCGCCGTGATAACCGCAGGGGCAGGGATTCATCGCGGCGACCAGTTGAAAGCGCGCCGGAAAGCGCACCCGGTCTCGCGCCCGGGAAATCACGATGTGACCCGATTCAAGGGGTTCGCGGAGCACCTCCAGAACACGCCGATCAAATTCCGGAAGCTCATCCAGAAACAGCACGCCATGGTGCGCGAGCGTGATTTCGCCGGGTTGCGGACGACTGCCGCCGCCGACCAATGCAGGACCCGACGCCGAATGATGAGGCTGTCGAAAGGGGCGTTGAGGCCAGCTGGTCAGTGGCGCGTGGCTGGCCACAGATTGAATCGCCGCCACTTCCAGCGCTTCGAGTTCATCCAGCGGCGGCAACAGTCCCGGCAAACGGCTCGCCAACAGCGTTTTGCCAGTGCCGGGAGGCCCGCTGAAAAGAAGATTGTGAGCTCCGGCGGCCGCCACCAGCAGGGCGCGCTTGGCAGCGGTCTGACCCTGCACCTCGCTTAAATCGGGATAAGGCTGCGTCCGCAGGATCAAGCCGTTTGATTTATAGGGCGGGATCACCGTGTGCCCATTCAGGTGAGACACCAGCTCCAGCAGATGGCTGACAGCGATGACCTTCAAGCCTGACGCCAGACATGCCTCCTCGGCATTCACCGCCGGCACGATCAGCGTGTGTCCGGCTTCCCGCGCAGCAAGTGCAGCCGGAAGCACGCCCTGCACCGGCCGAATTGCGCCTGACAATGCCAGCTCCCCCAGACATTCAATGCCTTCCAACGCAAGGGCCGGCACCTGCGCGCTGGCGGCCAGCAAGCCAAGTGCGATGGCGACATCGAAGCGCCCGCCGTCTTTGGGCAAATCGGCAGGGGCCAGATTCAGCGTGATCCGCCGCGACGGGAATTCCAACCGGCAGTTGAGGATCGCGCTGCGCACCCGATCCTTGCTTTCCTTCACCGCCCCCTCGGGCAAGCCCACCAGCGTGAGGCTGGGCAACCCGTTGGCCAGATGAGTCTCGACAGTGACAGCAGGCGCTTCGACACCCACTTGGGCGCGGCTTAGAACAATCGCGAGGGACATGTCTTTCCTTGAAGGCAGCACCGCTTCCTGCGGCGAGCTGAAGGATAGTCATTGCTCCGGCGCGTGGCCCCGTGCATGTTCTACGGCATGTGTATGAATGCAAGGAAGGAAGCGTGATGACCAGTAATGGAGAGTGGCCTGTGCATCCAGGGGAAATTCCAAGCGAGGAGTTTCTCGAACCGCTGGCCTCTGCGGTCACCTTCACCGGGGCGCGAGCCGGTGACTTCGAAGCGCTTGTTTCCGTCCGGATTGACGCCATGCGTGAGAGCCTTGAGCGCATTGGTCGATTTGATCCCGTGCGCGCCCGCGAACGTTTCCGTGATGGCTTTTCCCCCAAATTTACTCGTCACGTTGTGGTTGCCCGCAAGCGGGTGGGTTTTGTCGTGGTCAAGCCGCGTATCGACGGACTGTTGCTGGATCACCTCTACATCAAGCAAGGCGCACAAGGATCAGGAATAGGTTCGATTGTCCTTCGTCAGGTCTGCATGGAAGCAGATGCGGCGGCACTGACGTTATACGTTGGGGCGTTGAAGGAAAGCGCTTCAAATCGGTTTTACACTCGTCATGGTTTTCAGTTCGTCGAAGCTGGCGAATTTGACAATTATTATGTTCGGCACGCCGCTCAAGGCTGCCCGCCAGGGGGTGGCTGAACAAAGCCTTCATAGACAGTCGTTGCTGCGGCGCATGTCCCCGTCCATGTTCTACGGAATGTGGAAGAGTCAACGGACTCAGGGGCGTCATGAACAGGATTGGAATGCGGCACGTTTCAAGACCACCCCGGAGTTCTGGCTGAATTTGCAGCTCACTTACGACGTGGGCAAAGCAGAGATAGAGCGGGGTGTGGCGATCAAGCCCCAGGCTCGGCGCAATGCGCACTTTGCCTGAGCATCCTCAAGATTCAACGCTCAATCCTGTGGCTCAGCCCCTGCCGTTTTCGGCTGCGTCGCCAACTGCGCTTCCATGTCTGCCATCTTCGCTTCCAGTGCCTCGAGCCGGGCACGGGTGCGGGCGAGGACGATCATCTGGCTGTCGAATTCTTCCCGGCTGACCAGGTCCAGCTTGCTGAAGCCGCTCTGTAGCAGCGCCTTGAACTGGGTTTCGAATTCGCTGCGGGGAACCGGGGTTTCGCCGTTGAACAGGCGGGAGGCGTGGCCGCTCAGGGCGTCGAGAAAGGCTTTAGGGGCGAGCATGATGAGATTCCAGAATCAGATGGCCCGAGTGTAGCACGCAGCTTTTGCCTCCAAGCCGAGGGAAGCGCTGCACGCTTTTCGCGCATCGTACCGGGCACGCACGCACCGTTGTTGTGCGGTGGTAGCTGAAGATAACTACGCTCATGCATGAATTACCGTCTGAAGCATCGATATTCTTGCCGATCGCTGAAATGGCAAGCTTTCTGCTTAGTGGCTTGTAACCCATGCACTGATGCAGTCGCTGTGACGAATGCAGTGCGGCAGGCGGAGCGGGGATGTTTCGTCAGAAGCGGTTTTCTGGAGTTGGTCAGGTCTGATTCGGGCCACGACGCGTTACAAAGCCAGACACTGCGCTTAGACTTGAGTCGGGTTTGTTTTCCTGGGGCAAGTCCACCAATTCGGGAGAAAGTTTCATGAAGCTAGTCACTGCCATCATCAAGCCGTTCAAGCTGGACGACGTACGCGAGTCGCTGTCCGAAATCGGCGTGCAGGGCATCACGGTAACTGAAGTCAAAGGCTTCGGACGTCAGAAAGGCCACACCGAGCTGTATCGCGGTGCGGAATATGTAGTCGACTTCCTCCCCAAGGTGAAGATCGATGTTGCGATCGACGACAAGGATCTGGACCGCGTTATCGAAGCGATAACTAAAGCGGCCAACACCGGCAAGATCGGTGACGGAAAGATCTTCGTGGTCAATCTGGAACAGGCCATTCGCATCCGTACCGGCGAAACCGATACCGACGCAATCTAAGCCGCCAAACCCCAACGCCCCAGGAGAAAACAATATGACTCTGCGTCAATTCGCAGGGCTAGGAGCCCTGTTGTCCCTCGTCACCCCTGGCTTGGCCATGGCGGCAGACGAAGTGGCAGCCCCTGTACTCAATTCCGGCGACACCGCCTGGATGCTGACCTCGACCGCGCTGGTGCTGTTCATGACCATCCCCGGTCTTGCGCTTTTCTACGGCGGCATGGTCCGCTCGAAAAATATTCTTTCCGTGATGATGCAGTGCTTCGCCATTACCGGCCTGATCAGCATCCTGTGGGTCGTCTACGGCTACAGCATGGCGTTCGACACCACCGGGATGGAAGCCAACGTCGTCAACTTCAACTCCTTCGTTGGCGGCCTTTCCAAGGCGTTCCTGGCAGGCATTACCCCTGCGAGCATCACCGGCCCTGCCGCGCTGTTTCCGGAAGCTGTCTTTGTGACCTTCCAGATGACCTTCGCCATCATCACTCCGGCCCTGATCGTCGGCGCGTTCGCCGAACGCATGAAGTTCTCGGCGATGCTGATCTTCATGGCGATCTGGTTCACCCTGGTTTACGCGCCAATCGCGCACATGGTCTGGAGCGGCGTCGGTGGCCTGTTGTGGGACTGGGGCGTTCTCGATTTCGCGGGCGGCACCGTTGTTCACATCAACGCCGGTGTGGCTGGCTTGGTAGCGTGCCTGGTACTGGGCAAGCGTAAAGGTTTCCCGACTACCCCGATGGCTCCGCACAATCTGGGCTACACCCTGGTGGGTGCGGCAATGCTCTGGGTGGGCTGGTTCGGTTTCAACGCCGGTTCCGCCGCTGCAGCCAACGGCACCGCCGGCATGGCGATGCTGGTTACCCAGATCGCCACCGCTGCTGCAGCGCTGGGCTGGATGTTCGCCGAATGGCTGACCCACGGTAAGCCAAGCGCTCTGGGCATTGCCTCGGGTGTGGTTGCCGGTCTGGTTGCAGTAACGCCAGCGGCGGGTACTGTCGGCCCAATGGGCGGCCTGATCATCGGTCTGGCGGCCGGCGTGGTCTGCTTCTTCTGCGCCACCAGCCTGAAACGCAAACTGGGCTATGACGACTCCCTGGATGCCTTCGGCGTTCACGGTATCGGCGGTATCCTCGGCGCAATCCTGACAGGTGTGTTCGCCGCGCCTTCGCTGGGCGGCTTCGGCACGGTGACCGACATCGCTGCACAAGTCTGGATTCAGTGCAAAGGCGTAGGCTTCACGGTCATCTACACCGCGATCGTGACCTTCATCATTCTCAAGGTGCTGGACGTGGTCATGGGGCTGCGTGTCACCGAGGAAGAGGAAGCGGTTGGCCTGGACCTGGCGCAACACAACGAACGTGGCTACAACTTGTAATCCACGCATCAAATAATGCCCGGTTCTCCGGGCATTTTTTTGTCTGGCGTTTGTCGATAGGGTTGTCGGCACTGGGGGCGGGATTTTTCCCAGCAAAACACCTGCTGCAATGTCCGGCCAAACCTGGCGGTTTTGAACGCTTGCGAGGGCATTTATGCCCTCGTTCAGTGCTTGAGAAAATCGTCGCACATTACGCACTTTGTTTTTTTTTCCAGCGCGTTAGAATGCGCGCCGAAGGGCGGAGAACGGTATGTGGCAACAGACCCTGATCACGCTGCGGGCAAGGCCTCGCGGTTTCCATCTGGTCACTGACGAGATCATTGCGGGCCTTCGCGAATTACGCGAATGCCGTATCGGCTTGCTGCATGTCTTGTTGCAACACACCTCAGCCTCGTTGACCGTCAACGAGAACGCTGACCCGGCAGTGCGGCGCGATTTCGAACGTTTTTTCAACCGTCTGGTGCCTCAGGGACGCGACGGCTATGAACATGACGACGAAGGGCCCGATGATCTGCCTGCGCACTTCAAAGCCAGTCTGCTTGGCTGCCAGCTGACGTTACCGGTTACAAATGGTCGGCTGGCGTTGGGGACATGGCAAGGTATTTATCTGGGCGAGCACCGCGATGCTGGCGGTGCCCGTAAAGTCCTCGTCACGCTTCAGGGTGAGGGGCACGACCGCTGACGGTACGCGGTAGTTGAATTTTTTCCGGCTGTCCAAGTAATCAAGCCCGGCTGGGCTATAACTAATCTGCTTTCGCAAGTCATGAGGTAGAACATGAGCGACGACGACATCGAAGAAGGTCTGGAAGACGATCTGGAAGAAGGGGAGGACGGTGAGGGACTTGCAGCGGCATCCGATGAAGATGTAGTGGAAGTCGACGACAGCGCTGAAGTCTCTGCGACTCCGGCCAAAGGCAAGGCCAAGGCCGCCGTCTCGGTTGACGAATTGCCCAGCGTGGAAGCCAAGAACAAAGAGCGTGATGCTCTGGCTCGCGCGATGGAAGAATTCCTCGCCCGTGGTGGAAAGGTCGTGGAAGTGGAGGCCAATGTGGTCGCCGATCCGCCCAAGAAGCCAGACAACAAGTACGGCAGCCGTCCTATCTAAGGATTGGCTGCGCGTAATGAAAAACCCGCTGTCGCTGCGGGTTTTTTATTGCCCGAAATTCACTTGGAGGAATGCAATGGCTTCAGGACGAACTTCGTTCATTCAGTACGGCATCAACCCCAGCGCGCCAGCACCTCAGGCAATTGCGTCAGGCTGTTGATTTCGGCATCCGGCGCCTTCTCAGCTTCCCAGACCTTGCCGCCCGGGTTGTACCAGACAGCACGCATCCCGGCTTGTTGAGCGCCGGCAATGTCGTCACCCGGATGATCACCGACATGCACGGCCTCGCTGGCGTCGGCCTCGCCGCGCTTCAGCGCCTCAACAAAGGGGGCAGGGTCAGGTTTGCCGATGCCCAGGTCCTCGGCGCACAGCGCGAAGGCGAAATAATCGGCCAGGCCCAGGCGGCGTACGTCTGCGTTGCCGTTGGTCACGACCCCCAGCGTGTATGACTTGGTCAGGATCTCCAGCGTCGGCACGACTTCAGGAAAGATATCCAGCTGGTGCCGACCCTGAAGGAACACTTCAAAGCTCTGGTCCGCCAGCTCATGGGCTTCGTCGTGACCGTAGCCGGCATCCTCAAGGGCGTTAAACAGCACCTTGCGGCGCAACGCACTGATCCGATGCTTGAACGTCGGATCCTGCTCAATCAGCCGCGAGCGTATTTCCCACAGATGCTCGACCGGGACCGGACCGAGTTTTGGCGCGTTAACAGCCAGCCACTCACGCAGCTTGGCCTCGGCACTGACAATCGCCGGTGCGGTTTCCCACAGCGTGTCGTCAAGATCGAAGGTGATCAGCTTAATGCTCATTGTCGGCGTTACCTTTGCGCTTGGCCCGTGGATGGGCGCTGTCATACACCGTGGCCAGATGCTGGAAATCCAGATGGGTGTAGATCTGAGTGGTGGCGATGTCTGCATGGCCCAGCAGTTCCTGTACGGCACGCAGGTCCTGGGACGACTCAAGCAAGTGGCTGGCGAAGGAATGCCGAAGCATGTGCGGGTGCAGATTCTGCCCCAACTCGCGCTCGCCGGCGGCCTTCACGCGCAGTTGGATCGAGCGCGGCCCGAGGCGGCGGCCTTGCTGGCTGACGAACACCGCATCGTCCTGCGGGTTGGCCAGGGCCCGTTGCTTGAGCCACTCTTCGAGCGCTTCGCGGGCCTTTCTGCCGACCGGTAAAACCCGGGTTTTGCTGCCTTTACCGAGGACCTGCACCAGACCGTCCGCCAGATCCAGGTCCTCGCAATTCAAGCCAGTCAGCTCTGACAGCCGCAAACCCGATGAATAGAACAGCTCGAGGATGGCCTGATCGCGCCGGGCCAGAAAATCGTCCTCGACCCCGCCTTCAAGCAGCTGCAGGGCGCGATCGGCATCCAGGGTTTTCGGCAGGCGGCGCTCGCCCTTGGGCGGCGACAACCCATTGGCAGGGTCGTGATCGCAGAGTCCCTCGCGGTTGAGGTAGTGATAGAAACCCCGCACCGCTGACAGCAGTCTGGCTAGGCTGCGCGAAGATTGGCCCTGTTGGTGAAGGCGCGCGACGAGGCTGCGCATCGCCTGAATATCCAGCGCTTTCCAGCTGTCGATAGGCTGTTTTTCGCAGAACGCCAGGACCTTGTTCAGGTCGCGGCGATAGGCTTCCAGGGTATGGCTCGACACCTGGCGCTCACTGCGCAGGTGCGTGCAGTAAGCGTCCAGTTGCCGCTCCATGACTAGCGAACCGACCGAAGCGAATTGGTGAAGCGTGGCAACAGGCGGCTGAGCACGTCGGCGATGTAGCTCAAAAACAGCGTGCCGACCGAGCTTTTGTAATGCTGTGGATCGCGGCTGCCGATCGCCAGAACGCCATGCAGGCCTTGGTGACTGAGGGCCGCCAGGGCCGTTGAGCCGACTTCCTTGCTTTGCTCGCTGCCAAACAGAAACTCGAGTTCGTGCTCACGCAGCGCGCCACTCATGGGCTTGCCGCCGGACAAGAGTCCGCCGATTGCCTTGTGCGCATCGGCGGCGCTGACCCAGCGGCCAACGGTCATCGGGTTGTCGCTGAACAGGATCAGGCTGACGAAGGGCACCTGGAACTCTTGGCGCAGGCTATCTTCAACGGCAATGACGATGTCTTCCAGGCTGGTCGCGTCCATCAGATCAAGCGTCAGCCGGCGAGTTTTCTCGAACAGTCGGTCGTTGTCCCGCGCCACGTCCATCAGTTGCGAAAGGCGATGGCGCATTTCGATATTGCGTTCACGAAGCAGCTTGAGCTGTCGCTCCACCAGCGAGACCGTATCGCCGCGTTGATGGGGGACGCGCATCATTGCCAGCAGTTCGTCGTGCTCGGCGAAGAAATCAGGGTGTTGTTGCAGCCAGGCCGCGACCGCCTCGGCTTCAAGGGCAGGCACTGCGTCATCGGCAGGTGCCTGGCCAGGGGTGTCGTTTGAAGTTTGAGGCTGGTCGGTCATTGGATACTCTCACTCATAGACGTACTTGGCCTTCGTAAACCCGGACAGCCGGACCCGTCATCACCACCGGATGGCCGGGGCCGGCCCACTCGATGGACAAGCGTCCACCTGGCAAATCAATCAGCATCGGCGAATCCATCCAGCCCTGGGTAATGGCCGCCACGGCTGCAGCGCAGGCACCGGTGCCGCAGGCCTGGGTTTCCCCGGCGCCTCGCTCCCACACCCGCAGTTGAGCGCGCTGACGGTCGACGACATGCAGAAAGCCTACGTTCACCCGAGCCGGAAAGCGCGGATGGTGTTCGATCTTCGGCCCCAGCACGTGCACGGGCGCATTGTTGATGTCGTAGACACGCAGCACAGCATGCGGGTTGCCCATGGACACGGCGGCGAGCTCAATGGACTCGCCATCGACGTCGACTGCATAACTGGCAGCCTGCTCCGGCGCCTCAAACGGAATGTCCGCCGGCACCAGACGCGGCGCGCCCATATCCACGCTGATCTGGCCGTCATTGCGGATGTCCAGCTCAATGATGCCGCTCTTGGTCTCGACGCGGATCTGCTTCTTGGCCGTGAGGCGTTTGTCCAGCACGAACCGGGCGAAGCAGCGCGCGCCGTTGCCGCACTGCTCGACCTCGGAGCCGTCGGAATTGAAAATCCGGTAACGGAAGTCCACGTCCGGGTTGTTCGGCGCCTCGACCAGCAGCAACTGGTCGAAACCGATGCCGGTGTGGCGATCGCCCCATTGCTTGGCGTGCTTGGGCAAAATGTGCGCGTGTTGGCTCACAAGGTCCAGCACCATGAAATCATTGCCCAGGCCATGCATCTTGGTAAAACGCAGCAGCATGGGATTACTCCGGCAGCAGGCTTTCGCCGGCAAACAGCTCAGTCACGGTTTCGCGGCGACGTACTTCGAAGGCGTGCTCACCATCCACAAGCACCTCTGCGGTACGTCCGCGAGTGTTGTAGTTGGAGCTCATCACGAAGCCATAAGCGCCGGCCGAATGCACGGCCAGCAAATCCCCTTCAGCCAGCGCCAATTCACGATCCTTGGCCAGAAAATCGCCGGTTTCGCAGATCGGGCCGACGATGTCGTAAGTGCGTTGGGCACCTTCGCGCGGTTTGACAGCCGTTACGTCCATCCATGCCTGATACAGCGCCGGACGGATCAGGTCGTTCATGGCGGCGTCGACGATAGCGAAGTCTTTGTGCTCGGTGTGCTTGAGGTACTCGATACGGGTCAAGAGCACGCCGGCATTGGCAACGATGAAGCGGCCGGGCTCGAACATCAGCGCCAGATCGCGGCCATCGAGGCGTTCACGCACCGCCTTGATGTAGTCGCCTGCGAGTGGCGGCTCTTCATCGCGGTAACGCACGCCCAGACCGCCGCCCAGGTCGATATGCCGCAACTGGATGCCGCAGTCGCCCAGGCGATCGACGAGATCGAGCAAGCGATCCAGTGCATCAACGAAAGGCGCGAGGGTGGTCAGCTGAGAGCCAATGTGGCAGTCAACGCCGATGACGTCGAGGTTCGGCAGTTGCGCGGCGCGGATGTAAACGTCTTCGGCGTCCGCGATGGCGATGCCGAATTTGTTTTCCTTGAGGCCGGTGGAAATGTAGGGGTGGGTGCCGGCGTCGACGTCCGGGTTCACACGCAACGAAACCGGCGCGCGCGCGCCCATTTCAGCGGCGACGACCTGAAGGCGTTCGAGCTCGTCGGTGGATTCGACGTTGAAGCAATGCACGCCGACTTCCAGCGCACGCCGCATGTCATCGCGGGTCTTGCCAACGCCGGAAAAGACAATCTTGTCTGCCTGACCGCCCGCTGCCAGCACGCGCTCCAGTTCGCCACGGGACACGATGTCGAAACCGGCACCCAGACGCGCCAGGACATTGAGGACGCCCAGGTTGGAGTTGGCTTTGACGGCGAAGCAGACCAGGTGCGGCATGCCGCTCAGGGCATCGGCGTAGGCGCGATACTGCGCCTCGATGTGCGCGCGGGAATAGACGTATGTCGGCGTGCCGAAGCGTTCGGCGATGGCAGACAACGCCACTCCTTCCGCGAACAGCTCGCCGTCGCGGTAGTTGAAGGCGTCCATGACTGATTCCTAGTAGGTCGAAGTCTGATGCTTGTGCGAGTGCGACTTGGTCTGGCTGGTGCCGTCGGACGAGTCGTCGTCGGGCAGATACAGTGGACCTTTCTGACCGCAGGCAGAGACCAGACACGCAACTGCAAGCAGCGCGGCCAGGGAGGAAATCAGGCGCTTCATGGCGAAATCCTTTGTATAAGCATTAATTGCGCCCGAGTATACCGACCACCCGACAGATTGCCTATGCGCTGGAGTTCCCGTCCGGCGGGGGTTTGACGCCGCCGCGCGATCTTGCTATTGAGGTGGCGCGGATTTCTGACGCAGCGTGTGGGCGCCGAGAGGCTACACCTCTACCCGACAAAGACAGTCTCACCCCTGCAGTTGGGCGGGTAGGCTTTGCATTTGCCGGGGAGCGACCGTATCGTGCGTCGCTGCGCCATCCGCTGACACTTTTGAGGTTCATGCAATGAGTTTGACCGAAGCCCGCTTCCACGACCTGGTCGATACCACCCAGGAAAAGCTCGAGGATATCTTTGACGAGAGCGGTCTGGACCTGGACCTTGAGAGCTCCGCCGGGGTGTTGACCGTGAAGTTCGAGAACGGCTCTCAGTTCATTTTCAGCCGTCAAGAGCCTCTGCGTCAGCTGTGGCTGGCGGCCGTCGATGGTGGTTTTCACTTCGACTACGACGAAGAGGGCAATCGCTGGGTGTGCGATAAGTCCGAAGAGTTGCTGGGCGAAATGCTTCAGCGCCTGGCGGCCAAGCAGGCGGGCGCCGAGTTGGACTTCGACACCCTTGATGGCAACGACGGCAACCGCGAATGACTGTTGGTGCTACGCCGGCCAGACCGCCAAAGCCGCTGTTCAGTAACGTCAGCCCGGCGGTGCCGTCGCCCTGCATCAGCGTCTGCCGGCTTGACGAGGACAAGGTGTGCACGGGATGTCAGCGCCACGTCGAAGACATCCGCGAATGGCGGGCGGCCACCGATGAGCGCCGTCGGGAGATCGTGCGGCAGGCGGATCAGCGTCGCAGTGCAAGCTCTCTGCCCATGCTGAACCCTCTGTAGGCGTCGACTTCTATTCGGCATCACGCCTCATCCATCGCGGCATTCAATGACTGCTCCAGCTCGGCTTTGTAGCGCAGGAACAGGATGGTCTGGCCGCGTGTATCCCCTAGTATTCCGGACAGATCCAGGTCAGTGAGGTAGCAGCGATAGCGTTGCGTCTCGCGGCGCTGGTCGAGAATGTGCTGCGCCACGACGCAGAATAACTGATCGCCAAACTCGAGCTCGGAAAACTCCATCCCGTTGCAATACAGCGTCACGCTGACCTGACCGGGGGAGGCCTCCTCGATGATCGCCTGCACCTCAAAAAACGATTTATCGACCGACATCGCTGGCGTGGGGCGGTGCTCTATGCGGCGGGCTCTGCCAGGCCCATCGGGGGTGATGCGGTAATACAAAGCCTCCAGCGAGGTTGATTCCAGCGGATTATCCAGTGGCAGCAACGCGACGCGCCGGTACGTCAGCGACTGAAAGAAACGCTGCAGCGGCACCAGCAGGCTGGACTCGTTGTGATAGGGCACCTGCTGATGCCATAACGCATTGCGCTCATCGAGCACGTACAGGTCGGCATAGGGCTCGTTGATCCGGTAAAACAGCTGAATGCATTCAGGCTGCCCGTAAGGAATGAACAGCGACAGGTCCGAGTCATCCAGCGCCTGGGGGTCGAGATGAATCGGGCTGTAGCCGGAGAGCTCTTCTCCCAGATAGTCAAAGAGCGCCGGCAGATGTTCGAGCGCGACATGGCTGACCTGGCCGGGGACCATTTCCAGCACGTGGTAGCGCTGCTCGACCTGAATGAGATAACGATGGTTCAGGCGCCGGTCCAGCAACAGTTGCGCGGTGCCGATGAGCTCCTCCACGCGCTGGGCGATTGCCTGAGCGCGGTTGTGGCAAAAGCATCGCACGCGGATCACAGGCCGGGCGGACTTTTCCGGCAGGCCGTTGAGCAATTCGGTCAGGCAATCCAGCAGCGCGTGCGGGCCGTCGAAGCGATTGACCAGCACCTCGTTCCAGCTGTTGAGGGTGATCTGGTCGAAGGTGAGCACCAGGTTTTCGCGGACCCCGGCGTAGCTCAGCGAGTCAGTCCGCTCGGTGGTCATCAGGATGTTGAGCTCTTTGTGGTGCCTGAGGGGATCGACGCCGACATTGACCAACAGCAGAATCTCGCGGGGCACGCTCGGGCTCAGCAGTACTTGTTCCTCGACCATGCCCGGTGGCAGCGCAATGCTCTGTTGTAGCGCGCTTTGCAGGTTGAACAGCTCGAATTCGGTCAGATCGCTGATGCCGGGGTGCAGCGCCAGGCGCGTGCTGCTGTCGATGACGTTGTTGCGATGGCACCACGTGAGCAGTTCCAGCAGTTCGCGGCTGCGCTTGATCGGCGCGAATGTCTCCAGCTCGTGCGCACTCAGGCTGCCGTTATAAAGGCACCACTGATACCGCCCGGGCTCGCGCTTGTTGGGCAATTGCGCCAGCGTTAGCGTGTCTTCTGCCAGGTCTGGTGCGATGCCCGGATTGAGAAATTCCACTTTGCCCGATTTGCGTTCGAACGCTGCATACAGACGGCGCCCGAGCACATTGAGGTCGCGCTTATTGATCGAGTTGACGGCCTTTTGCGCGCGCGCGAACTGGGTCAAAAAGCGGTAACTGAAGTTAAGCTCGCCGACCAGCGCGCGGCGCTCGCTGGCGACCTGGCGCACTTTCCACTGGCTGCGGCTGTCGAGCAGCGCCAGTTGACGCTCGTCCCAGTGCCACTCTTTGACCAGCCGCTCCAGCAGCAGGCGTTGCCAGCCGCTACTGCGGTGGCGCGTGGCGCCCGTGAGTTTCTTGTTCACCTTCAGGTACAGACTGCGGCGTACCAGCTCGAGTCGCTCCGGTTCGCCCCTCGCCAGCAAGTATTCCTCGATGCGCCGGTACACCATCACGTACGGGTCCAGCTCGTCGAGGTCTACGCGGTTGGCGAAAACGGCTTTCTTGAAGCGCATGCTCAGGCACTGCACATGGGGATGCTCGCTGGCATACACCTCAGTGAGCAGCAGCTTGAGCACCGACTTGTAGGGCGATTCAATGCCCTTGAACAGCTGCCACAGCCCGGCACCGATGAATTCCCCCGGCGGGATGTGCGACATGTTGCCAAGGTCCAGCACCTCGTCCGCACGAATGAACCGCTTCGACAGCAGGGTGTGGGTGAACTCGGCGTAGCGCGTTTCCTCATAGACCGGCACCAGCCACCACATCGGGGTGCGCCCTGCCAGCCAGATGGCGGTGCGATAAAACTCATCGAGGAGCAAATAGTGCTGGGTCGTGCCGCAGTCCTCGCCGCTCAGTTGCGCGTCGCGCTCGCCGAGGACGAAGCGCTCCGGGTCGACGAGGAAGAAGTGCGCCTCGGCGCCCATGCTTGCCGCCCAGCTTTCGAGCGACTGGCATTTCTTGCGCAGTTCCTGGATCTCGTCTGCCGACAGCAGCGGGTCGTGGCAGATCCATACGTCCATGTCGCTCTGGTCGGCTTGGGCGAGCGTACCCAGGCTGCCCATCAGGAAAATGCCATGAATGGGCTGCGGTGGATTCACCCGGCGCGGTTTGTAGGAAAACGACCGCGTCAGGCGCTGCGCCTCAGCAAGGGCCTGGGCGTCAGGCTCGTAGTGGGAGACGCCAGCGGGGGTCGAGCCCGACACATAGCCTGGCAGCAGCGGGTGGTTCACGTGGAAGAACAACGGAAGCAACGAGAGCACGCTTTGCTGGCGCGTCGACAGACCTTCGTAAGCGCGCGCCAGCCGGCTCTTGCTCAGGGCCAGAAAACGGCTGCGTAATTGAGCGAGGACCTTGCGATCAATGCCCTCATCCAGATCCGGGCGAATTTCGGAACTTCGCGTCATCGCGACTCGTGGCCGGCGGGCGGCACTGCATAAGGTGGGGGTTGTAGCGATAATCAAGACAGCAGGGCGTCAGGCCGATACGGCTCAACGGCACGTCTTTTTTATGGCGCCATTATTTTATCGGCGCAGCATCGTCGAAATGGAGGATTCGCGAAACCTTTATTTGATGCGGCCAGGCAAAGGTTTCGCGAGAGACGAAATCAGGCAGCTTCCTGGCTCGTGGCGAGAATAATCAACAGCGATTGGGCGTGGTCGGCGGCATCCAGCCCCAGGCTGGTCAGGTAGCCCCCGTCCTTTTGCGTGGTCAGGCCTTTATCGAAGAGTCGTTGAGCGGCCGCGACGGCCGAAGGTGCCGCAGAGTGAAGGTGGACTTTCAGACCCTCTTTGGTGTTGCTCAGATTGAACAGTGACAGGATTTCCAGCTCGGCAACCAATTCAGGGGTAAAGGACATAGGTGCTCCAGACTTTTTCCAGTGGATACACCGCGACCGGAATCGCAGGCGTGACGGCCCCGTCGCCATGCGGCAGCGAGGCTGTTGGAGTGTAGTTAGCGTCTGGGGGTTTTGCAGAAAGTATCTGGCCGGTCGTCAGGTCAGGTCGAGGACCGGCATCGTAGCCTGGCTTTACTCTTCTTCAGACAGTCGCACGCCGGGCGGCATGTCGGGCAACGCACGCAGCGCCGCCTCGTACCAGACGGTATTGAATGGGCGATCTTCAGCCAGGATCCCGTCGATCTCTAAAGCCAGGATGTGCGCCATCATCTGCAAAATCTCGTCACGCTCGACACCCACCAGCGTGAGCTTGTTGAACGTGGCCCTGGCCGCTGGCGGGTTGTCGCTTTCGATTTGATTCTCGATGGCCTCAATCAGCGTCGCTTCAGCAAACTCTTCTTCGTCGTTTTCGATGTGGTCGCTCATGTCGTTCTCGATGTCCTGCCAATTGAATGGGATCGCCCGCACCGGACGATCCCTTTGATGTGCTTAGCGGGTGGCGAGCAAACGCTGACCACGCACGACCGCCGCCTTGACCTGCTCCGGCGCCGTACCGCCAACGTGGTTGCGGGCATTGACCGAACCTTCGAGCGTGAGCACCGCAAATACATCCTGTTCGATCTGGTCACTGAACTGGCTCAGCTCCTCCAGCGTCATCTCGGCCAAGTCCTTGCCGGTCTCGACGCCATACTTCACCGCGTGACCGACGATCTCGTGGCAATCACGGAATGGCAGGCCGCGCCGGACCAGGTAGTCGGCGAGGTCGGTGGCGGTGGAGAAACCGCGCAGTGCGGCTTCGCGCATGATCGCCGTCTTCGGTTTGATCGCCGGGATCATGTCGGCAAAGGCACGTAGCGAGTCGCGCAGCGTGTCGGCGGCATCGAACAGGGGCTCCTTGTCTTCCTGATTGTCCTTGTTGTAAGCCAGTGGCTGGCCCTTCATCAAGGTCAACAGCCCCATCAAGGCGCCGAATACCCGGCCGCTTTTGCCACGGACGAGCTCGGGCACATCAGGGTTTTTCTTTTGCGGCATGATCGAGCTGCCGGTGCAGAAGCGGTCGGGCAGGTCGATGAACTGAAATTGCGCGCTGGTCCACAGCACCAGCTCTTCGGAGAAACGCGACAAGTGCATCATCGCAATGCTCGCTGCGGAGCAAAACTCGATGGCGAAGTCACGATCGGAAACGCTGTCCAGCGAGTTGCCACCGACCGCTTCGAAACCCAGCAGTTGGCAGGTCAGTTCACGGTCGATCGGGTAGGTCGTGCCGGCCAACGCGGCGCTGCCCAACGGCATGCGATTGGTGCGCTTGCGGCAGTCGACCAGGCGTTCGTAATCACGGCTGAGCATTTCAAACCACGCCAGCATGTGGTGGCCGAACGTCACCGGTTGTGCGGTTTGCAGGTGAGTGAAACCCGGCATGATGGTGTCGGCTTCGCGTTCGGCCAGCCCCAGCAGACCTTCCTGCAGGCGAGTGATCTCAGCCAGAATCAGGTCGATTTCGTCACGCAGCCAGAGACGGATGTCGGTGGCGACCTGGTCGTTGCGGCTGCGCCCGGTGTGCAGCTTTTTACCGGTGACGCCGATGCGGTCGGTCAGGCGCGCTTCGATATTCATGTGCACGTCTTCGAGGTCAACGCGCCAGTCGAACGTGCCGGCTTCGATCTCGCCCTGGATGATCTTCAGCCCGTCGATGATGGTGTCGCGCTCGGCGTCGGTCAGCACACCGACCTTGGCCAGCATCGTGGCGTGGGCGACAGAGCCCATGATGTCGTGGCGATAAAGGCGCTGATCGAAGGTGACGGAGGCGGTGAAGCGTGCGACGAAGGCGTCGACGGGTTCACTGAAGCGGCCGCCCCAGGACTGGTTGGTCTTGTCGGTGCTCATGATTCGCTCGCTGCTGTGCTGGTGACTGAAGCTGATGAAAAATCGGCGTCAGCCGATTCTAAAGACGCGGGCGATGATAACAGGATTGCCGGTTATTTATCCCCGGCGGCTTGCCCGCGACGGTATGAGCGAAGAGACTGGCGGCCATGCAAAACGAGCGCAAACAACCGGGTCAGAGCAGTGCGCCCGGCAAAGAGTTTTTCCTCCCGGAACTGTGTCTGCCCCAGGCGCTGCTGATGCTGGTGGTGCTGGCCGAACTGCTGGTGTTCGTGCTCGTGCTCATCGAACCCATGCGGCCGGATTTCGACTGGGTGCGGCTGGCGCTGATTTCTCTTTTCGTGCAGTGGATCGTGCTGCTTTCCGCCGCGCTGCTGTGTGGCTTGCGCCCCTGGCTGGCGCGCTTGCGTGCGGGTGTGGCCGGCAGCGTCGGTTGCCTGTTGGTGGTGGCGGTAACGCTGCTGTGTACTGCCGTGACGGACTACTATCAGGTGAATCCCCCGACCTCGTTCGATGGCATCGTCGAACGGTACCTGCGCTATGCGCTGATTGCCTTGATCATGTCCGCTCTGATGCTGCGCTACTTTTATCTGCAGAGTCAGTGGCGCAAGCAGCAGCAGGCCGAACTTCAGGCCAGGATCGAGTCCCTGCAAGCGCGTATCCGCCCGCATTTTCTGTTCAATACACTCAACAGCATCGCCAGCCTGGTCACCAGCGACCCGGTCAAGGCGGAGCAGGCCGTGCTTGATCTTTCGGACCTGTTTCGCGCCAGTCTAGGCAGGCCCGGCAGCCTCACAACATGGCGCGAAGAGCTTGAGTTGGCAAAACGCTATTTATCGATTGAGCAATATCGACTTGGCGAGCGTCTACAGTTGGACTGGGCAGTAAGTGCAATTCCCGACGATTTGCCGATTCCCCAGCTAACCTTGCAGCCATTACTTGAAAACGCGTTGATTTACGGCATCGCGCCCCGTGTTGAAGGCGGCGTGGTCAGAGTTGAGGCGGAGTACGAACGGGGAGTATTTATATTGCGCGTCAGCAATCCTTACGATGAGGTCGCCTCACGGCAAAACCCAAGCGGCACTCAGCAGGCCTTGGCAAACATCGGCGCGCGAATCACGGCACTTTTCGGTCCTCTCGCCAGTCTGAGCGTGGAGCGTCGAGACGGTCGTCACTTCACCTGTCTACGCTATCCTTGTGCGAGACTCACGCAGGAAGCCAGAGCAATATGAATGTCCTGATCGTTGATGACGAACCACTAGCCCGAGACCGCCTGAGCCGTATGGTAAGCGAGCTCGAGGGCTACAAGGTTCTGGAACCCAGCGCCACCAATGGCGAAGAAGCTTTGCAGCTGATCGAAAATCTGAAGCCTGACGTGGTATTGCTGGATATCCGCATGCCTGGCCTGGATGGACTTCAGGTCGCGGCAAAACTGTGCGAGCGCGACACCCCGCCTGCTGTCGTGTTTTGCACGGCCCATGATGAATTTGCGCTTGAAGCGTTTCAGGTCAGCGCCGTTGGTTACCTCGTCAAACCGGTGCGGCCCGAGCATCTGCTCGAGGCATTGCGCAAGGCCGAGCGGCCCAACCGGGTGCAACTGGCGGCGATGACCCGGCCTGCTGCCGAAAGCGGTGCCGGTCCGCGCAGCCATATCAGCGCGCGCACCCGAAAGGGCATTGAGCTGATACCGCTGGCCGAGGTGATCTATTTCATCGCCGATCACAAATACGTGACCCTGCGCCACGAAGGCGGCGAAGTGTTGTTGGATGAGCCGCTTAAAGCCCTGGAAGATGAGTTCGGCGACCGGTTCGTGCGTATTCACCGTAATGCGCTGGTCGCCCGGGAACGCATCGAACGCCTTCAGCGTACGCCGCTGGGCCACTTCCAGTTGTTCCTCAAAGGGCTCAACGGTGATGCGCTGATTGTGAGCCGTCGGCACGTTGCCGGCGTGCGCAAAATGATGCAGCAGTTGTAAGCAGCTGCTGCCAGAGGCATGCCGTGCGATGCAGGCGACACGCCGTCGCATGGCGCCCGTGTGTTGATTGAGATAATGATGCGCGCACATTGAATACAGTCATTCGGCCCGATCAGGCTGAGCTGTTATTATTCGCCGCATTTACTCAGTACGGACCGGTTCATGTCTTCTCGCGAAATCCGCATCGCCACCCGCAAAAGTGCCCTGGCCCTCTGGCAGGCGGAGTACGTCAAGGCCCGCCTGGAACAGGCACATCCCGGCCTTATCGTGACGCTGGTGCCGATGGTCAGTCGTGGCGACAAGCTGCTGGACTCGCCGCTTTCCAAGATCGGCGGCAAGGGTCTGTTCGTCAAGGAGCTGGAAACAGCTCTGATCGAACACGAAGCCGATATCGCCGTTCATTCGATGAAAGACGTGCCAATGGATTTCCCTCAAGGGCTTGGCCTGTTCTGCATCTGCGAGCGCGAAGACCCTCGCGATGCCTTCGTCTCCAATACCTACGCCAGTCTCGATGAGTTGCCGGCCGGCGCTGTGGTCGGTACGTCTAGCCTGCGTCGCCAGGCTCAGTTGCTGGCGCGTCGTCCTGATCTGCGCATCCAGTTTCTACGGGGCAACGTCAACACGCGTCTTGCCAAGCTGGATGCGGGTGAGTACGACGCGATCATCCTTGCCGCCGCCGGCCTGATCCGTCTGGGCTTCGAAGACCGCATTACCGCGCCCATCAGCATCGACCACAGCTTGCCTGCCGGGGGCCAGGGCGCGGTCGGCATTGAATGCCGCAGTGTCGACATAGAACTCCACGCCTTGCTGGCTCCGCTGCACCATGACGACACGGCCATGAGGGTCACGGCTGAGCGCGCGCTCAACAAGCACCTCAACGGCGGTTGTCAGGTGCCCATCGCCTGTTACGCGGTATTGGAAGGCGAGCAGCTCTGGTTGCGCGGCCTCGTGGGCGATCCTTCCGGCGCCGTGCTGCTGCACGCTGAGGCGCGTGCCCCATACGTGGACGCTCAAGCGTTGGGCGTACAAGTGGCAGAAGCGCTGCTGGCTCAAGGTGCTGCCAAGATTCTCAAAGCGGTGTACGGCGAGGCAGAGGACGAGTGAACGCCTGGCGTTTGCTGCTCACGCGCCCCGCTGAAGAATCGCAGGCCCTTGCGCAGACGCTGGCTGAGATCGGCGTGCACAGCGCCAGCATGCCGCTGCTGGAGATAGAGCCGCTGCCGGTTTCAGAAACGGCCCGCTCGATCATTTACGACCTCGCTGCGTATTGCGCCGTTATCGTGGTCAGCAAGCCGGCGGCGCGCCTTGGCCTGGCAATGCTCGATGAAGTCTGGCCACAACCGCCGATGCAGAAATGGTTTACCGTCGGCGCTGCGACTGCGCAGATCCTCGATGATTATGGCCTGAACGTGTTCTTCCCCGATCACGGCGACGACAGCGAAGCGCTGCTGCATCTACCGCAGCTTCAACAGGCCCTTTCGGGCTACGACCCTAAAGTGCTGATCATGCGTGGCGAAGACGGACGAGAGCTGCTGGCCGAGCGTTTGCGTGAGCGCGGTGCTGTTGTCGATTACCTGCCACTGTATCGCCGCCGCCTGCCGCAATACCCGGCTTTTGCGCTGCCTGACACCGTCAAAGCGGAACGGTTGAATGGGCTGGTGGTCAGCAGTGGGCAGGGTTTTGAGCATTTGCGTGAGTTGGCAGGCGACGCGTGGCCTACGCTGGCGCAGATGCCGTTATTTGTACCAAGCCCGCGGGTCGCCGAAATGGCGCATGCTGCCGGGTCTCTTACCGTAGTGGACTGCCGTGGCGCCAGCGCCGCGTCCCTGTTGGCTGCACTGCGCGAACACCCCGCGCCTGTCTCGCAGGTTTAATGGTCGACCAGTCGGATTACGCGACGCCGAAAATGCAAAGGATGGATACGTGAGCGAAACACTCTTGCCAAAAGATGACGTTGAACCGGTACTGGCGAAAACCGAGCCCTTGCCGGATCCAGCGTACAAAGAGCCGTCCAATCGCCGAAGCAGCAACGGGCTCGCCATCCTGGCCCTGTTATTGGGCGCTGCGGGCGTTGCCGTTGGCGGCTGGAGCGTTTGGCAACTGCGCGCCATGCAGGCCGGTCATCAGGAACAGTCGGGACAGTTGCAGGACATCGGTTCGCAGACCCAGGCGCTCAAACAGAGCGAGCAGCAAATCGCAGCGCGTCTGGCGCAATTACCTCCTGCGCAAGAGCTGGAAGATCGCCGTCGTCTGGTGACGCAGTTGCAGGGTGATCAACAGCGCCTGAGCCAGCGTGTAGAAACGGTGCTTGGCGCCAGCCGCAAGGATTGGCGCCTTGCCGAGGCCGAGCATTTGCTGCGCCTGGCTAGCCTCAGGCTGTCCGCGCTGCAAGACATCAACAGCGCCGCAGCGCTGGTCCAGGGGGCTGACGAGATTCTCCGCGAGCAGGACGATCCCGGCGCATTCGCCGCCCGCGAACAACTGGCGAAAAGTCTGACCGCGTTGCGCAGCGTGGACCAGCCGGATCGCACCGGCTTGTTCCTGCAACTGGCAGCGGTGCGTGACCAGGTCGCGCAGCTAAACGAGTTGGCGCCGGAATACACGGACAAGGGTGACTCGCTGTTCGGCTTGACCGATGGCAGCGACACCAGTTATTGGGCCAAATGGTGGGAGAAGATCTCTCAGTTCGTACGCATCGACTTCCATGCAGACAAAAATATTCGTCCTCTGCTGGCAGGACAGAGCCTGACGCAGGTCCGTCTCGCCCTGAGCCTGGCGATCGAGCAGGCGCAATGGGCTGCGCTTAACGGTCAGGCGGCGGTCTATGAAAAGGCCATGGCTGAAGCGCGCAGTGTCCTGGATAGCAATTTCAATCGCGACAACCCTCAGAGCAAAGCGCTCGGCCAGCGCCTGGATGAGCTGGGCAAACAGCCGGTTTCGGTGGCGACCCCTGATCTGACTCAAAGTCTGGCTGCGGTTCAGGCTTATCTCGAGCAGCGTCACACGCCGGTTGGCGGCGCGCTGGAGAAACGCACTGATGAGGCGCAGCCGGAGAAACAGCCATGAAGCGGGCGTACGTGATCCTCTTCGTGCTGGTGGTCGCCGCGGCGCTGATAGGCGTCGCGATCTCTCGTCATGCGGGCTACGTGCTGATTTCCTACGACACGTTTCGCTACGAATCCAGCATCTGGGCAGCGCTGGCATTGCTGGTCGCCATCCTGTTCATCCTGTGGCTGGTGCGGGTGGTTATTACGTTGCTGACGACGTCAGGCGGCGTGGTCAACCCTTGGTCCCGTCGTAACCGAAGCCGTCGTGTACAGAGCGCGATTGAGCAGGGGCAGATGGACCTCGCCGAAGGCCGCTGGGCCAGTGCGCAGCGAAACCTGCATCGCGCCGCCGAGGCGGAACGTCAGCCACTGCTGTACTACCTTGGTGCGGCTCGCGCAGCGAACGAGCAGGGCCGTTACGAGGAAAGCGATAACCTGCTTGAACGTGCGCTGGAACGTCAGCCCCACGCCGAACTGGCCATTGCGCTGAGTCACGCGCAGTTGCAGGTAGACCGTGGCGACCTCGACGGCGCGCTGGTGACTCTGCAGGCCATGCAAGAGCGTCATCCGCATAACCCGCAGGTATTGCGACAGCTGCAACGCCTGTACCGCGAGCGCGGTGAGTGGGCTGAGTTGATTCGCATGATGCCCGAGCTGCGCAAGGACAAGGTGCTGCCAGCGCAAGAACTGGCTGAGCTGGAAAGGCGTGCCTGGGGCGAAAATCTCTCGCTGGCAGCCCATCGCGAATCAACCAGCGATGCTGTAGCCGCCGGCTTGCCTTCTCTGGACAACGCATGGCAGCAATTGACCTCGGCTCAGCGCCAGGAACCAGCGCTGGTGCTGGCCTATGCCGAGCAGCTTCGCCGTCTGGGCGCCGATGTCCAGGCAGAGGAAGTTCTGCGCACGGCCATGAAACGTGATTACAACACCCATCTGGCCCGGTTGTACGGGTTGGTACGTGGCGCCGACCCTGCCAAACAGCTGCAGACCGCCGAAAGTTGGTTGAAGAGTCACACCGATGATCCTGGCCTGCTGCTGACCCTGGGCCGTCTGTGCCTGCAAAGCAGCTTATGGGGCAAAGCGCGTGATTACCTTGAGTCCAGCCTGAGGTTGCAGCGCAACCCGGAGGCGTGTGCCGAGCTGGCGCGTTTGCTCGCGCAACTGGGCGAGACCGATCGAAGCAATCAGCTGTTTCAGGAAGGTCTGGGTTTGCTGGACGAGCGTTTGCTCGCCCGGCCCTTGCCTGCACTGACTCGCGTTTAGCCTGAACTCAGGCGCCAACTGAAGAGGCCCGATTGCGGGCCTTTTCAGTGTCTGATTCGTTGATTTATGTAGGACCTTTCTGCGCTTCGTGTGGCTTGTTGGTGGGATCTTTGAACTACCCGTATAACCTCTTATGCGCGGCGTCAGGATTTACCTACATCAACAAAGAAATATCCTCCGTTGGGTGCCTTGAAAGCGACGCGCGCTTTCCTCTACCGTAGCCGCCTTCGTCTTTGTTACGGATTTTCCATGCAGCTGGCTCGTACGCGCTCCTTGTTCTCTTTGGCGTTTCTGGCCTGCGCATCAATTGTGGGGGCGACGATTTATCTCGGCCCTGTGATCGATGCAGCGCCATGCGCGATGTGTCTGCTTCAGCGTGTGTTCATGGCGTTATCGGCAGGGGTCTGCCTGCTCGCCGCGCTGCATGCGCCCGGCAAGTCTGGCTGGCGGGTATACGCAGGCATTCTTTTACTGCTTGCGGTGTTGGGGGCGAGCGTCGCGGCACGCCAGGTCTGGTTGCAGGCTTCGCCGCCGGAGAACATGGCCGCCTGCATTGAAAACCTTCACTACCTGATGCAAACGCAGTCCTTCATCAAGGTCATGACCATGGTGCTGGCAGGGAGCGCAGGATGCTCCGAGATCAACTGGTCTCTCTTCGGCATCAGCTTGCCGGAGTGGAGCTTGCTGGCATTCTCCGGCTTGTGCCTGTTCGCGCTGTATTACCTTTTTATCGAGTTTCGTCGATCCAGATCAATGGATGTGGGGACGTCGGATTAAACACTTGTATGAACTTTCTCCCATGCGTACCTTGATGGGCTAGTCATGCGGGCATAATCTGGGCCGCACGCATCATCGGATCAATGCTGCTGTCGACGCTCCTTTACGCCGGTCACGACAAGCTCGGGCCGGATCGGAACGCCTGAAGCAGCATGCCCCTGAAGGGAAGAGAGAACATCATGCTGGAAAGTTGTCAGAACGCTCAGGAACGCTGGGGTGGGGTTCACAAGCTGATTGACCGCTGGTTGCTTGAGCGCAACGAGCTGATCAAGGCTTACGACGCTCTGGGTGCAGAGCCGGGAACGTTCTCTGAGAAGCGCGAGCCCTTGCAGGACTTCTGCGGCACCCTGGTTGACTACGTGTCAGCCGGTCATTTTGAAATCTACGAACAACTGACCAGTGAGGCCAAGGCGTTCAACAATCAGCGCGGGCTTGAACTGGCTGACACGCTCTACCCTCGAATCGATGTCATCACTGAAAAGCTGCTGGCGTTCAACGATCTCTGCGATGAAGGCAAGTGTGTCGACGAGAAATTCAAGGAACTGGGCGGTTTGCTGCACGAACGTTTTGAGCTGGAAGACTGCCTGATCGAAGTGCTGCACAACGCGCACAAGGAACAGGTTGAAGAGAAGGCCTAAGACGGCTGTTGATGTAAAAAAAGGGTGCCTCAGGCACCCTTTTTTTTGTCTGTCGCGCCCCGGCTCAGATCGCCGCCGGCGTTATTGCGACACGCCGAGCAGTTCGATTTCAAACACCAGCGGCGTGTATGGATCAATCAGATCACCCGCGCCTTCTGCGCCGTACGCTTGAGCCGAAGGGATGACTAGCCGCCATTTTGCACCGACAGGCATGTCGGCCAGGGCGGTGGTCCAGCCAGCAATGACGCTGTCCAGACGGAACCACTGAGGCTGTTTGCTCTGATCGAAGATCGTGCCATCAGGCAGACGTCCCACGTACTTCACTTGTACGCGGCCATTGATGTCCGGTTTAGCGCCGTTGCCAGGCGTCAGCTCGGTCATCAGGATGCCGTCCGCCAATTGGCGTACCCCCGGCTTGGCCTTCTCCGCGTCCATGAACTTGCGCTCGTCCTTCAATGCCGCCTCAGTTTGCGGCTCGGTCTGGCCGGAGTTTTCAGCCTGGGCGAGGGCTGCATCGTGGTCGCTGAGAATCTGCTCCATGCGCTCCTGTTTGATAGCCAGCGGCTTGCCTTGATACGCCGACTGCAATCCCTCAAGCAGGGCGGGCAGCTGCAAATCGGGTGCTTCCTGGCGCAGACGCTCCCCCAGGCTTGCCCCAAGGCTGTAGGAAAGGTCGTGGGTGGTGTCGGACGCCGGAGCATCGGCCGCATGAGCGAGGGGTACCAAGAGGAACAACGACAAAAACAGGTAGCGCGACATGAATGCTCTCCGGCCTGGGAAGTGGGCGATTATGCCAGCGCTGAGGGCCGAGCGTGACGGCTATTGCCGCGTTTTTCGGCGTCTTGCCTGAGCGCAAGGATTGTAGTGTCACGATGCCCTAGCGGCGGTGCGGGCGGAGGTCTAGTATGGCCGCACTCAAATCAGCCAGGAGGTAAGTCATGTCGGCCACCAAGAAGCCAGTAAACACTCCGTTGCATTTGCTTCAACAGCTGTCGGGCAGCCTGCTCGAACATCTCGAAAACGCCTGCTCTCAAGCACTGGCTGATGCGGAAAAACTGCTCGCCAAACTCGAGAAACAACGTGGCAAGGCGCAGGAAAAACTGCACAAGTCGCGCATCAAATTGCAGGACGCTGCTGCCGCCGGTAAGGCCAAGGCGCAAGGCAAGGCCAAAGACAGCGTGGCTGAGCTTGAGTCGTTACTCGACGCTTTGAAAGATCGTCAGACTGAAACCCGTAGCTACATCCTCAGCCTCAAGCGTGATGCTCAGGAAACCCTGAAGCTGGCACAGGGCATCGGCCGCGTAAAAGAAGCCGTCGGCAAGGCATTGAACGACCGTGCGGCAAAAGCCCCGGTTCCAGCCGCTGCCAAGCCGGTCGCCAAGGCAGTGGCTGCCAATGCACCTGCGAAAGTCGCGCCCAAGGCCCCGGCGGCCAAGCCGGCCGCTAAGCTCCCAGTGAAAGCGGTTGCTGAGAAAACCGTCGCCAAAGTGACCGCCAAAACCGTCGCCAAGCCTGCTGCGAGCAAGGCACCTGCTGCCAAGCCAGCGGCCAGTGCCGCCAGTAAGCCTGCGGCTAAAACTGCGGCTGCTGCGAAATCCGCTGTCAAGCCGGCTGCCAAGACAGCTGCTGCCAAACCAGTAGCTGTGAAGGGCGCTGTCAAACCTGCGCCGGCTAAAGCGCCTGCCGCCAAACCCGCGTCCGCTGCCGCTGCCAAGCCTGCCGCCAAAGCGAACCCGGTAGCCAAGTCTGTCGCCAAAGCGGCGTCTGCCAAGCCAGTCGCCCCAAAAACCGCTGCAAAGCCGGCCGCTAAGGCTGCTGCCAAGCCAGCCGCCACTGCGCCTGCTGCTCCGGCCGCCGTTGCTGCGCCAGTCGCTCCCGCTGCGCAAGCCGCTGATTCGACACCGACCAGCGCGTCCTAAGCAATATCGGTCCCGGCGCGAAGCAAAATCTGCAGCGCGTCGGGACTGGCCTGTGCCGCACCTCCCGCCAGCGCCTCCAGCCACACACCGGTCGGTTGGGCATCTCGCTCCGGCCAGTCTTTGGTGAGCCGTTGCAGCCTTACCAGCAGCTCGCGCTCGGCATCAAGCTCCAGTGTTTTCAGCCTGTCGCGTAACGCCGTCAGTTCTTCGTCAATTACTGCGCCTGCCTTCCAGCGTGTCCGTACATCCCGCAACGGTCCTACTACCTGCTCGTGCCAGGGGTCGGCCAATTGTCCGATTTGTTGCGCCCGCTGCGGGTCGAACTGCACACCGCGCCGGTCCATCCAGACGCCGCACAGCAGCGCACAGACATTGGCGCCGTTGGTTTGCAGCGTCAGACACGCCTGCTCGACGCCTGGGCGGGCATAGAAATCCAGGGTGAAACTCCAAAGGTCCGAAAGCATCGTCATCTACCTGTTTTGGGCGAAGCTGGTAGACTCCGCCGCCATTATGATCAGACTTCAAAGCCTTACCTTACAGCGTGGTCCGCAACGTCTGCTAGAAGACGCCGAGCTGACCCTGCACGCCGGCCAGAAAGCCGGCCTGATCGGCGCGAACGGCGCCGGTAAATCCAGCCTGTTTGCGCTGCTGCGGGGGGAACTGACCCCCGATAACGGCGATTGCCTGCTGCCCGCCGATTGGCGCATCGCGCACATGCGCCAGGAAGTCGATACCCTCGATCGCCTGGCAGTGGACTACGTGCTCGACGGCGATCTGCGCTTGCGTCAGGTGCAGCACGACCTCGCCGCTGCCGAGGCGGCCCAGGACGGTGCGGCGCAGGCGCGTCTGCACTCCGAGCTCGACAGTGCCGACGGTTACACCGCCGATGCACGGGCGCGCAAACTGCTGGCAGGGCTGGGGTTCACCAACGAGCAGATGGAGCGTCAGGTCAGCGATTTTTCAGGCGGATGGCGGATGCGTCTGAACCTGGCGCAGGCCTTGATGTGTCCTTCGGACTTGCTGTTGCTCGATGAGCCGACCAACCACCTGGACCTCGACGCCATTCTCTGGCTCGAAGACTGGCTGAAAAGTTATCAGGGCACGCTGCTGCTGATCTCCCACGACCGCGATTTTCTCGATGCGGTGGTGGATCATGTTGCCCATGTCGAGCAGAAAAAGATCACGCTTTACCGTGGCGGTTACAGCGCGTTCGAACGTGCTCGTGCCGAGCGCCTGGCCCAGCAACAGCAGGCCTATGACAAGCAACAGGCCCAGCGCGCGCACATGGAGAAATTCATCACGCGCTTCAAGGCTCAGGCCACCAAGGCCAAGCAGGCCCAGAGCCGGATCAAGGCGCTCGAGCGGATGGAAGAACTGTCGGCGGCACACGTCGATTCCCCGTTCGACTTCACCTTCCGCGAATCGACCAAAATCTCCAGTCCGCTGATGGATTTGTCTGATGCGCGATTGGGCTATGGCGACAAGGCCATCCTGCAAAAAGTAAAATTGCAGCTGACGCCGGGCGCCCGCATTGGTCTTTTGGGGCCCAACGGCGCCGGTAAATCCACGCTGATCAAAAACCTCGCGGGTGAGCTCGAACCGTTGAGCGGACGCATGGTGCGTGGCGAAAACACGGTAGTCGGCTACTTCGCGCAACATCAGCTTGATTCCCTGGACGCTAAAGCCAGTCCGTTGCTGCACCTGCAACGTATCGCGCCCGTTGAGCGCGAACAGGCGCTGCGGGACTTCCTCGGCGGTTTTGACTTCCGCGGTGCGCGTCTCGACGAGCCGGTGCTGAATTTCTCCGGCGGCGAGAAGGCGCGCCTGGCGTTGGCCCTGATTGCCTGGGACAAGCCCAATCTGCTGCTGCTCGACGAACCGACCAACCACCTGGATCTGGAAATGCGCCTGGCCCTGACCATGGCGCTGCAGGAATTCAGTGGTGCGGTGTTGGTGGTCTCACACGATCGCCATTTGCTCAAGAGCACGACGGACAACTTTCTCCTCGTCGCCGATGGCCTGGTTCAGGAGTTCGATGGCGATCTGGACGACTATGCGCGCTGGCTGGTGGACTACCGCCTGCGCAATGCGCCGACGAGCAATACGCCAGTCAACGTCGACAAGACCGACAAAAAAGCCCAGCGTCAGCAGGCTGCCGCATTGCGCCAACAACTCGCTCCGCACAAGCGCGAAGCTGACAAGCTTGAGAAAGAGCTTGGCACCGTGCACGAGAAACTGGCGAAGATCGAAGCGGCCCTGGGCGACAGTGGTGTCTACGAAGCGGCCAACAAAGACAAATTGCGTGACCTGCTGGCCGACCAGGCCAAGCTGAAATCCCGCGAGTCCGAGCTCGAAGAAGCGTGGATGGAAGCACTGGAACTCCTGGAATCGATGCAGGCGGAGCTGGAAGCGTTGTCCTGACGGCGTCGCCTGCGTTAGCCGTGAAACGCTGATCGACCGGAACAGCTATGTGCCAAGTTGCTGAAACAGTCAGAAATGACTGGCTTTCAAAGGCCCGGAAACACTAGGTTAGACAAAGTTTTTCCTGACAGAGGTGCGCAATGTCGCTTGAAACATGGTTTGCGTTCTTCGCCGCTTGTTGGGTTATCAGCCTGTCTCCGGGCGCCGGCGCCATCGCCTCGATGTCCAGCGGTCTGCAATACGGGTTCTGGCGCGGCTACTGGAATGCGCTGGGCCTGCAGGTCGCCCTGGTTGTGCAGATCGCTGTGGTCGCCGCCGGGCTTGGCGCAGTGCTGGCCACTTCGGCATTGGCGTTCACCCTGATCAAATGGTTTGGCGTCGCTTACCTGGTTTATCTGGGCATCAAGCAATGGCGTGCGCTGCCGAGCGATCTGGCGGATGAGTCGGCTGTGCGCCCGGTGGGCAGGCCGCTTGTGCTCATGGCCCGCGGCTTTCTGGTGAACATCAGCAACCCCAAGGCGCTGGTGTTCATTCTGGCGATCCTGCCGCAGTTCATCGACACGCACCTGCCGCTGCTGCCGCAATACCTGATCATCGCCGCGACCATGGTCTGCGTGGACTTGATCGTTATGGCCGGCTACACCGGCCTGGCCTCAAAAGTGCTCCGCTTACTCAAAACCCACAAACAGCAACGCCGAATGAACCGCACGTTCGCCGGATTGTTCGTCAGCGCAGCGGCATTTCTCGCCACTTTGCATCGCGCCTGATCCAGCGAAAACCGGTCCCACTGGATGCATACGACGCATTAGTGGGACCGGCTTCAGCCGGGAAAAGGCCGGTTCGGTTGCCCTCAATTTTACAGGGCGACGCTTGAAGTTCAGCTTGCCTGCTTCGCCTGAACGCAGCGCTTGAGTCCTCAGCGACTAACATGAACAATGGCAACCCTTCGCATTCCTATTTGAGATCCACCCCCATGTTCCGCTCCCGCTTTTCGACGTGCCTGAGCCTCGTGCTGTTGAGCCTGTTCAGCGTCGGTGTGTGCGCAGCGCCCGCCGAGGACGCCGCGCAGGCGTTGCATGTGCTCGATTACGTGGGGGCTGACTATCCGGCGACGATCGCGGGCGGAAAGGTCATCGACGATGCCGAATACCGCGAGCAGGCGGAGTTTCTCGCGGCGTTGCAGGGCATGATCGCCGCGCTGCCGGCCAAGGCAGAGCGGGCAGAGCTTGAGCAGGGCGTTGCAGCGCTGGTGAGTGCCGTCGATCAGAAGCAGGACGGTACTCAGGTGGCCCGTCAGGCGCGTCAGCTCGGCGCCAAGTTGGCGGTGGCGTATGAAGTCAGCCAGGCCCCGGTCATCACACCGGATCCGGCGCGTGGCGCGCCGCTGTATGCGCAGCATTGCTCTGTGTGCCATGGCGATGCCGGGGCAGGGGACGGTCCTGCCGGGATCGGCCTTTCACCGCCACCGGCCAACTTGCGTGACGCCGCACGGCTCGACCGTCTGAGTCTTTACGACATCTACACCACCCTTGGACTGGGCATTGACGGCACTGAGATGCCCGCATTTGCGGACCAGCTGGATGACCGCCAGCGTTGGGACGTTGCCACTTACATCGCAGGCTTCAGCGCTGATGCCGCGACCGGCCGGGACAAAGCCTACAACCTCGCCGATCTGGCGCGACAGACCCCCGCTGAAGTCAGCGCAAGTGAAGGGCCGCAAGCCGCGGCAAGCTTCCGTGCCCAGCGTGCTCAGCCTCCCCAGGTTCAACGCGGCCCGGCGCAGCTGCTCGATTACACCAGCGCCACTCTGGACAAGAGCCTGACCGCTTACCAGTCCGGTGATCGCGAGCAAGCGTATGACCTGTCCGTCGCGGCATACCTGGAGGGCTTCGAGCTGGTCGAAAGCTCGCTGGACAACGTTGATGCCACCGTTCGCAAGGACACCGAGAAAGCGCTTATGGCCTACCGGCAGTCGCTGCAGGACGGTCTGCCCGCCGAACAGGCAGCGCAGAAGCTGGCTGACGCCAAGGCCAAGCTCAAGGCGTCTGCCCAATTGCTCGGCAGCAGTGGCTTGAGCACCTCATTGAGCTTCATCTCCGGTCTGCTGATTTTGCTGCGTGAAGGCTTGGAAGCGATTCTCGTGCTCGCGGCCATCCTCGCGTTTCTGCGCAACACCGGCCAGCAGTCGGCAGTGCGCAGCGTCAACGTCGGCTGGGGGCTGGCGTTGTTGGCGGGACTGGGTACATGGGCGCTAGCGGCCTACGTCATCGATGTCAGCGGTTCGCAGCGCGAACTGCTGGAGGGCGCGACGGCGCTGTTTGCCAGCGTCATGGTGCTGTGGCTGGGTGTGTGGATGCACGACCGACGTCATGCCGCCGCCTGGCAGGACTACATCAAAAACAGTCTCGTCGGCGGTGGCGGCCGTTTCGGCTTCGCCGTGCTGGCGTTCTTCTCGGTCTATCGGGAGCTGTTCGAAGTCATTCTGTTCTATGAAACCCTGTGGCTGCAGGCAGGGCCCGCGGGCCACAACGCGGTATTGGCCGGCGGCGCCACGGCGCTGGTGCTGCTGGTCGGATTGGCATGGGTGATCCTTCGCGGTTCTGCGAAGCTGCCACTGACCCTGTTTTTCGGTATCAACGCAGCGCTGCTGTGTGCGCTGTCGGTGGTGTTTGCTGGTCATGGCGTTAAAGCGCTGCAGGAAGCCGGGATTTTCGGCACCCGTCCGGTGCCGTTCTTTGATTTCGATTGGCTGGGCATCCATGCCGACGCCTATTCGCTTGGCGCTCAAGCTATAGCGCTGCTGGCGATTGTGGTGCTGTACGGCCGCAGCCGTCTGGTTGAGAAGCGCCGCGCCGCAGCTGTATAAACTCACTTTCTGAATCGGAGCCGTGTAATGCGCGTCTGGATCGATGCCGACGCCTGCCCCAAGGCCGCCAAGGACCTCGTCATCAAATTCGCCCTAAAGCGTAAGTTTGAGGTGGTGCTGGTGGCGGGGCAGAGCCAGATCAAGCCAAGCCTGACCCTTGTGAAGTTGATCGTTGTGCCGAGCGGGCCGGATGCGGCGGATGATTATCTGGTGGAGCACGCTGTGCCGGGCGAACTGGTGATCTGTAGCGATGTGCCCTTGGCTGATCGGCTGGTGAAGAAGGGCGTCGCAGCGCTGGACCCACGGGGGAAGGAGTTCGATGCGCAGAACATGGGGCAGCGCCTGGCGATGCGCAATCTCTTCACGGATCTGCGCGAGCAAGGCCAGGCAGGTGGCGGGCAGGGCGCTTATGGCGAGCGGGAAAAGCAGGCGTTCGCCAACTGCCTCGACCGGATACTGACGCGGCTGGCCCGTGAGTACCCCGCGCAGTGGCAGCGGGGAACAATAGCCTCCCTTGAGTGGGCGGATAACGGCGTTACCGAACACGCCTCCAGGATCAGGCGCTGAGGCGGTCCTCGTTTTCCTGCACCAGCTCCAGAACCCGGTCCACCAGCTTGTTGATTCCGGATGCGGCTTCGCTGATGGACGTGGCGACCATGTAAGCCGGCGTGCTCACCAGTTTACGGTCCTTGTCTTCGACGATTTCCGTCACCTCACACGCTTGGTGGGTGCCGCCCATTCGGGTGATCGCTGCGGCGGTCTCGGCGTCGTTGCCGATCGTGCAGGTCACCCCCGGCCCATAGATTTTGGCGGCCAGCGCAGGCGATACACAGATGAGCCCGACGGGTTTTCCGGCCGCAGCGAACGCTTCGGCCATCGCAAGGACTTCAGCCTGAACCTTGCAGCCGGCGCCTTGAGTCGCAAAATCCGACAGGTTTTTCGCAGCACCGAAGCCGCCAGGAATGATCAATGCATCGAATTCAGTGACGTCTGCTTCGCGGATGTCTTCAATGGCGCCCCGGGCGATGCGGGCTGATTCGACGAGCACGTTGCGCGACTCTGGCATTTCGTCGCCGGTCAGGTGATTGACGACATGGTGCTGAGGGATATTGGGTGCAAAGCACTTCACCGCCGCGCCGCGTTGGTCGAGGCGCAGCAAGGTGAGCACGCTCTCGTGAATTTCAGCGCCGTCGTAGACGCCGCAACCAGAAAGAATAACGGCCACTTTTTTGGTCATTCGCGTGTTCCTCTCTCAGGCTCGTACAAGAACCGGTAGGCAGGTCAGACATGCGCTGATCACAGGTCATGAATCTAGGACAACGCTGTCAGCGAATGTCTCCGGATTCATCGGCGTGCGGCTGGCGTTACTCGTCCGGGGTGTTCTTGGCCTCGGTATTGGCCGTGAGGGCCAGCTTGGCTTCCCGGGCGACACGAGCATTTTTGATGCGCCGGCGAATCCACAGCAGCACACCGATGACCAGCAATGCGCCGAGCACCCACAGCTCGTATTTCTTGACGTTGCCCAGCAGGCCTTCGAGTACGGCCCCAAACTTATAGGCCGCCGCGCCGAGGGCCGCAGCCCATACCGCAGCCCCAATGCCATTGAGCAACAGGTAGCGCCCCGGTGGATAGCCGGACAGGCCAATGGCAACCGGCATGACCGTCCGCAGGCCATAGACGAAGCGGAAGCTCAGCACCCAAATATCAGGGTGGCGCCGGATATGCTCCAACGCGCGATCGCCCATCAACTGCCAACGTGGCTTGCGGGCCAAGAGCTTGCGGCCATGCTTGCGCCCCATGAAATACCAGAGCTGGTCACCGGCGTAACTGCCGAAAAAGGCAACCACCACGACCAGATTGATATCCATGTATCCGCGGAACGCGAGAAATCCGGCAAGCACCAGAATGGTCTCGCCTTCAAAAAAGGTCCCGAGGAAAAGGGCGAAGTAGCCAAATTCTTGTAAAAAATGCTGGAGCATCATTTGGGTGCTGGCGAAATGAACGCGCAGCCTAACGCGCCCAAGGCATTCAGGAAAGTATGCAAATGTGTCACGGCGTTAAAGTTTCCTACGTCCAATGGCGATTTTTCGCTCGAAGATGGCGTTTGTGTCCCAAACGTTACGTGGCAATTACAACTGTCATGGAAGTGTCATAAGCGCGGCTTATAAATGTCGCGCTTGCCCTCATTGCGGTATCTCCACCCTTCGGAAATCCTGCTGGCCCGAGCAGATACTCCCGACATGTCGGCGGGCCGGGGTTGCACGTCGCGGAGAAATCCGTAGCGTGGAGAGTCAAACTGCTTATAGCAGCGGGCCTGATGTCCATCGCCCCACCGGGCAACCCAGCGTCATGCCGCAAGCATTTTTCAGAACTGCCACGCCTGGGCGTGACCGTTGCCCCACGCTGTTCGTCACCACTGTTGTGGCGCAAGCGGCATTTCGACCTCGGCCGTATGCGCGGCCCAACTGTCACAAGGCCAATTTCCTTACAGGATTATTCATGATCAACGAAGGATCTACCGAAGCCGCAGCCGAGCTTGACCCACAGCCCCTTAGCCCGGAAGTCACTGCCGTGGTCGAGCCGACCATTGAAGTGGTCCCCGCGCTGGAACCGCATCATCCCGCCCCGCATGCCATCGCGGTGCCCAATCTGGATGACAGCAGCCTCTATATTCATCGCGAGCTCTCGCAGCTGCAATTCAACATCCGCGTGTTGGAACAGGCGCTCGACGAGTCCTACCCGTTGCTTGAGCGGCTGAAGTTTCTGCTGATTTTCTCCAGTAACCTGGACGAGTTCTTCGAAATTCGCGTCGCCGGCCTCAAAAAGCAAATCACCTTCGCCCGCGAACAGGCCGGCGCTGACGGGCTCCAGCCTCATCAGGCCCTGGCGCGCATCAGCGAACTGGTCCACGGCCACGTGGATCGCCAGTACGCCATTCTTAACGACATCCTCTTGCCGGAGCTTGAAAAGCACCAGGTGCGCTTCATCCGCCGTCGCAACTGGAACGCCAAGATCAAGGCCTGGGTGCGCCGTTATTTCCGTGACGAGATCGCGCCGATCATCACCCCGATCGGTCTGGACCCGACGCACCCGTTTCCGCTGCTGGTGAACAAGTCGCTGAACTTCATCGTTGAGCTGGAAGGCATTGATGCCTTTGGCCGCGACTCGGGTCTGGCGATCATCCCGGCACCGCGCCTGTTGCCGCGCATCATCAAAGTGCCGGAGGACGTAGGCGGCACTGGCGACAACTACGTATTTTTGTCGTCGATGATCCACGCCCACGCCGATGACCTGTTCCAGGGCATGAAGGTCAAGGGCTGTTATCAGTTCCGGCTGACCCGAAACGCCGACCTGGCACTCGACTCCGAAGACGTGGAGGACCTTGCACGCGCACTGCGCGGCGAGCTTTTCTCGCGTCGCTATGGCGATGCGGTGCGTCTGGAGGTGGCTGACACCTGCCCGAAAACGCTCTCCGATTACCTGCTCAAGCAGTTCAATCTGAGCGAGAGCGAGCTGTATCAGGTCAATGGCCCGGTGAACCTGACCCGGTTGTTCAGCATCACCGGCCTGGACAGCCATCCCGAGCTGCAGTACATGCCGTTTACCCCGGCGATTCCGAAGCTGCTGCAGAACAGCGAAAACATTTTCAACGTCATCAGCAAGCAGGACATCCTGCTGCTGCACCCGTTTGAATCCTTCACGCCGGTGGTCGATTTGCTGCGTCAGGCGGCCAAAGACCCCCACGTGCTCGCCGTGCGGCAGACGCTGTACCGCAGCGGCGCCAATTCCGAAATCGTCGATGCGCTGGTCGATGCCGCGCGCAACGGCAAGGAAGTGACCGCCGTCATCGAACTGCGCGCGCGTTTTGACGAAGAGTCGAACCTGCAACTGGCGAGCCGCTTGCAGGCAGCGGGCGCCGTGGTGATCTACGGCGTGGTCGGCTACAAGACCCACGCCAAGATGATGCTGATTCTGCGACGCGAAGCCGGCGAGATTGTCCGTTACGCGCACTTGGGCACCGGTAACTATCACGCCGGCAACGCACGTCTCTATACCGACTACAGCCTGCTGACATCAGATGACGCACTGTGCGAAGACGTCGGCAAGCTGTTCAGCCAGTTGATCGGTATGGGCAAGACGTTGCGCATGAAGAAGCTGCTGCACGCGCCGTTCACCCTGAAGAAAGGCATGCTGGACATGATTGCCCGGGAGACGCAGTTCGCGTCCGAGGGCAAGCCAGCGCACATTATCGCCAAGTTCAACTCGCTGACCGATCCGAAGATCATCCGCGCGCTGTACAAGGCCAGTCAGACCGGGGTGAAAATCGACCTCGTCGTGCGCGGCATGTGCTGCTTGCGCCCAGGCGTGCCGGGCGTGTCACACAACATCCAGGTGCGCTCCATCATCGGGCGCTTTCTGGAGCACACGCGGGTGTTCTACTTCCTCAATGGCGGCGACGAGCAGATGTTCTTGTCCAGTGCCGACTGGATGGAGCGCAACCTCGACAAGCGCGTCGAGACGTGCTTCCCGGTCGAGGGCAAGAAGCTGATTCTACGGGTCAAGAAAGAGCTGGAAGGGTACCTGACCGATAACACCCATAGCTGGCTGCTGCAGCCGGACGGGCGTTACCTGCGCAGCACCCCGACCGGAAATCAGAACGCCCGCAATGTGCAGGCGAGTCTGCTTGAGAAGCTGAGCAACCCGGTCCTCAGCGTACGTTGAGGATGATGCCGACTCGGGTCAGCCACTCCGCTTCAAGCGCGAAGTCGGCCTGAGTCAGCTGGTTGTTTTCCAGCCAGCCATCCGGGAACACGATGTCCAGATGGTTGCCGCTGGCGGTCAGCACGGGCTGAGGCATTTCCTGGGTGCCGCGAATGTGGTGAAACAGGATCGCGAAGCGCAGTAGCACGCACAGACGAATCAGCTTCACGCCTTCATTGCCGAACTCGGCAAACCTGTCCTTGGGAATATTACGGCGATGGCCGCGCACGAGCAGGCCGAGCATTTGCTGGTCCTCGCGGGAAAAGCCGGCCAGGTCCGAGTGCTCGATCAGGTACGCGCCATGCTTGTGATAGTGATAGTGGGCGATGTCCAGACCCACTTCATGCACCTTCGCGGCCCAGCTCAGCAACTCGCGATACGAATTGTCTTCAAGCTCCCATGCCTTGGCCACCTGCTCCAGGGCAGAAAGCGCCTTGCGTTCGACACGGGCGGCTTGTTCGAGATCAACGTGATAGCGCTCCATCAGCGAGCTGAGGGTCCGTTCGCGCACGTCTTCGTGATGATGGCGTCCGAGCAGGTCGTACAGCACGCCTTCACGCAGGGCCCCTTCGCAATGGTCCATGCGCTTGAGGTCGAGTGCGTCGAAGATTGCTTCGAGAATCGCCAGACCTGCCGGGAAAATCGCCCGACGATCCGGCTTGAGGCCTTCGAAATCGATCTTGTCCACTTCGCCAAGCTTCATCAGTTTGCGCTTGAGCCAGGCAAGGCCTTCGGCGTTGACCTCGCCGTTGCCATGGCCGCCTGCCTTGAGCGCCAGGCCGATGGCGCGAATGGTGCCGGACGAGCCAATGGCCTCATCCCACGTCAGACGGTGCAACGCATGTTCGATGCTCATGATCTCGAGCCGCGCTGCGGTGTAAGCCTGGGCGTAGCGCGCCGGTGTGATCTTGCCGTCCTTGAAGTAGCGCTGAGTGAAGCTGACGCAGCCCATTTGCAGGCTCTCGCGCAGCAATGGCTCGAAGCGCTGGCCAATGATGAACTCGGTGCTGCCGCCGCCAATGTCGGCGACCAGGCGTTTGCCGGGCGTGTCGGCGAGAGTGTGGGAGACGCCCAGGTAGATCAGGCGCGCTTCTTCACGGCCGGAGATGACTTCCACCGGGTGGCCAAGGATTTCTTCGGCGCGGTGGATGAATTCGTTGCGGTTACGGGCTTCGCGCAGGGCGTTGGTGCCGACGATGCGCACGGCGCCGAGCGGCATACCGTTGATCAGTTGGGCGAAACGCTTTAGGCAGTCGAGCCCGCGTTGCATGGATTCTTCGCTGAGGCGGCGGTCGTCATCGATCCCCGCGGCCAGCTGCACTTTCTCACCGAGCCGCTCAAGGATGCGAATCTCACCCTGATTGGCTTTGGCGACCACCATATGGAAGCTGTTGGAGCCCAGGTCGATCGCGGCGATGAGCGAGAGGTTTTTGGCTGTGGATAGCGGCATGGTCAAAAGGTCTCGGTCGATAACCCCGACATCGTGCCACGATCCATCACCGTCGCCAAACCTGGAACGTATTTACGCGAGGTTCAGTGCGACCGGCTTCAGCCGGAAAGAGGCGGGTGGGTCCGACGTCAGTTTCGCGGCGTGGCAGCTGACGCCTTCCCGGCTAAAGCCGGTCCCACTGACTGACCGCATGTATTCAGCGGGATCGCGTGTATTTGTGGGACCGGCTTCAGCCGGGAAGAGGCCGGTGGGTCCGACGTCAGTTTCGCGGTGTGACAGTTGACGCCTTCCCGGCTAAAGCCGGTCCCACTCACTGACCGCGTGCATTCAGCGAGATCGCGTGTATTTGTAGGACCGGCTTCAGCCGGGAAGAGGCCGGTATGCGCGGCGTCAGTTTCGCGGTGTGGCAGCTGACGCCTTCCCGGCTAAAGCCGGTCCCACTCACCGACCGCGTGCATTCAGCGGGATCGCCTGTATTCGTGGGACCGGCTTCAGCCGGGAAGAGGCCGGTATGTGCGGCGTCAGTTTCACGGTGTGGCAACTGACGCCTTCCCGGCTAACGCCGGTCCCACTGACTGACCGCGTGTATTCAGCGGGATCGCGTGTATTTGTGGCACCGGCTTTAACCGGGAAGAGGGCGGTGGGTCCGACGCCAGTTTCGCGGTGTGACAGTTGACGCCTTCCCGGCTAAAGCCGGTCCCACTCACTGACCGCGTGCATTCAGCGGGATCGCATGTATTCGTGGGACCGGCTTCAGCCGGGAAGAGGCCGGTATGCGCGGCGTTAGTTTCACGGTGTGGCAGCTGACGCCTTCCTGGCTAAAGCCGGTCCCACTCACTGACCGCGTGCATTCAGCGGGATCGCATGTATTTGTGGGACCGGCTTCAGCCGGGAAGAGGCCAGGGTGAGCGCCATCAATTCTGCGGTGTGCCATTTGATGCCTTCCCGGCTAAAGCCGGTCCCACTCACTGAGCGCGTGCATTCAGCGGGATCGCATGTATTTGTGGGACCGGCTTCAGCCGGGAAGAGGCCGGTGGGTCCGACGTCAGTTTCGCGGTGTGACAGTTGACGCCTTCCCGGCTAAAGCCGGTCCCACTGACTTACCGCATGTATTCAGCGGGATCGCATGTATTTGTGGGACCGGCTTCAGCCGGGAAGAGGCCGGTATGTGCGGCGTCAGTTTCGCGGTGTGGCAGCTGACGCCTTCCCGGCTAAAGCCGGTCCCACTAACTGACCGCGTGTATTCAGCGGGATCGCGTGTATTTGTGCGACCGGCTTCAGCCGGGAAGAGGCCAGGGTGAGCGCCATCAATTCTGCGGTGTGCCATTTGATGCCTTCCCGGCTAAAGCCGGTCCCACTCACTGACCGCGTGCATTCAGCGGGATCGCATGTATTTGTG
>NZ_DASVUM010000069.1:0-15046 GCF_036387035.1 Pseudomonas sp. | reverse complement strand
CAATCCACCATGGTTTATGTAGACCACGCTGGCGTGACCCACACCCTTGACTACACCATCATGGGCTACGGTCGTCAAAATGGTTGATCGCCAGTGCCCTGGCGGCTTCAACTACAAACGCTACAAAAGAAACGCTGCATTGAATGCAGCGTTTTTTTTTGCCAATTTTTTATAGTTTTTGAACTTTCGTTATTTATTTCTCTATGAATGCGCTTCGTGGGCGCATGTATCCAAGTCATTCACTGTGAGTCGGGTTGGATAAACGTCAAGCGCGCTGCTGGATAAAGTCCACGAACGCTCTCAAGGGTGATGGCACATAACGTCGCCCCGGGTAATACAGAAAAGGCCCGCTGAATATTGGCCACCAGGTTTCGAGCACCGGCTCCAGTGCGCCGCTGTTCAGGTGCGGGCGCAACCAGTCTTCGAACAGCGAGACGACTCCCAGACCGTCTATGGCGGTCTGCACGGCAAGGTCGATCGCGCCGCCGATTCGCACGATCAAGGGGCCTGTGGGTTCGACGCGGACCGCTTCGCCGTCGCGCTCGTATTCCCACAAGGGTATTGATCCGCTGGGGAACTTGCCCCGCAGGCAGCTGTGGTTGAGCAGGTCCCGCGGATGTTCAGGCCGGCCTCTTGCGTTCAGATACGCAGGCGATGCGGCCGTCGCGAAACGCTGAACACGCGGCCCGATGGGCACGGCGATCATGTCCTGTTCCAGGCGCTCGTCGTAGCGGATGCCAGCATCGCAACCGGCCGCGAGCATGTCGACAAAGCTTTCTTCGGCGACCACTTCCATACGGATATCCGGGTGCGCTTGCAGAAAGGGGGTGATGATCGCTGGCAAAATCAGGCGCGCCGCGCTGACCGGCACATTGAGCCTGAGGGTGCCCGAGGGGCGATCGCGGAAATCATTGACCACGTCCAGCGCCGATTCGACTTCGCCGAGGGCCGGGACGATCCGTTCCATGAGGCGCGCGCCGGCTTCCGTCGGCACGACACTGCGCGTGGTGCGGTTGAGCAAACGCACGCCCAGACGCGACTCCATGCGTCGAATCGCGTCGCTGAGGCTTGAGGCTGACTTGCCACTCAGCCGCGCCCCTTCACGGAAACCGCCCGCATTGACCACGGCCACGAAGGCCAGCAAATCTTGAATGTCTGTCGCCATTGTCCGCTCACTCGTACAACCCGTGCCGATTGCACCTGATTATCAACGCATCGGTCAACGCCTATAGTCGCCTCACACCCACGAACGAGGCGTCACCCCATGAGCCAGGCCAGCACAGCAGGACACTTTTCATTCGGCGGCCGAACCGTCAACCGCATGGGCTACGGCGCCATGCAATTGGCCGGGCCGGGCGTATTCGGCCCGCCAAAGGATCATGCTGCGGCAATCGCCGTGTTGCGTGAAGCGCTGGCCGCCGGGGTCAACCATGTCGACACCGCCGACTTCTATGGCCCTCACGTTACCAACCGACTGATCCGTGAAGCCTTGCACCCGTACGCTGATGAGCTGTTGATCGTCACCAAGGTCGGCGCATCGCGCGGCGCCGACGCGTCGTGGAATCCCGCCAACAGCCCGGCGGAGTTGGTGAGTGCGGTACACGACAACCTGCGCAATCTCGGCATGGAAGCGTTGCACGTGGTGAACTTCAGGGCATGGGGCACCGGGCATGCGCCGGATGAGGCATCGATTGCAGAGCCTTTCAGCGCGCTGGTCGAGTTGCAGCGCCAGGGGTTTATTCAACACCTGGGCCTGAGCAATGTCAGCGCCAAACAGCTGGCCGAGGCGCAGAACATTGGCGAAGTGGTGTGCGTCCAGAACCACTACAACCTGGCGCACCGCGACGACGAGCAGATGATCGCCGAGCTCGGGAAGCAGGGCATTGCCTACGTGCCGTTCTTTCCACTTGGCGGGTTCACGCCGTTGCAATCCACCGCCCTCTCTGACATTGCCAAGCGCCTGGACACCTCGCCGATGTGCGTGGCGCTGGCGTGGCTGCTGCAACGCGCGCCGAACCTGCTGCTGATTCCGGGCACCTCCTCGGTGGCGCATTTGCACGAAAACCTCTCGGCCGCCGAGCTGGTGATCCCCCCGGCGATGCTCGCCGAGCTGGACGGGCCGGGCGCCTGATCCTGGGTTGTCAGCCTAGGGAATTTATGTGGCGTCACGACTGACGCCTTCCCGGCTAAAGCCGGTCCCACTGGATAAGCGCGGTTCCTATGGATGAATGGAGTCCACAGGAAGAATGCGGCATATGTAGGACCGGCTTCAGCCGGGAAGAGGCCGGTGTGAGCACCACAAGATCTGCGACGTCACTACTGACGCTTTCCCGGCTAACGCCGGTCCCACTGGATGAGCGTGGTGCCTATGGATGAATGCAATCCACTGAGACACGCCGCGTTTTTGTGGGACCGGCTTCAGCCGGGAAGAGGCCGGTGTGAGCACTGCAAGATCTGCGGCGTCACGACTGACGCCTTCCCGGCTAAAGCCGGTCCCGCTGGATGAGCGCGGTGCCTATGGATGAATGCAATCCACTGAGACACGCCGCGTTTTTGTAGGACCGGCTTCAGCCGGGAAGAGGCCGGTGTGAGCACTGCAAGATCTGCGGCGTCACGACTGACGCTTTCCCGGCTAAAGCCGGTCCCACTGGATGAGCGCGGTGCCTATGGATGAATGCAATCCACTGCAAGAACGCGGCATATGTAGGACCGGCTTCAGCCGGGAAGAGGCCGGTGTGAGCACTGCAAGATCTGCGGCGTCACGACTGATGCTTTCCCGGCTAAAGCCGGTCCCACTGGATGAGCGCGGTCCCTATGGATGAATGCAATCCACTGACACACGCCGCGTTTTTGTAGGACCGGCTTCAGCCGGGAAGAGGCCGGTGTGAGCACCACAAGACTTGCGGCGTAGCAACTGACGCCTTCCCGGCTAAAGCCGGTCCCACTGGATGAGCGCGGTGCCTATGGATGAATGCAATCCACTGAGACACGCCGCGTTTTTGTGGGACCGGCTTCAGCCGGGAAGAGGCCGGTGTGAGCACCACAAAATTTGCGGCGTCACGACTGACGCCTTCCCGGCTAAAGCCGGTCCCACTGGATGAGCGCGGTGCCTATGGATGAATGAATCCACCGCAAGAACGCGGCATATGTAGGACCGGCTTCAGCCGGGAAGAGGCCGGTGTGAGCACCGCATGATCTGCGGCGTCATGACTGACGCTTTCCCGACTAAAGCCGGTCCCACACGTTGGCGGGGCTCAATCCAGGTCTGAGGCGTCGTGCCGTTCCGGCACCTGTGTCGCTTCGTCGCCCCAGGTCCGGTTGACCCGCGTGCCGCGAATGACGGCGGGCCGTTGCGCGATGGTTTCGGCCCAGCGCTGCACATGGGTGTATTCATGTGCCGCGAGGAATTGCGCGGCGCCATACACCGTGTTGCGCACCACTTGTCCGTACCACGACCAGACGGCAATGTCGGCGATGGTGTAGCTGTCGCCAGCCAGATATGGGCTTTCGGCCAGGCGCCGGTTGAGCACGTCCAGCTGGCGCTTGGCTTCCATGGTGAAACGGTCAATCGCGTATTCGAACTTTTCCGGGGCGTACACATAAAAGTGCCCGAAACCGCCGCCCAGGTAAGGCGCGGCGCCCATCTGCCAGAACAGCCAGTTCAACGTTTCGGTGCGGCCGGCCAAATCCTTGGGCAGCAGCTCGCCAAATTTTTCCGCCAGATAAAGCAGGATCGAGCCGGATTCGAACACGCGAATGCCCGGTTCAACGCTGCGGTCCAGCAGCGCGGGGATTTTCGAATTGGGGTTGATGTCGACGAAGCCGCTGCCGAACTGGTCCCCGTCGCCGATGCGAATCAGCCAGGCGTCGTACTCGGCGCCGCTGTGGCCAAGAGCGAGCAGCTCTTCCAGCAGAATCGTCACCTTGATGCCGTTGGGCGTGGCCAGTGAATACAGCTGCAACGGGTGCTTGCCCACCGGCAGGACTTTCTCGTGCGTCGGCCCTGCCGTCGGGCGGTTGATGCTGGCGAACTGGCCGCCAGAGGGCGCTTCGTGTGTCCACACCGTGGGCGGAACGTAGGGTGCCTTGCTCATTGAACACATCTCCTGAGGGTCAGTTTTAGCGTGAAGGGTCGAGGCACGCTGGCCTCAACCTTTTTTACGGTGATCAGCGGGCTGATGACAACGGCGGCGTGCGTGGCGGAATCAGCCGCTGGCTGCCGATGGACTCGAACGCCGAAGCAAAGCGCAGCAGGGCGTTGTCATCATAAGCGCGGCCGGCGAAAGTCAGGCCTACCGGCATGCCAATGTCGGCCATCACGCCCATCGGCACGGTGACGGTGGGCACGCCCAGATGGCGGATCGCGAGGTTGCCGTTGGCGACCCATACGCCGTTGCTCCAGGCGATGTCCGCCGAGGACGGGTTGACGTCGGCATCGGCCGGGGCAACGTCGGCCACGGTCGGGAACAATACCGCATCCAGCCCGAGCTGCTGCATCCAGTCTTCGAGGTCAATGCGGCGCGTATGTTCCAGCCCGCGCAGACCGTCGGGCAGCGTGTCGATCCGGTCCCACGGCGTAATGCCGCGTTTGGCCATGTTCACGTATTCGTCCATGCCGGCGGCCAGATCGCCCTCGCGGTTGGGCAGGGTGCCGGGGTCGTGAGGGAAAATCAGCGGGCCATTGACGTCGGCCAGGCGGTTCAGTTTCGGATCGCCGTTGGCCTGCAGAAAATCATCGAAGGCCCAGGCAGTGAGGTCCCACAGCTCGTGATGCAAAAACGCCTGGGAGACGATGCCGCGGTTGTACACCGTCGGCGCGCCGGGACGGTCGCCTTCGCAGTTGGAGACCAGCGGGAAATCCACCTCGATCACTTCAGCGCCCTGGGCTTCAAGTGCCTGGCGCGCCCGTTCCCAGAGGTCGATCACCGACGCGCGGGTGATGATGCGCTGGCCGGTGGGGCCGCCAATGCCGGGCGCTTCGGAAGTACCCGCTTCGGGGTCGGCATTGATGTACATGCGCGGCACACCGAAGCGTTTGCCCGCCAGGGTTTGCGGGCTTGCAGCGAGCGCGGCATAAGAAGCCGGGCGCACAGCGTCGACGGCGGGAATGGGCACCCATGGCTGCAGGCGCCACAAGTCGCCGCGTCGGTCGGGATCTTCAGCAACGACCACGTCCAGCACCTCAAGCAGGTCGGCCATGGTGCGGGCGAAAGGCACGACCACGTCCATGGTCGGCGTCAGGGGCCAGTTGCCGCGCACCGAAATCACGCCGCGCGACGGCGTGTAGGCGCACAGCCCATTGTTGGAGGCGGGGCCACGGCCACTCGACCAGGTCTCTTCGGCCAGCCCGAACGCAGCGAAGCTCGCTGCCGTCGCGGTGCCGGCGCCGTTGGACGATCCGGACGCGAACGGCGCCGTCAGAAAATCCGCGTTATAAGGGCTTTCGGCGCGGCCATAAACCCCGCGCTGCATGCCGCCATTGGCCATCGGCGGCATGTTGGTCTTGCCCAGACAAATCGCGCCGCCGGCCCGCAGCCGTTCGATGGTGAACGCGTCGCGCTGCGCGACCAGCTCGGCAAACGCCGGGCTGCCCGAGGCGGCCGTGAGGCCCTTGACCAGATAGCTGTCTTTGGCGGTGTAAGGAATGCCGTCGAGGGGGCCGAGGGTTTCGCCCCGCGCGCGACGCTCATCGCTGGCTTGCGCTTCGGCGAGTGCCTGGGGATTGCGGACCACCACCGCGTTGAGCGCGGTGGGTGTGTCGGTGCCGTCATAGGCGTCGATTCGGGCCAGGTAAGCCTGGACCAGCTCGACAGCGGTGGTCTGACCCGCTTCCAGCGCCACACGCAATTGCGCGATGGAGACTTCAGTAACTTCGATCATGACTGCACCCGGCAGGCGCAGATCAATGGATGGGGGAGGGATGAACAGCGTGTCTGAAGAAGAGTGGGCATATCGCTTCCCGTTGCGCGGCAGGACCAGGCCTGGTGTGAGTGCCGACTGCCGGGTGGCGGTGCCACGCAGGCTGAGTTCGGCAGGCGGTATTGGTGTGGCCCACATTATGCCTCCGCTGCGCCGTTGTCGCGAGGTCTGAGCGGGTGCGCTTCATGGAGCAGGTTCGAGAGATTCCGGACACGTCTGATAGCGAAAGGCTTACACGTCGTCGGGGGATCTCGCCCTGTACAGCCAAGCGCTGCAGGCGCAACATTGGCTCCATCAAGTGAAGCGCCGGATGTGCTTCACAGGTCAAGGATGATCCACCATTGCCGGGACGGCTGCTGACAGGATGTTGGAATGGTGTTGATAGAAAAGAACCCGCTCAGGCGGGTTTTTTATTGCCTGCAATAAAGTGCGGCATGCGTCGGGGTTGTTTATGAGAACTGTCGTTCGACGACTTCCCAAGGCATTTTTTGTGGTTAACTCCTGCGCATCATTTTCGTAGCAGGCTTTGCAATGACTCCCCCTCAAGGTGCTCACCGGCAGGTCATCGGCATGTGGTTGATGGCGGGCGTGGCGCTGATGTTCGCCAGTCATGACGCGATTTCCAAGACACTGATCTTTTCGTTGCCGGTGATTTTCGTGGCGTGGGCCCGCTACCTGGTCCACTCCACCCTGGTCACCACGGCGCTGCTGCGCAACGGCGGCGCGAAGGTCTTCCATACACGCCGGCCCTGGCTGCACTTGCTGCGCGCGGTGGTCCTGCTCGCCGACAGCCTGTCCTTCCTGTTTGGCCTGACCCACGTGCCGATTGCCGAATCCACTGCGCTGGTCTTTCTCGCGCCGGCGTTCGTCACCATCCTGTCGCCGCTGATGTTTGGCATTAAGGCTGACCGCTGGCAGTGGCTGTCGGTGCTGCTCGGGTTTGTCGGCGTGTTGGTGATCATCAACCCGGCCAGCGATGCTTTTTCGTTGTGGCTGCTGTTCCCCCTCGCCACCGCGCTGTTCTTCGCGCTGTACCAGCTGCTCACGCAACGGGCGGGGGAGACCGACAGCCCGGCGGTGTGCAGCTTCTACGTCGGCGTGTTCTGCACCCTGATCCTCAGCGCCATCGTGCCGTTCTACTGGGCCGAGCCCGACTGGCGGCAGATTGGATTGTTGATGGTGCTGGGCGGTCTGGGGCTGTGCGCACATTTTCTGATGGCCAAGTCTTATCGCTACGCGTCGTCGTCAGTGCTCGCACCGTTGGGTTACCTGCAAATCATCTTCGCGGTCGCCTACGGTGTGCTGCTGTTCGGCAACTTCCCGGGCACCGCGTCGGTGGTTGGCATCGGCCTTATCTTGCTCAGCGGCCTGATGGTCTACGCCCGCCGCCAGCCGGTGGCGCCTGTCAGCCAAGGCTGATCGGAGTTTATCCCGGCATCACGCGTTTTCATTGCCGGGGCGGGTGAAGGAGAAGCGATCGATATCACGCCGCAACTGCCAACCCTGGTTGACCCAATGGGCCGCCCCTGCGGGGTTGGTCTTGAGCACGTCGATATGGCATTTGTTAATGCCAACGGCCTCCAGACTGGCCAGGCAACGTTCGACCAACGCTCGGCCAATGCCCTGCCGCCGATACGCTGGCAGCACCAGCAAGTGCTGCAAATACCCGCGACGACCGTCATGGCCCGACATGACACAGCCACAAATTGCAGAATCATCCTGCGCCACGAAACTCAACCCGGGGTTGCGCAACAGGTACCGCTGCGTCGACTCGCGGGAGTCCGCGTCTCGCAACGAAATACCCGGCGTGTCTCGCATCAGCTGGGTGATGGCGTCGTAATCGTTCAGAGTCATGGGGCGAATGGTGGGCATGATCGGCGCCTGACGCAGAGAGAGGGGAGGCAGCGTAGCAGCGCGATTGCAGCGTCGCCATGGGGCGATTTGAACCCGAGTCTGTAGATACCGCCTTGCTGAGGGCCGTGATCGGACGAAGGCGTTGTGTCAGCTGATACCTGTGTATCTGACCGACTGCGTTCGCCAGCAAGCCGGCTCCGTTAATAGAGGTGCGTCAGCAAAAACGCGACGAGGCTGAAATCCTGAGGTGACGTCGTGCATCCCGCCATCTGATCCGTTTTTATAAGACCCACCTGAATCTGTACTGAAACAGCCGCGCCGCGCACAATCCGAACAGATCCGGCCGACCCATCGAGCCCGACCGGACGCTCTTATCCGGCTCGAATGAGCTGAAGCCCAGCTCACCTAGGAGACACCATGGCCAAGCTCGCCATCTTCCTGTTCGGCTTTCTCGCGCTCACCCTCATGATCGGGGCGCTGGCCACCATCTCGCCGGTCTGATCACCTCGCTTGACCCACCCCAACGGCAGGATGCGCTCTGCCGTTTTCGCGTTCCCCTGCACATTGGGTCAACCAGACCGACTCCCCACCATTTGTCCGCCAACCCCCACCGCCACCCTTGACGCCTATTTGTAACGGGACAATACTCAGCGCAGATTCATATAGATGACTGCATAAATACAACAGCGAAGCGCCTCCATGAACCGACTTTCCAGCGATGTCCGCTTGCCGCTCTACCAACGTCTGCGTGACCAACTCGCCGAGCAGATCGCCAACAACCGCTGGCGTCCGGGCGAAGCCATCCCCACCGAAGCCGCACTGTCCAGCGAGTACTGCCTGTCCACCGGCACCGTGCGCAAAGCCATCGACATGCTGGTCAGCGAAAACGTCCTCGAGCGCCAGCAGGGTCGTGGCACCTTCATTCGCCGGCCGCAGTTTCAGTCCTCATTGTTCAGGTTTTTCCGCTTTCAAAGCGTCTCCGGTGAACGTCAGGTACCAGAAAGCCGGATCCTTTCCATCGAAGCCGTCAGCGCTCCGTCGGCCGTCTCCCATGCCCTTGGCCTGCCGCTGGACGCGCCGGTGATTCGCCTGATTCGTTTGCGATTGCTCGATGCCCAGCCGGTCCTCGCCGAAGAAATCTGGCTGCCCCAAATGCAGTTTCAGACCCTGCTGGAAATCGACCTGAGCCGCCAGGGCCCGTTGCTCTATCCCATTTACGAAGAGCAATGCGGCCAGGTGGTGGCCTACGCCGAAGAGACCCTGACCGCCGAAGCCATCAGCGAGCCGCACGCCCGCCTGCTGCAAGTGCCGGTCAACAGTCCGGTGGTGGTGATCGAGCGCCTGGCGCGCAACTACGCCGGGCAACCGCTGGAATGGCGCCGCTCGCGCGGTCATGCCAGTCATTTCCGCTACAGCGTCGACATTCGCTGAACGCGCCGTCGGCGCCCCATGCCCGAACGCTGCACCCAAGCCCGTCACTCAGAACGGGCTCTACATCTGCCGATTCACCCTTATAAGGATAAAAACATGTTCAATTGGTATCGCCACGTCACCCCTCGGGAGCGCAAAACGTTCTGGGCCTGCTTCGGCGGATGGTCGCTGGACGCCCTCGAAGTGCAAATGTTCGGCCTGGCGATTCCGGCGCTGATCGCCGCGTTCGCCTTGACCAAGGGCGACGCAGGCCTGATCAGTGGCGTGACCCTCATCACCTCGGCCTTGGGCGGCTGGGTCGGCGGCACGCTCTCGGACCGCTACGGTCGGGTGCGCACGCTGCAATGGATGATCCTGTGGTTCTCGTTTTTCACGTTCCTGTCGGCGTTCGTCACCGGCTTCAGTTCGTTGCTGATCGTCAAGGCCCTGCAGGGCTTCGGCATCGGCGGTGAGTGGGCGGCGGGCGCGGTGTTGATGGCTGAAACCATCAACCCGAAATACCGCGGCAAGGTCATGGGCACCGTGCAGAGCGCGTGGGCGGTGGGCTGGGGCCTGGCGGTCGGCGTGTTCACCTTGATCTATTCCTTCGTGCCTCAGGACATGGCCTGGCGTGTGATGTTTCTGGTCGGCCTGCTGCCTTCGCTGCTGATCATCTGGGTGCGCCGCAATGTCGAGGAGCCGGACAGCTTCCAGCGCCTGCAAAAAGAAAACGCTATTCCGCAGAGCTTTTTCAAATCCCTGGCCGGCATCTTCCGCCCGGAACTGCTGCGCGTGACGCTGCTGGGCGGTTTGCTCGGCCTTGGCGCCCACGGCGGTTACCACGCGGTGATGACCTGGCTGCCGACGTTCCTGAAAACCGAACGCAACCTGTCGGTGCTCAACTCCGGCGGTTACCTGGCGGTGATCATCGTCGCGTTCTGGTGCGGCTGCATTGCCAGCGGCTTTCTCATCGACCGTATCGGGCGTCGGCTGAACATCGTGCTGTTCGCGCTGTGCTGCGTCGTCACCGTGCAGTGCTACGTGTTCCTGCCGCTGACCAATACGCAGATGCTGTTTCTGGGGTTCCCGCTGGGCTTCTTTGCGGCGGGCATCCCGGCCAGTCTGGGCGCGCTGTTCAACGAGCTCTATCCCGCTGACGTGCGCGGAGCGGGCGTGGGCTTCTGCTACAACTTCGGCCGCGTGCTGTCTTCGGTGTTTCCGTTCCTGGTCGGCCACATGAGCGAGTCGATGTCGCTGGGGTCGGCCATCGGCATCGATGCCGGGATCGCCTATGGCGTTGCCGTGATCGCCGCGTTGTGCCTGCCGGAAACCCGCGGTCGCAGCCTTGAGGGCGGCGCCGCGGCAGCACAGGACACAACCCGTCGCAACGAAGCCGCCAGCGCCTGATGTTTCCCTGCGCGGCGGCTTGGCCCAGGCTTCAAGGCGCTGCGCGATTTTTGATAGATGAGACCCATGCCCAAGACTTTTCCCGCGTCGATGCCTGGCATCGACGGCCACGCCCACGTCTTCAGCAGGGAGCTGGATCTGACCGCGGCAAGACGCTACTCGCCGGACTACGACGCCACACTGGCGATGTATCAGCATGAACTCCACACCCATGGGCTCAGCCATGGCGTGCTGGTGCAACCGAGCTTTCTCGGGACCGATAACAGCTACCTGCTCGACGCCCTCCGGCAAGCGCCGGACCAGCTGCGCGGCGTGGTGGTGGTGGACCGCGACATCAGCCGCGCGGCGCTGGAGGAGATGGACCGGCTGGGCGTGGTCGGCATCCGCCTGAACCTGATGGGCAAGGCGCTGCCGGATTTTTCCGCGCCGCCGTGGCAGACCCTGTTCAGGCACATTGCCGAGCTGGACTGGCACGTCGAGCTGCATCGCCCGATCGCGGACATGCCGGGGCTGATACATGCATTGATGCCCTCCGGCGTGAAGATCGTGCTCGACCATTTTGGCCGTCCGGATGCCCGTCTCGGGCTGGATCAGCCCGGCTTTCAGGAAACCCTCGCGCTGGCGCAGGGTGGCCAGCTCTGGATGAAAGTGTCGGGCATTTACCGCCTTGAAGGCGATGACCGGCAGAACCTGACCTTTGCCCGCGCTGCGCTGCCACTGCTGATGCAAAGCTTTGGCGAGCAGCGCCTAGTGTGGGGCAGCGACTGGCCGCACACCCAGCATGAAAAGCGGGTGAGCTACGGCAGCGTCGTCGAGCAACTGCAGGCGCTGGGCTGCCCGGAAAAAGCGATGCGCTCGTTGCTCGTCGAAGCACCGCAGATGCTGTTTGATTTCGCGTCGATCGAAGCCTGATCCGGCGAAATCGTGGGCCTTGCCCGTGGGATCACGGCCGGCTGATGTGCGGCCGGTCGGGCTCGTCCCCGGGGCTGTGAATCATGATCCTTCGGGCTTTGGTCCCCTGAGGCTCGACGCGAAGCAGGAAGACGATCAGCAAGCCGTTTTTGAAGGTCGCGCCCTGGACCTCGATGTGATCGGCCAGATGGAATACCAGCCGGAACGGTCCGTGGGCGATGCCCTGGTGCAGGTAGGTGACGCCGCCATCGGTGAGCGCTTCGCCCCCGCAAACGGTCAGCACGTTTTTTTCCAGCGTCAAGTCAAGATCGGCCGCGGCGAGCCCTGCCGTCGCGATTACGATCCGGTAATGATCGTTGCCGTAGCGTTCGACGTTATGCGGCGGACCGCTGGCGTTAATCCCGCTGTGCAGCGCTGACTCGAAAAAGTCATTGAAGCGATCAAAGCCCACTGATTGCCTGAACAGCGGGGCCAGTGAAGCGGTGGTGACCATGCCTGGATCTCCTTGAGATTGCCACGGTGATCAAGACGCCAACCGGCGTCGTCTCTGTTCCTACAGTTAGGCTCAAGCCTGCGTAAATACAAGCACCGGCGTTAAATACTCGGCTAACAGCATTGCTCTATCGTGGCCCAAGTATTTGCCTATTAGACGGCCGGCCCGTGTCGGCTAGGCTTGTGCGAGTGCTAGCCTGGGCCGGTTCGCTGACGGCCAGAAAAAGTAAACAAAAAGGTGAGTCGACCATGTCAACCGAATCGAAATGTCCGTTCAACCACGCAGCAGGAGGCGGAACGACAAACCGCGACTGGTGGCCGAACCAGTTGAACCTCAAGATCCTTCATCAGCACTCCTCGTTGTCTGACCCGATGGGCGAGGGCTTCGATTACGCCACCGCGTTCAAGAGCCTCGACGTTGCCGCCGTCAAACGCGACCTGCTGGAGGTCATGACCCAGTCGCAGGACTGGTGGCCGGCGGATTTCGGCCACTACGGGCCGCTGTTCGTTCGCATGGCCTGGCACAGTGCGGGCACCTATCGCACCGGGGACGGGCGTGGCGGTGCAGGGGCCGGGCAGCAGCGTTTCGCGCCGCTCAACAGCTGGCCTGACAACGTCAACCTCGACAAGGCCCGCCGCCTGATCTGGCCGGTGAAACAAAAGTACGGCAACAAGATTTCCTGGGCCGACCTGATCGTGCTCACCGGCAACGTGGCGCTGGAATCCATGGGCTTCAAGACCTTCGGTTTTTCCGGTGGGCGTGCCGACGTCTGGGAACCGGACGAAGACGTGTACTGGGGTGCTGAAACCACCTGGCTGGGCGGTGAAGACCGCTACGGCGCGCACAAGGACATGCAACAGCCCGGCGAGGGCACGCTGGTTGCCGAACCCGAGCATCACAGCGAAGAACAGACCCGCACCGCCAACGGCGAGCGCAATCTGGAAAACCCGCTGGCCGCGGTGCAGATGGGCCTGATCTATGTGAACCCGGAAGGTCCCGAGGGCGTGCCGGACCCGGCGGCGTCGGCGCGGGACATTCGCGAGACGTTCGGCCGCATGGCCATGAACGATGAAGAGACCGTCGCTCTGATTGCTGGCGGCCACGCCTTCGGCAAGACCCACGGTGCCGGGCCCGCTGACAATGTCGGTGCTGAACCGGAAGCGGCCGCCCTCGAGGAACAAGGGCTGGGCTGGCGCAGCAGCTATGGCTCCGGCAAAGCCGGCGACGCCATCACCAGTGGCCTGGAAGTGACCTGGACGTCGACGCCGACCCAGTGGAGCAACGAGTACCTGGAGAATCTGTTCGGCTTCGAATGGGAGCTGACCAAGAGCCCGGCCGGGGCGCATCAGTGGAGGCCGCAAAACGGCGCTGGCGCAGGCAAGATTCCCCATGCCCACGACCCGGCCAAGCGTCAGGAGCCGCGCATGCTGACCTCTGATCTGGCCCTGCGTGTGGACCCCGCTTACGAGGTGATCTCTCGACGCTTTCTGGAAAACCCCGATCAGTTGTCCGATGCGTTCGCCCGTGCCTGGTTCAAGCTGACCCACCGGGACATGGGGCCGCTGGCCCGTTATCTCGGCCCGGAAACGCCTGCTGAGGAGCTGCTCTGGCAGGACCCGATTCCCGAGGTCAACCATCCGCTGGTGGACAGCAACGATGTCGCCGCCTTAAAGGACAAACTCGTCGCCTCCGGGCTGTCGGTCCCGCAACTGGTGTCCACTGCCTGGGCGGCGGCGTCGACGTTCCGTGGCTCGGACAAACGCGGCGGTGCCAACGGCGGTCGCCTGCGTCTGGCCCCGCAGAAAGACTGGGCGGTCAACCAGCCGGCCAACCTGGCGGTCGTGCTGGAAACGCTGGAGGGTATTCGCAGCGAGTTCAACAGCGCTCAGGCGGGCGGCAAACAGATTTCACTGGCTGATCTGATCGTGCTTGCCGGCAGCGTGGGTGTCGAACAAGCGGCAAAAAATGCCGGCCACTCCGTCACGGTACCGTTCCGCCCGGGCCGCGTTGACGCGTCTCAAGCGCAGACCGACGTCGAGTCGTTTGGGTTTCTTGAACCCGTCGCCGACGGTTTCCGTAATTACCTCAAGGGCCGCTACCGGGTTTCGGCAGAGAAGCTGCTGGTCGACAAAGCGCAACTGTTGACCCTGACGGCGCCGCAGATGACTGCTTTGCTGGGCGGCCTGCGGGTTCTGGACATCAACGCCGGACACAGCCAGCACGGCGTGCTGACTGACCGCCCGGGCACGCTGACCAACGACTTCTTCAAGAACCTGCTGGACATGGGCGTGGAGTGGAAGGGCGTCTCAGGCGGCGACGAGCTGTTCGAAGCCCGTGACCGCAGCACCGGCGCTGTCAAATGGACCGGTACGCGGGTCGATCTGGTGTTCAGCTCACACGCTCAGTTGCGCGCCGTGGCCGAGGTGTACGCCAGCGCCGACGGGCAAGAGAAGTTCGTCGGGGACTTCGTCGGCGCATGGAGCAAAGTGATGGAGCTGGACCGCTTCGATCTTGCCTGAGGCCAGGCATCTTTAGCCTTCGGCGCGTCATGACTAACGCCTCCCTTGTGGAGGCGTTGTTTTTTCTCCACTGAAATCATGCTCGAAGCAGCGCTCGTGCATCGCCTGCGGTTCTCCGGCACTTCACCCGCTTTTCCACCCCCCACCCAACGCCGCCATCAGCGCAACGCTGGCTTGCAGCCGGTCGCTCTCGACCACCTGCAACCGCCGCTGTGCCTGAAGCGCCGATGTTTGCGCGGTCACCACATCCAGGTAACTCGCCGCCCCGGCCTGATAGCTGTTCATGGCCATCTGTTCAGCGCTCTGCGCGGCATTGACGGCGGCCTGCTGGTCCGCGGCTTCGCGCCGCAAGTCGCGCAACTGTCCCAGATTGTCTTCCACCTCGCGCACCGCCTTGAGCACCTGGCTGTGGTAGTGCGCGGCGGCTTCTTCGAACTCGGCGTGGGCCTGACGTTCGTTCGCGCTGCGGCGGCCGCCGTCGAACACCGGCAGATTGATCAGCGGCCCCAGCGCCCAGTAACGATTGGCCGCA
>NZ_DASVUM010000068.1:0-66535 GCF_036387035.1 Pseudomonas sp. | reverse complement strand
TTTCCTACAAAAAATCCTTTGAAAACTCAGTGCTTTTTTAATTCGGCCTACGACACCGCCGAATTATCCTACGAAACGATCAGAAATTTACAGCCTGAACGAACTTGAACGTTTTTGTACGAATGTTATTAATAAAGCACTCACGGCAAATGACGTGAGCACTGGGAGGCCAGTTAATAATATGAGCCAACCTGCCAGACAGCGAGAGGACGATAGAATGCGTCGAACTCAATGACCTTTGAATGGGAGGTCTGCCATTGTTCCCGCCTTTCTCCAGCTCCCGGGCAAACACCCAATGGCAAAAAAGAGCGCTCAAACCGAAACTGCGTTTCTCAGTCATTATCCGAAAAACTCGGGTATAGCTTTTGGCTGTTCAGGAAATGAAGCGATCCTCCATGGGTTCAATTTAGTAAGAGCGGGCATCCCTGTAGTGCCTCAGCTTCTTCTGCATGCCAACGCATGTAATTCATAGGCAAAGGGCGGATGAAAAACTTCATAAGCGAGACACTACGCTCAAATAAAAAATTATTCTTTAGTGCTACCGCGCTCACCGTCTTGCTGAAGCTCTCGGCCATAGCCCCTGCGCTGTTGCTCGGCAAGATTGTTGACAGCTTGTCGGCGATCGGAAACTCAGCCTCAATCGTCGTCAACGATTTACTGCTGGTCCTGTGTGCCGCAGTGCTTCTGCAATCCGTGCTTCACCTTCTACAGACTTACCAGCTCGTTAAGTTTGTGCAGACAACCCTGGCAGACCTGTCTATTGAATGGACCGAAAATATACTGGGCAAGGAATTTGAACAGTTTTCTTCCCTTCGCATTGGCGCCCTCATCAAGTCCGTGGAGCGAGGAATAACGGCGCACGAAAAGTTTTTTGATTTTCTTCATCACGTCCGCCCTGCCTCTTTTAATTGAGTTGAGCCTGATTGCAATCATCTTTGCTTCATTCGGAGGAGCAATGATGTTCACGACCTTGCTGGGTGTTTCTGCAGGGTACATCCTGCTTTATCACCGTCTGGTCTGCTGGCGGCGCCCTTATCTGATTTTTGTTAATGATGAAGAAGACAAGGTGTCCTCCAAGCTATTCGATACCCTGCAAGCGGGCAAAATCATCAAGCTTGAAAAAGCTTCTTGCTTTGCGATGAAACCACTTTGCCAGAGTTACAAGGATTACGCGCATGCGGCAACACAAGTGGCCAGTACCGGTGCTGCTCTAAGCTCAATCAGAGTCCTGTATATCGGGCTGTCCACGGCAGCCCTACTGGCGTGGGGGGTCAACGATCAAGCCTCCGCTGCTCCACAATTGACGGTGGGAGAGTTGGTAGCCGTTTTCTCGCTGGCCGGGATGTTTCTAGCCAACTGCAGCGCCTTGGCCGAAGCCTATCGGGCGCTGGACCAATTCCGAGCAGATAAACAGCGGCTCGGCGAGACGTTGTCGCTGGAAGATCTGATAGAGCAATCCCAGGAGCCCTTACTTGAACCTTTATCAAGCGTGGAGTTAATCGCGCTGACACAGGTGACTGACAGAACGCTTGCTTTCAAGCCTGACCAATCCGTCGCAATCATCGGGTGCAGTGGTGCGGGTAAAAGTACTTTTCTGGACGCGATGGCGGGCACCTACAAGTCGCTCCGCTACGGTATTGCCATAAATGGCAGAGGCATGAGGGCAAGCGACATCGAGGCGTATCTGGACCGTGTTCGCTACTGCCCTCAACACCCGGTTTTTCTTGAAGGGGCATTCGAACACTCCGTCCTTTTCGGTGCCCCCATGTCTAAGCCCCTTACCCGGGTCATCGCGGATCTAGGCATCCTGGAACTGGCGGCCGACAAGTCAATAGCCGAAGGTGCGATCAATATTTCCGGAGGCGAAGCCAAGCGATTGTCACTGCTCCGACTGATCAACCGCCCCGGAGATTTCAATTTGTTCGACGAGCCCACCTCAGCCCTGGATCAGGAGACGGCCAGCCGAGTGTGGACGACGCTGTTCGCGCATTTCCATAAAAGGGGGCTCATTTGCGCAACCCATGATTTGACCGCGCTTTCCCGTTTTGATCGAGTCATTGTTTTGAGTGACGGAGCGGTAATCGCAGACGGTCACTGGAGCGAGTTGCAAAATGATGGGGTTGTTGAGCAGACGGTGACGCAGATACGGAGTTCCTGAACTGATCAAACAAGGGGACTGGGTAATAGCTGACCGTGCCTGACTGGCACGGTCATTAGCGCCGTTATACACGGGTTGGTCACTTATTGATCAGATCGCTCAAAACCCCAGCTTCACGAGGCTCAGAGGGTTCGCAAACATGTTATCCACAGAAGCGCCAACAGCCAATGTGCGTAACTGTGACGCCCGCTGCGGATAATCGCCCTTTGCGTTGGTAGGCCGAGGATAACGTGCCAAAAAAGGTCTGCGAGACGCCGTTGGTTAAAAGTTGATCACTTCCACGTAGGCCCCGTTTTGAAAGGGCTGCAGCGGACCACGAACATCTTATCCACACACCCGCTCACAGAGAATGTGGGTAAGAAAAGGCCTTTCGATTCCTGGATGTGGAAAAAACCTTTAAGAATCCAGGAGATAGAGTGATCAAAAATCAACCACCCCATTGAAAGCCACGCCACCAAAGGCCTGCAGCAATGGCCGAACAGTTTATCCACAGGCGGATCAACAGCCATTGTGGGTATGTCTACATGGACACTGAGATCGACACGTTTAGGAAGCGTCTGACATCCAAGCCCCGGACCGCTCGGTACACTCACCGCACATCAACCGGCGGCAAGGAGCACGCTCATGCATCACTGGACACCGTTCTCACGCAAAGTCGTAATTGAGGCGAACAGCAGGCTATCCAAACGTAAGCAAGGGGCCTCATTTGCTCTGCCCATAGAATTGTTGGGCGTTATCAGCTTTAAGCCCAAGACCACAGAAGAAATCAGGGAAGCATTCCGATCGGCCTCCCGCAGGCTCCGGCAGGAGTGATTGCAGATGACCGAAGAGCGCTACAACTACATCTTCAGCGAGTTAGTGAACGATGAGGACGACATACTCGGCCAACTGGCCTACTCGGTGTATAAACGGCAGAAAATCGAATATATCCATGCGTTCAAGGAGAGAAACGGTACTGATCCGCTGGATTGCGATCTCGTTGCGTTCCACGACATCAGCAACAGCAGTTCGCAACTTGAAGCCTATAGAACCCAGGCGACCCGGCTGGCGACAAACTTTCTGGAGTCCTCGCTGAGTACCGAAACGGACGAGTTGGCAGCGTTTTACTCTTCAAGAGCCGCCAACGACATCCGAATGGCGCGGCCAGGGTTTTGGAAGGGGGCTGCGCAGAGCCTCGTTGGTTCGGGTTTGTTCACTTTACTGGTTGGGTGTCTCGTTTTCTTCGCATGGAGTTTGAAACAGGGGCCGCGTCAGGTCATTGAGCAGGTTTTCGACGTTGTGATTGTTGATGCAGATTCCAGCGGTCGAAAGATGCAGCGAGATACGCCTCAGTCGTGAACGGAGAAAAGGCGCCATCGCGGCGCCATTCGCCGTTCAACGAACTACCCCCTCCTCCACCAACAACTTCAAAATCGCCGCAGCCCCTTCTTCAGCACTAACCCCCTTGAGCACCTGCCCACCGCCTCCGCTCGCCTTCGCCGTTGCGGCTTTCATGCGATCAGCGCCGCTCTTGGCTTTAATGACCTTCAAGCGTTTTGGCCGTGGTTTCGCGGGCGTCAGTTCGGCGCCGGTGAATACCTCGTCGATGACAACCTCGATCTCTTCCACATCAAGCAGACCGCGTTGCGCCGGCCCGTACGCGCTTTGACGAGGCTTGGGTGCTGCGTTATCCACAGTCGCCAGGAACGGCAACCGCACTTTGAGGCGACGGCGCTGACCTCGGGGCAGCGCCTGCAATACCTGTGCGCTGCCGTTGCTCATGGACTCGACTTCGGCCATGCCCACCACCAGCGGCCAGCCGAGTTTTTCGGCCAGCAAATACGGGAGCATGCCGGATCCTTCTCCGGTCTCAGCCTGACTGCCGGTCAGTACCAACTGCACGCCGGACTCGCGAATGTAATCCGCCAGTCCCGGCAATGCATCGGCGCCAGGTGGCTGAGCGAGAACGTGGAGTTCATCGACGCCCATGCCGAGATAGCCGCGCAGCGCGGGCTCCTCGGCATTGCCCGCGTGCAGCACGTGCAAGTTATCCCCAGCCAGTTTCAATCCCAGCTCGACCGCACGCGCATCCTGTTCGGCGCGGCGCGGACGACCGGACGTCGGGTGCGCCCCGACAGACACCAAGCTGATCACGTGCAGCGCGCCTTTATCCACAGTCAAACCCATCTCAGGCTGCATCGCGCTTCGCCCCATTCCGGTAAATGTCGACCGCTTCAATCAGCGCCTCGAGGATTGCAGCGCTCTCACCGATCACCGACAAATCGGCGCGTTTGATCATGTCGCAGGTCGGGTCCAGGTTGATGGCCACAACCTTGTCGCAGGCGCCGATGCCCTGCAGATGCTGGATCGCCCCCGAGATACCCACAGCGACATACACCCTTGCCGTCACCCAGGTTCCGGAGGCGCCCACTTGGCGATCGCGGCTCATGAAGCCATCGTCCACGGCGACCCGTGAAGCGCCTTCCGTTGCCCCCAAGGCGACGGCGGTACGGTGGAACAGCGACCAGTCTTTGACCCCATTGCCGCCTGAAAAGATAAATTCGGCTTCTGACATGGGGATAAGTCCGGGATCGACCGCCACCGCGCCAAGGTCCTCAATCCGTGGCAACGTACGCGCGACGGTTGTGGATAACTCCAGCGGCACTGCTTCGTGGCGCGTTTCGCTGACAGGTTCGGCGCATTCCGCTTGGGCCAGAATCAAGCGTGACACGGGACGCGAAAGGTCTTCCGCGCCCGCACCCGCGCGACCCGTGCAATATTCGCCCGCCACTTGCCAGACACGCGTGGCAGGACGCTCGCCCAGGCTGGCGGCGAAACGGCGGCCCAACTCGCCACCACCATTTCGGCTATCGGGCAAAAGCCAATGATGCGGATCAAACTGGTTATCCACAGCCCGCAAACCTTGCACGCGCTGTTCTGGCGAATACCCCGCAAACTCAGTGCCTTCAAGAATCAGGAGTCGGTCTACGCCAGCAGCGTCGAACCTCGTCTCTTTGTGCTCGCCAAAAATCACGGCCAGCACGGCGCCGTCGGACCCCGCCAAGGCATGGGCCAGACCCAACACGTCCCGGTCATGACTGCTCAAACGACCGCCGACCATGTCAGGCACGACCGCGACATAGAACGAAGGCTCGGCAACCTGATGCAGCGGCAGTTGCACGTCCAACGGTACCGAACGCTTGACCACCCCGCCCTGCTGCGCACCGCTGCGGTCGACGCGCTTAACACCGTTGGGGCCGATAAACCCGATACCGTGCACGTTTTTACGCAGCACTCCGTTGGGGCCCATCCAGCTGGTTTGAACGGGTTGCATGGCAGCATGCAGCGGATGCAACCGGTTACGGGCTATCCATTCAGCGCGTGGGTCGCGGCGAATAATGTCGCTCATCAATGGGCCTCCGCAGGTTCACGTCGAGCCGCTACCGGTTTTGCAGGCGCGGCTTCTTCAAGCAGCGCGTCAGCCACCAGTTCGGCGATGTCCTTGATCATCGGCCGCGGCTCGACCACTCCTTCAAGCATGGCGGTGCATTGTGGACAACCCACGGCCACCAGCTCGGCGCCCGTCTCGCGAATGTCCTCCATGCGCATGTCCGGGATGCGTTGCTTGCCGGGAATGTCAGTGATTGGCGCACCACCGCCGCCACCGCAGCAACGTGAACGGAATCCAGATCGGGCCATTTCCTTGACCTCAATGCCCAGCGCACGCAATACATCGCGCGGCGCCTGGTATTCGCCGTTGTAACGACCGAGGTAGCAAGGATCGTGATAAGTGACGCTATCGCCTTTGTGCTGGCCCAGATTCAGCGCGCCATTGGCGATCAATTCGGCGAGATAAGTGCTGTGGTGCTGTACGACGTAGTGACCATCGAACGCCCCGTATTCGTTTTTCAGCACATGAAAGCTGTGCGGGTCGCAGGTGACGATGCGCTTGAAGTCGTACTGCGCCAGGGTCTGGATATTGCGTCTTGCGAGCATCTGAAACGTTGCCTCGTCGCCCAGACGACGCGCAACATCGCCGCTGTCGCGCTCTTCAAGCCCCAGCACGGCGAAGTCGACCCTGGCGGCTTTCAGCACTTTGACAAACGCGCGCAAGGTGCGCTGGTTGCGCATGTCGAAAGCGCCATCGCCCACCCAGAACAGCACGTCCACGGTTTTCTTGTGGCTCATGACGTCAAGGTTGAGGTCTGCCGCCCAGTTCATGCGCCCGCCCGGGGCGAAACCGCCCGGGTTGTCCGTGGCGATGAGGTTTTCCAGCACCTCGGCGCCCTTGTTGGGAGTAGCGCCTTTTTCGAGGGTCAGGTACCGGCGCATGTCGACGATCGCGTCCACGTGCTCGATCATCATCGGGCATTCCTCAACGCAGGCCCGGCACGTGGTGCACGACCACAGCGTCTCGGCGTCGACCAGCCCGTTGACGATCGGTTGATGAGGATTTCCCCCGTGTTCGCCCACCGGTTTGCCCGGGTACGGGCTGCCGGCAAAGTGCGCGTCAGTGCCGCCTGCCAGCCCGACAACCATGTCCTGAATCAGCTTTTTCGGATTCAGTGGCTGACCAGCAGCAAACGCCGGGCACGCTGCTTCACATTTTCCGCACTGTACGCAGGCGTCAAAACCGAGCAGTTGGTTCCAGGTGAAATCTTTGGGCTTCTCCACACCCAGCGGTGCCGTCCGGTCCGTCAGATCAAGGGGCTTCAGCCCGGTCGAGCGGCCACCGCCGAAACGCTCGGGGCGGCGATGCCACGCCAGGTGCAGCGCGCCGGCGAAGGCGTGTTTCATCGGTCCGCCCCACGTCATGCCGAGGAACAATTCGCAGACGCCCCAGAGCACACCGATGCCCAGGATGATCGCCAGTAACCAGCCACCGAAGTCCGCAGGCAGCACGCCCGCGACAGGCAACGTCACGATAAAGAATGAGGCGGAGAACCCCAGCAGGCTTTTAGGCAGGCGCATCCACGGGCCTTTTGACAAGCGGGTCGGCGGGTGACGACGACGCAGGTACATGAAGATCGCGCCAACGAACATCACGGCGGACACCAGCAAGAGCGCGTAGCCGAGAACACGGTTATGCAGGCCGAAACCATGCACCAGAATCGCCAGGATGATCGACGCGATCGCGCCGCCGGCCGTGGCAACGTGGGTGTTGGCGATGTATTTGTCCCGCGCGACCACGTGGTGCAGGTCGACCATATAGCGCTTGGGCATTGCCAGCAAACCGCCGAGCAGATCGACCTTGGCGGCACGCCCGGTACGCCACATGGCCACCCGCCGCAACACGCCAAGGGCGGCAAGGCCCAACGCAGCAAAGAGCAGGATCGGAAGAAGGGTGTTTAACATGTAGAGCTCCCAAAAAACCTCGGGGTGTCACAAAGGCCGCGTAGGAGCCGGCTTGCTGGCGAACCAGGCGATGCGGTGTCTCTGAGATACCGCGTCATCGTTCTTCGCCAGCAAGCCGGCTCCTACAGAATCTCGCCGTCTTCTGCGGGGCGCACTGTCAGAAGTCCTTGCACAGTCGGAGCGCGTCATAGATCGCCGCGTGGGTATTGCGCTGCGCCACGCAATCGCCGATGCGGAATAACAAATAGCCTTCACCCGGCTGACTCAACGAAGGCTGAGGCTGAATCGCGAACAGGGCGTCGATGTCGATCTGGCCTTTGTTGCGCGAGCCTTCTTTCATGCCGTAATACAGTGCTTCGTCCGGACGCACACCGTTCTCGATCACCACCTGATCGATCACCCGCTCCTCCTTGGCGCCGGTGTATTCGTTTTCCAACACAGCCACCAGCTTGTCGCCCTCGCGGTAGACCTTCTCCAGCATCAGGTCGCCCGTCATGATCACTTCCTTGGGGTACATGCTGCGGTAGTAGGTCGGGAACGACGTACCGCCGATGGCCACACCTGGCTTGATGTCATCCGTGACGATTTCGACCTGACTGCCTTTGTCGGCGAGGAAATCCGCGACTGACATACCGGTAAATTCGCAGATGGTGTCGTAGACCAGCACATTCTTGCCGGGCGCCACTTTGCCATCGAGCACGTCCCAACTGCTGACGACCAGCCCTTCGGCCGCGCCCCAGTGTTCGTTCTGTTCCACAAACGGATGGCCACCGACGGCCAGCACCACCACGTCCGGACGCAGGTCCATGATGGTCGCGATGTCTGCCGCGGTGCCGAGGCGCAAATCGACTTTCAAGCGCGCCAGCTCCAGCTGATACCAGCGCGTAATGCCGGCAATTTGATCGCGTTGGGGCGCTTTTGACGCCGTGGTGATTTGCCCGCCAATGGCCTCCTTCTTCTCGAACAAGGTCACGTCGTGGCCGCGCTCGGCCGACACGCGCGCGGCTTCCATCCCTGCAGGACCCGCCCCGACGATCACCACTTTGCGCTTCACGCCGGTGGTTTTTTCAATGATATGCGGCACGCCCATGTATTCGCGTGAGGTGGCGGCGTTCTGGATACACAGCACGTCCAGGCCCTGGTACTGGCGGTCGATGCAGTAGTTGGCGCCGACGCACTGACGGATCTGATCGACCTGGCCCATTTTGATTTTGGTGATCAGGTGCGGATCAGCGATGTGCGCGCGGGTCATGCCGACCATGTCGACGTAACCGCCTTCGAGAATGCGCGTCGCCTGATTCGGGTCTTTGATGTTCTGCGCGTGCAGCACCGGCGCCTTGACCACTTCCTTGATGCCTGCCGCCAGATGCAGGAACGGCTCCGGCGGGTAGCTCATGTTCGGGATGACGTTGGCCAGAGTGTTGTGGGTATCACACCCCGAACCCACGACGCCGAGGAAATCGATCATGCCGGTCTGGTCGTAGTACTTGGCGATCTCTTTCATGTCCTCGTGGCTGAGGCCATCCGGGTGAAACTCGTCACCGCAGATGCGCAGGCCCACGCAGAAGTCCGGACCGACTTCCTTGCGCACGGCCTTGATCACTTCCAGCCCGAAACGCATGCGGTTTTCGAAGCTGCCGCCCCACTCATCGGTGCGCTTGTTGACCCGCGGGCTCCAGAACTGATCGATCATGTGCTGATGCACGGCCGACAGCTCGACGCCGTCCAGACCACCGGCCTTTGCCCGTGCTGCGGCACTGGCGTAATTGCCGATAACGCGCCAGATCTCTTCGGGCTCGATGGTCTTGCAGGTCGCGCGGTGCACAGGCTCACGGATACCCGAGGGCGACATCAACGTCGGCCAATGGTCACCGTCCCAGCGGGAGCGCCGCCCCATGTGGGTAATCTGGATCATGATCTTGGCGCCGTGCTTGTGCATGGCGTCAGCAAGGTTCTGGAAGTGCGGAATGATCTTGTCGGTCGCCAGGTTGACCGATTTCCACCAACCCTGCGGGCTGTCGATGGCCACGCTGGACGAGCCGCCACAGATGGCCAGACCGATACCGCCTTTGGCTTTCTCCTCGTAGTACTTCACGTAACGGTCGGTAGTCATGCCGCCGTCGGTGGCGTAGACCTCGGCGTGTGCGGTACTCAATACGCGGTTGCGTATGGTCAATTTACCGATCTGAATCGGTTGAAACATCGCTTCGAAAGCCATGACGGAAACCTCGACTTACAACGGCTTGACGACAAACAGGCCGTCGTCGTGACCTTCTTCCGATCCGCTGTAGACCTGCTCGGCCACGGTGCGAACGGAGCTGCCTTTGGGGGCGAGAATCTGGTCCATTGCGCCCGCAAACCAGCCGGTAAACATGTAATCGACCTTGCGCCCGACCTTGCCGTAGACGTAAACGAAACAGGAGTGCTCGAGCTTGATGCTGGCAGTGCCGTTTTCCAGATCAATGTCCTGAATCTTGAACAAGCCCCAGCCGCGCTGGGACAGGCGATTCATGTAGTGCTCAAACACGGCGACGCCTTCGATGCCATGGCATTCGGCTTCTTTCTCGCACCAGTGCCAGGCCGACTTGTAACCGGCTTTATAAAGGATGTCGGCGTAGGCTTCGGCGCCCAGTACTTCTTCGATGCCCATGTGGTTGTTAACGAAGAAATGACGTGGCACATACAGCATCGGCAGGGCATCGGAGGTCCAGACACCGGTCTCGCTGTCGACTTCGATTGGCAATTGCGGGGCGATCTTGGCCATGGAAACTTAACTCCGAAAAAATTCGAGTGGATGCCCTCTCCGCGAGGGGGAGAGGGAAAAATTCAACGTGTGGCGCGAAAGTCCCGAGGCTTATTCGCCCCAGACGTCGCCCAGGATGCGTACCCAATTTTCGCCCATGATCTTGCGCACTACGCGCTCGGAATGGCCGCGTTTGAGCAGGGTTTCAGTGAGGTTCGGAAACTCGCCGACGGTGCGGATGCCCAGCGGGTTGATGATCTTGCCGAAGTTGGTCAGGCGGCGGGCGTAGCCTTTGTCGTGGGTCAGGTACTCGAAGAACTCCTGGCCATGGCCCTGGGTGAAGTCAGTGCCGATACCGATGGCGTCTTCGCCGACGATGTTCATTACGTACTCGATGGCTTCGGCGTAATCGTCGATGGTCGAATCAATGCCCTTGGCCAGAAACGGCGCAAACATGGTCACGCCGACAAACCCGCCGTGATCGGCAATGAACTTCAGTTCGGCGTCGGACTTGTTGCGAGGGTGCTCTTTGAGACCCGAAGGCAGGCAGTGGGAATACGTCACCGGCTTCTTCGATTCGAGGATGACTTCTTCGGAGGTCTTCGAGCCGACATGCGACAAGTCGCACATGACGCCAACGCGGTTCATCTCCGCCACGATTTCACGACCGAAACCCGACAAACCGCCGTCGCGCTCGTAGCAGCCAGTGCCCACCAGATTCTGGGTGTTGTAGCACATCTGCACGATGCCGACGCCAAGCTGCTTGAAGATCTCGACGTAGCCGATCTGGTCTTCGTAGGCATGGGCATTCTGGAAGCCGAACAGGATGCCGGTCTTGCCCAGCTCCTTGGCTTTGCGGATATCTGCCGTGTTGCGCACCTGGATCACCAGGTCGCTGTTTTCACGAATCAGTTTCTGGCTCGACGCGATGCTGTTGACGGTCTGCTGAAAACCTTCCCACACCGAGACCGTGCAGTTGGCCATGGTCAGGCCACCTTTGCGCATGTCTTCGAACAGCTCACGGTTCCATTTGGCAATGATCAACCCGTCAATGACGATGCTGTCGGCGTGTAATTCGGCTGGGCTCATCAGGCGGTCCCCTGGGGTTCTTTAATGGCCGGAAGGTCTACCGGCGCTTTGGGGTCAGCATATGCCTGAGGGTCGGAGGAGCCGGGTGCAAAAACGACAGGGGAATTGCCGAAAGCGTCAAGAAACGACAAAGGGCAAAGGCATGACGACGCAGCAGGTCCTCACGAGAACGCAGCCATTCAGGCAGGGAGGATCGCTCTGGGGCGGAATTCAGAAGTCGGGAAAATGCGCCAAAAAAAAAACGAGGGTGATTAACGTCGTCAATGTGACCAGAGCCACCTGAGCCAACATCATGTATTTGAATTTTTTTGGGAATGTATTGACCTGCTCCAAGTCGATGGCGTCCAGTTTCAGAAACATTTGGGGCCGAAGGAACATCGCGCTGACGATGGCTAACTTTCTGATATCTCCTAGAAACCCGGTTCCGATCTGGAACAAGCTAGAGTCCGTAACCGCTAAACAGTTATCCAGTGATCTATTGATCTTGTTTCGCAGATACAACGTTATCAACACCGTATACAACAGAGTGACTACGAAAAGGATACTCATCGTCAAAACGATAAAGTCATGATCCGCAGAATGAATGGCGCCACCATGACGATAGTGTCCGCTTCTGATTATCATAATGACCTCCGGGCCGATCACAAAAAAGCTGTCAGATGTCAATATCTTCACGCACCCTGCAAATACAACCAAAATACTTACATGCTTACATGCTTACATGCTTACATGCTTACATTGATGATGCCACCCTTTGAAAATAGCTCTCACCAGCGTCGGCTGCTATTTCGGTGCCAATGGAGATATTCTTCAAAGCATATGAAGTCGTTAGAAATCATAAAAGTAGAGCCAGGCACGAAACACCAACATGGCCGTAAAAAAAATGATATTTAGAAAAAACGGCACCACGATCAATAGTTTCCATTTTTTTGGAAAGTCCACTATCTGCCGGACATCAATGACTCCTCGCTTGAGGAACAGCTTAGGGAAAATTAAGACACACGCCACAGTGCCTACCCTATAGACATCTCCGATAAATCCCAAGCCACCAAAAGTGGCCTTGATATCTACAATTATGGAACATCGAGAAAGACGGCTGTCCACCTCGTCCCTTACCCACCAGGTGATGAATAGCAGCACCAATAAGTTCAGGATTCCAGGGATCATTATCGAAGTTGCAACTAGGCCAGGTACGATATCTTTCATTGAGAGACCTCATAGAGTAACTCGCCCGTCATCTCGCCTCCCTTACCTCCTATCTCGCCCCCCAACCAACCCAATATCCCAGCAGTGATGACACCGCAGGCGAGTGCACCCGGACCTGTTGTAAGCCCCAACCCGGTAACGCAAATCACAGTAGCCACTCCCGCGCCGGCCGCAGCGCCCCCCAAATTACCAACCAGCTTACTCCCCTCAACATACTTCGCCTTCGTACACTCATCCTCCCGGCCCGTCGAGCAAGCCGTCTTGATATCAACCGCCGTCGAAGCTGTATCGAGAACTATCCCCACATAAGCTCCTCTTTTTATTAGCTTCGCCGCTTTGGCAACGCCGCTCGTTTTTTCGGCGTAGTGTCTGATCTCGCCAGTGTGCAGGTAGCTTTTAGTTGAGATCCCCAGCATTCGCCGGATTGAGCCTGTGTTCCGCAGTCCTGCTCCCAGACTAAGAAAGCCTTTCAGCAGCTTTTCGAGTTTGTCGAAAAGCTGGCGGCGTTTGGTATAGAACAGATTTCGTTCGATCAGGGTTCCCGAGGCCATGTGTTGCTTATGCAGGGCATCGATGCTGTCGAGCGTGGTCTTGATCTGCTCCAGATGCTTTTCCCAAGCGTCAGCAGCCATTCCGATACCGATGGAGGTATTGCCAAGTAGCCGCGTGATGAGTTCGTGGTTGGCCACGATGAAGTCGTCGCCTCCTGCGTCGTTATCGATGAGGCCCTGATGGGTCATCGTAGCAAGCCTCATGAGTTCGGCTTCTTCAGACGTGCACGCGGAGGTTGAATCATCGGGGACGATGACGATTTCTCCCGCCGCTACGGTGGAATTCCGGATGTGGGCATTAAGCACATCGAATTTATCGGCCGCGCGGCGCCCCAAGGGCAGTTTTGCCTTGATAGAAAAATAGGTCTGCATCTGATCATTGATGAAGCTGTAAGGCCGCGACATAGACGACCCTCACGCGTAAATCGTGTTTTTGATACGGTCCCAGCCACCCGTCACGTTGCCGCCCCCACCACCATCGCTTCGACGCTGCTGAACGTAGTTGGTTTTGATACGCCCGTAATCGAGCTGCACCACTTCGCGGGGCACGCCGTCGCTCGCGCTTTGGGCGTAGTCGGAGATAATCACTTCCTCAAGCACGATTTCGAAATACTTGAGCTTGTCACCACCGGCACGATGTACCGCGATGGTCACTTTTGAAAAGTGCTGACCGGCACAGCTCGCCTGCAGCAGCTTCGCACTGGCAGCGTCGAGGAATTTGGAGATGTTGAAAGTGGTAACAGTGGTTCGGCCTGACGAAGCACCGCCCGCTGAACTGGCCGTCGCCGATGCGCTTTGATGGGTGCCGAAGTTATAGCCGAGGATTTCGATCCAGTTCTTGTGCTGGTCGTCGAGGCTCTCGCCCGGGATGCCGTCGAATTGGATAAACGCGTCGAGCGCCATGAGTTCTCTCCCTGAGTTGCTTGATCGTTATCGTTTCCGAGCGCCGGTTAACAGCACGGATTGGATCCTACCCAAAGAAACTCACTGCAAAAACCCTATTGGAGAAATTCAGACCTTTCCGTAGGACGGTTCTTTTACTTGGTGGACATTCGACGAAGCTACCTACCTGACGCATCAAAAAGGCCAAGCGCCGCGAGCAATAACGACGGGGAAAGTGTCGAAACCGTCAACAAGCGACGCCGGCTCACAGCGTACGGCCGATCCCCGCATTTGATACCTGTTCTTTGCCCCGCGCTTGGGCGAGAATCCATCCATCTCTGACTCGGAAAGTCCCCATGAAAACCATGTTTCTGGCTTTGGCTTTATTCGCGACAGGCGCACACGCAGCAGCCAGTCCGGCCGCTAACCCTTGCGACGGCGTTGAAGAAGATCAGCAGACGCTCGAGTGCTCGGTGTACAGCCGCGACACGGCGGAGAAGTTGCTGACAGAGAATGTTCAGAACGTGCTTGAGCGCGTGCAGACGCAGTTCGGGGCGAACAAGGCGCAGGCTGAAGAGTTCGCCAGCAAACTCAAGGCGGCCCAGGAAGCCTGGAAAAAACTGCGCGACGCTGACTGCGCCGTCGAAGTGTTTCCGGCCAAGCCCGGCACTAAAGAATTCAACATCGACCAGAACGACTGCCTGACCCGCGCCAGCGACGAACGATCGGAATACCTGGATACCGTCGCGCAGTCTGAATAACCGTTAATGCGCTACCCTGACGCCCTTCCCGAGCTCAAGGTATGCACATGAACATCTGCGGTGTAGAAATCAAAGGCAGCGAGGCCATCTTCGCTGTCGCCAGCCGCGCATCCGGCGCGCTCGAACACGTCCCTCTGCCGACCAAGAAAATTGCCCTTGAAGACGACGACGAGGCAGGCAACGTGAAGGCGTTCGCGCGCCAGATCGAGGCATTTGTGCGTGACAACGGCATCGGCCATATCGCAATCAAAAAGCGCAGCAAGAAAGGCGAGTTCGCCGGCGGGCCGACGACGTTCAAAATCGAGACTATTTTCCAGCTGTTAGAGGACTGCGAAGTCATCCTGCTGTCGCCCCAGACCCTCAATGCGCAGATGAAAAAGCACAGCTTTGAGCTGCCGCCAGCGCTGAACAAATATCAGCACGAGGCCTACAAGGCAGCGTGTTCGGCGTTGATGAAGGCGAAATAGTCGCCTCCCTGGCGGTTGCTGCATTGAGACGACTCTTTGCCTGTGAATCAACGGAAGGGTAAACAACCCGGATCGCAGTCAATCAGATCGTTTTCAAAGTCTTGCCGCCCGTACTGCCTGGGGTAATACGAAAAGGACTTGAGGTCGAAGTAGTCCTGCTTTGTCATGAACCGGCGTGACGCCTGAAGGCTGAGTGCTTCGGCGTCTGCCGCAGAGATCTGCGGGCCTGGGTGGACATGGGTGATACCGGTTCGCTCTGCACTCTGGGGATCGACGAGTCTAGCGCCCATCTGCTGCACCTCACGGCTGAAGACAGCGGACGCGTCGGGTGAGCCAAATATAACCACCGGCCCAACGGATACGCCCTTGATGGCGGTCGCGTGATCGTCCATCCAGCGCAAGGTCTCTTCGTGCGTACGCAGCGTCTCGCCGGCATAGATCAAAATATTCAGTTTTACCCAGACGCCGTTATCTCGACAGGCGTTGATGAGGTCTGACGCGGATCTGAGATATTTATCCGGGTCCTCGGTTTTGCCCATGGCGAGCAGTTGGGTCGCGCATGCGGCCTCCATTCCCAGATCGATGACCTTGAGCCCGGCGGCGGCGAGCGATGCGACGGTCTGGACTTTCATTGCATCGACGCGTGTCTCGCATCGCCAATTTACCTTGAGCTGTGCTTTCCCGACTTCGGTCGCAAGATCGTCAGCCCACTTGCGATTGGGGGCAAAGAAAGACGACTGAATATAGGGCCGAATGCCTTCGTCACCGTATTGTTCCATGACTTCGCGCATGTGCGACGCGAGCACGTCGGGATCCTTCAGGCGGGTCAGCGCGATGTTTCGTTCTGCGCAGAAATGGCATCCCCTCCCGCATCCTCTTGATGCCTCGATACTGGGCTGAAATTCGGTGAAGTAGTCGACCAGTGGATGATGAAGATTGAAGTCGGGCACGGACCTGCTGTTCAAGTCGTGTACGTGAATCGCATCAGGCTGGCTGACGAGACGGGTGATCTCGTTCCCTACCAAGCCATGTATGAAAGTGTCCACAGACGGCAACTTCGAACGGATCCAGGCCGGATCGGAATCCACCACCCAACGCCCGCCAACAATTATCTTTTTCGACGGCAGCAGTTTCTTCACACGGTCAGTGAAACGCTGCGACCAGGCGAGCGCGTAAAAACTTGGAATGGACAACAATAGAGGTCCGACAACGCGCAGACGTCCATCTTCAAACAAAGACTGCGCAAACACTTCCGGGCTAACGTGCCCGCCATGTGCAAGCGATGTCTCATGGCCGGCGTTATGGAGAAGGGTCGCAAGCGTCAGCGCTCCGTAATTCAGATACTGCTGACGCCGAGCAATGATGCTGTTTCTTTTCTTGGGGTTTTCCATTCCCGCAGACACTATCAACACACGATTCACGTGATAACTTCCCTGTTGTTAAAACCGCTTTGGCGATGCCGGGGCAATTTATCGCCTGGGCCAACAGGGGTCTATAAACAGTGCGTTGAAAAAAACGGTGGATTCGGAGCGAGCGGAGCCATTGGATGTATAAAGCCAGGCGTACCAATAACGGGAACATCCGTCTCGCGTCGCTCAAGCGCGCTTATGAGCGCTCCCTTCGTTGTAGCAGCCACTCGCCGAGCGCCTTGTCCTCCAGTGCATATGCGCCGCGGCTGGATTTCCACACGAGCTCTTTGCCACGGAGCGCATCGATCGCCGCTTGAATGGTTTGGGTACCAGGCACCACTTCGCTGCCCAACGTTTCCAACGCCTTGCCCACTGCAAGTAAGGTCGCATCAGCGAAGGGGGCGAATGGCTGGTTATCGCGGCCCCGGTCAGCCATCACTTCCAGCACAGCGCGCTGTGGCAATGTCAGGGCGTTATAAGCGCTCTCGAACTCCTCCCACACGCCCGCCCGCAGCAACCGGGCACTGTCCTGCAGCAGTTGGCCCAGGTTCTCGGCGTCTCCCAGCTCAAGCGCCACATCGCCGATGATCGAGCGCAGCATTTCAGGGCGACGCCCTACCAGCTCGAAGGCGGCATCGATATCGGCGGCGGAAAACTGGTTGGTGAGCGCCAAGTGGCTGTTGAGGTGGGCTGTGTAGGCCTTGGTGAAGTCTTTGCCCAACAGCGGAAATGGTGTGATGCTCGAGCCATAGAACGGTTGATTTTTGTTCAATACCAGATGGGCCAGCTTGTCTCGGTTCGAACCCGTCAACACTAGCCGCAAAGCGCCGTCGCCTTGCTCATGACCTTGATTGAGCTCGTCCCGTGCGGCCTTCAATGCAAACATCGCGTTGACCCCGGCCTCGCTGGTCAAGGCGTGTTGGGCCTCATCGATGATCAGCACGATCATCTTCTGCGATGCACTGTGCAACAACTGCAAGGCCTGCGTTAACGTCGAGCCCACTGGCAATTGCGGCCTTGTGAAATCCCACGACAGCGTGCGCAGGAAATTGAGCTTATCTATCCCGGCTGATTTGGCGAGCTTGCGAATGCCTTTTTCGTACGGCACGAGGGCAACCGCGATTGCTGAGCTAATCAGGTCGGCAGGGTCCTGTTCCCGATCGGCCCAGAGGTCAACGTACACCGGCAGCCAACCTTGGTCGAGACACTGCGGAACCAAGTCCTCGCGCAGGAAGGTGCTCTTGCCAGTGCGACGTGGCGCCGCGAGGAACAGCCCTGATGAATAATCGTGCAGACCTTCGCCGGTCAAACCTGCTGCGATGGTGGACGCGAGGCTGCTACGCCGGAATACGAAACCACTGCGCCTGGTCATCATTTATACCCAATTATCTTAGAAACCATAATTTATGGTCGTGAGTATAATTGACAATAATCAGGAGTCAAACAGCCTTCACCTCGCGTATGCGCCCCCTGTCCTCCCTCGGGCACACAACAAATTTCGCCCTGTAACTGCGGGTGAAATAGGACGGCGACTCAAACCCGCAGGCGATGCTGACTTCCAGCACGCTCATGTGGCTCTGACGCAGCAGTTGCCTGGCTTTTTCCAGGCGCAGGCCGAGGTAGAAATTGCTCGGCGTGTCGTTAAGGTGCAAGCGAAACAGCCTCTCCAGCTGACGTCGCGTTACTTGAATGCCTTCGGCCAGCGCCAACGTGCTCAGCGGCGGCTCGGTGTTGAGCTCCATGACGCCGATGACCTGCACCAGTTTTTTGTTGTTGATTCCATAGCGGGTCGCGATCTGCATGCGCTGGTGGTCTTTGCGTTGGCGTATGCGCCCGAGTACGAACTGCTCGGAAACCTTGATCGCCATGTCCGGCCCATGCGCCTGCCCGATCAGGTCGAGCATCATATCGATAGACGCCGTGCCGCCGGCCGAGGTGATGCGGCGCCGGTCGATCTCGAACAATTCCTGCGTCGCTTGTAACCGGGGATAGGTTTCCTTGAATGCATCCAGCGCTTCCCAGTGCAGGGTCAGGCGATAGCCGTCCAGCAGACCGGCCTGCGCGAGCACGAAGCTGCCGGTGTCGATTGCACCCAGCGTCACGCCTTCCCGATCCAGACGACGCAGCCAGTGTTCCAGTACCCCTGTGTAAAACTCCAACGGGTCGACGCTGCCCATGACCCAAAGTGTCGCGCCTTTTTTCAACGGTTCGAGCGCGGCGTCAGCGTTCACCGACATGCCGTTGCTGGCAATGACCGGACCGCCATCGACACTCAGGATGTGCCAGCGAAACAGCTCACCACCAAAGCGATTGGCGACGCGCAACGGCTCCAGCGCCGACACGAAGCCCATCATCGAAAAGCCGGGCATGAGTAGAAAGTAGAAATCCTGGGACATCGTTGGCGCGTTCCTTGGGATTCGGCGTGAGGTATTCAGAGACAGTCCCGATTCTCGGGCCCGATCATCAAATACACCTCTTGCCGATTGGCAGCAACAGCACAGGTCGCTGCTGTGCAAGACCTTGTCGCCGCTGTGCGTTTTGAGGGGCTCGCCGCTGCGTAGCGTTGCACCTCAAAAGCGGACCGCAATGTCTGCGTCACCGCATGGCCTGCAAGGAACCTCACCCATGAATCACGACGTCATCATCACCTGCGCACTCACCGGTGCTGGCGACACGACCGGTAAGAGCCATCTGGTCCCGATCACGCCCAAACAGATCGCCGCAGCGGCGGTCGAGGCGGCCAAGGCCGGTGCGACGGTTGTGCACTGCCACGTGCGCGACCCCGAAACAGGCAAGTTCAGCCGTGACGTTGAGCTGTACCGCGAAACCATGGATCGCATCCGTGAAGCGGACATCGACATCATCGTCAACCTGACCGCCGGCATGGGCGGCGATTTGGAGATCGGCCCGGGCGAGCGGCCGACCGACTTCGGCCCCGGTACCGATCTGGTCGGTCCGCTGACCCGGCTGGCGCACGTTGAAGCGCTGCTGCCGGAAATCTGCACGCTGGACTGCGGCACCCTCAACTTTGGCGATGGCGACACCATTTATGTGTCCACGCCCGCGCAACTGCGGGCCGGCGCCAAGCGTATTCAGGCGCTGGGTGTAAAAGCCGAACTGGAGATTTTTGACACGGGCCACCTGTGGTTCGCCAAGCAGATGATGAAAGAAGGCTTGCTGGACAATCCTCTGTTCCAGCTGTGCATGGGCATTCCATGGGGGGCGCCGGCGGACACCACCACAATGAAAGCCATGGTCGACAACCTGCCTGCCGACGCGGTCTGGGCTGCTTTCGGCATCGGCCGCATGCAAATGCCCATGGCCGCGCAGGCGGTACTGCTCGGCGGCAACGTGCGGGTCGGTCTGGAGGACAACATCTGGCTCGACAAAGGTGTACTCGCCAGCAATGGCGCACTGGTCGAACGCGCCAGCGAAATCCTCAGCCGCTTGGGCGCTCGCGTTCTGACCCCCGCCGAGGGGCGCGTGAAAATGGGGCTGACAAAGCGGTTTTGAGCCCGTGTCCACGTCCTGCCTCGTCCCGCCTCGTCCCGCCGAACCATTCACAAATCATTCGAGCACCGATATGACCTTTATCACCACCATCAGAACCTTCGCGGCCTTGGGCAGCGGTGTCATCGGCAGCGGCTGGGTGGCGCGCGCGCTCGCTCATGGCCTGGATGTCTTGGCATGGGACCCCGCCCCTGGAGCAGAAGCAGCTTTGCGCAAGCGTGTCGCCAACGCCTGGCCAACGCTTGAACAGAAGGGCCTGGCGGCAGGCGCCTCTCAAGAGCGCTTGCGCTTCGTCGACACCATCGAAGAATGCGTCCGCGACGCCGACTTCATTCAGGAAAGCGCCCCGGAACGACTGGACCTCAAACTCGATCTTCACAGCAAAATCAGCGCGGCCGCCAAGCGTGACGCGATCATAGGTTCCAGCACTTCCGGCCTGCTGCCGTCAGAGTTTTACGAGAGCGCCACGCACCCGGAACGCTGTGTGGTGGGCCATCCGTTCAACCCGGTTTATCTGTTGCCCCTGGTGGAAGTGGTCGGTGGAAAAAACACGGCGCCGGAAGCGGTGCAGGCGGCGATCCAAGTTTATGAATCGCTTGGCATGCGCCCGCTGCACGTGCGCAAAGAGGTCCCGGGTTTTATTGCAGATCGCTTGCTCGAGGCATTGTGGCGTGAGGCGCTGCACCTGGTGAATGATGGCGTTGCGACCACCGGCGAAATCGACGACGCCATCCGTTTCGGTGCCGGCCTGCGGTGGTCATTCATGGGTACTTTTCTGACCTACACCCTGGCCGGCGGCGATGCAGGCATGCGCCACTTCATGGCGCAGTTTGGACCGGCGCTGCAGCTGCCGTGGACCTATCTTCCGGCGCCCGCGCTGACCGACAAGCTGATCGACGACGTGGTCGACGGCACCTCCGATCAGTTGGGCAGCCACAGCATCGCGGCTTTGGAGCGGTATCGCGATGATTGCCTGCTGGCAGTGCTTGAAGCGGTAAAAACCACCAAGGCCAAACATGGGATGGCGTTTGGGGATTGAGCTTCACATCGCCAAAACCGGGCCTAGTTTGGACCAGCGCATTCCTGCAGGGGAAATACTCTTCTTCGTCCAGCCAAGACCTGTGGGATCGAGCTTGCTCGCGAATGGGCCCGTCCAGCTCACCAAGATTTCAGCCTGGGGAATCCTATGCCTGCGCTCATTACCTATAAAACCCCGGTCCTCGCCGATTGGGTCGACTACAACGGCCATCTGCGCGACGCGTTCTATTTGCTGATCTTCAGCTTCGCCACAGACGCGTTCATGGACCGTATCGGCCTCGCCAGTGATGATCGGGACGCAAGCGGCCATTCGCTGTTCACGCTCGAGGCCCACATCAACTTCCTGCATGAAGTGAAGCTTGGGGAGACGGTGGAGGTGCGTTCGCAGATCGTCGGACACGATCGCAAGCGCGTGCACCTCTATCACGGGCTGTACAAAGCAGATGGAGGCCTTGAGTTGGCAGCGAGCGAGCAGATGCTGCTGCACGTAGATCTGGCGGCTGGGCCGAAATCAGCGCCGTTTAGCGAAGCGTCGTTGCAGGCATTGCGACTACTGAGCGAAGCCCAACATGACCAGCCGATGCCGTCCTATGTCGGGAGAGTCATCGGACTGCCGAAATAGCATTCGCGGATAACAGACACAAAAAAGCCCGCATCGCTGCGGGCTTCTTCATTTCGGCAAATCGATCAAAAATCGATCAATTAACCTTGGCGTTCAACTCGCCTTTGGCATAACGCTCGAACATCTTCTCCAGGGAGATCGGCTTGATCTTGGAGGCGTTGCCAGCGGTGCCGAACGCTTCGTAACGGGCGATACACACGTCGCGCATGGCCGATACGGTCTTCGCCAGGTATTTACGCGGGTCGAACTCGCTCGGGTTCTTCGCCATGAACTCGCGGATGGCACCGGTGGACGCCAGACGCAGGTCAGTGTCGATGTTGACCTTGCGCACGCCATGCTTGATGCCTTCGACGATCTCTTCGACCGGCACGCCGTAGGTTTCTTTGATGTCGCCGCCGAACTCGTTGATGATTTTCAGCCATTCCTGCGGAACGGAAGAAGAGCCGTGCATCACCAGGTGAGTGTTCGGAATACGCTTGTGGATCTCTTTGATCCGCTCGATTGCCAGGATGTCGCCGGTAGGCGGCTTGGTGAACTTGTAGGCGCCGTGGCTGGTGCCGATGGCAATGGCCAGTGCGTCGACCTGCGTTCTTTTGACGAAATCGGCCGCTTCTTCCGGATCGGTCAGCATCTGGCTGTGATCCAGCATGCCTTCTGCGCCGACGCCGTCTTCTTCACCGGCCATACCGGTTTCCAGCGAGCCCAGAACACCCAGCTCACCCTCAACCGAAACACCGCAGGCATGGGCCATGGCGACGGTTTCCTGAGTGACGCGAACGTTGTAGTCGTAGTCAGCGGGGCTCTTGCCGTCTTCGCGCAGCGAACCGTCCATCATCACTGAGCTGAAGCCCAACTGGATGGAGCGTTGGCAGATGGCCGGGCTGGTGCCGTGATCCTGGTGCATGACTACCGGGATGTGCGGGAATTCTTCGATTGCCGCGAGAATCAGGTGGCGCAGGAACGGAGCGCCAGCGTACTTGCGCGCACCGGCCGAAGCCTGAACGATCACCGGAGAATCGGTCTTGTCGGCCGCTTCCATAATGGCGCGCATTTGTTCCAGGTTGTTCACGTTGAATGCGGGGACGCCGTAGCCGAACTCTGCTGCGTGGTCCAACATCTGGCGCATGCTGATAAGTGCCATTGTCTGTCTCTCTCCCGGTGGGGTCGTTAATCGTGCGTGCCGTAGTGACGGCTATTCAAATTATAGGGGCGGATAGCTTGCTCGCCGCCCGGTGTTGCCTCGATCGAACCGCTTGATCCCTTACGGGGCCTTGCAGCCACGACCGATTAAATCGTTGGTAGCGTCCCAGTAGACCAGGCCTTCGCTGCCTTTGTTGTCGAACGCCAGCACACCGTTGCTGTAAAGCGCGCCGGAGGCTCCGGGCGATGCTTGCAGACGGAACACCTGCTCGCTTTGATTGAGGCGTACATCGACCTCTTTCTTCGCGGCATCGGCGTATTTCCAGAAAATCTCGGCTTTGCTGTCGCAGACCCAGTGGGTCCAGGGCGCTGCCGGTTCCGATGCTTTCATGCTGGCGCAACCGCCCAGCAGCATCAGTGTCGCAAGGGCTAACAAGCCTTTCATTACTACTCCTGAATCCCCTGCGCCGCCTGACGTATGTCGACCATGGCAGGGGCAATGCTGTTCCTATGTTCCGGCACACCGCCAGCTGATACTCAGTGGTCAACTGGATGTCAGTGACAGGGGACTGGTCCCACGGCTGGCATGAATTCGTATTTTTCCCAGACTTCAGGCCCGCCACGCTTGTAAACGATCGGTACGGTTTCCGCCTGCCAGCCCGCCTGATAGCAGCTGAGCTGAAGCAACCCTGGCGCCGTGCTGGACGGCGTCTGTGCCTCAGGCTTGCTTGCACAGCCGACCAGCAGACCCGCCATGATCAACAGCGGTAATGGCTTGACCATTTCACTCCCCTTCACCTCGCCCGGTCAGGACTTGGCGCGTTGCTCCAGAACTTCTACGGCAGGCAGAACCTTGCCCTCGACAAACTCGAGGAACGCGCCGCCGCCGGTGGAGATGTAGGAAATCTTGTCGCCTACATCGTATTTATCGATGGCGGCCAACGTGTCGCCGCCACCGGCGATCGAGAAGGCCGAGCTTTCTGCGATTGCCTTGGCCAGCGTCTTGGTGCCCTCGCCGAACTGGTCGAACTCGAACACACCGACCGGGCCGTTCCAGAGAATAGTCTTGGAAGATTTCAGCAGTTCGGCGAAATGAGCGGCCGTTTGAGGACCGATGTCGAGAATCATGTCGTCGTCGGCCACGTCAGCGATCAGTTTGACCGTCGCTTCGGCATCGGCGGCGAATTGCTTGGCAACCACCACATCGACCGGCAACGGTACGCTGACCTTGGCGGCGATGGCTTTGGCAGTTTCAAGCAGATCCGGCTCGTAGAGGGACTTGCCAACCGGATGGCCTGCCGCAGCGAGGAAGGTATTGGCAATGCCGCCGCCGACGATCAGCTGATTGCACTTCTGACTCAGGCTGTTGAGCACGTCCAGCTTGGTGGAGACTTTGGAGCCGGCCACGATGGCGGCCATTGGCTGGGCCGGATTGCCCAGGGCCTTGCCCAGCGCATCCAGCTCTGCGGCCAGCAGCGGACCGGCAGCAGCAACCTTGGCGAATTTGGCCACGCCGTGGGTCGAGCCTTCGGCACGGTGGGCTGTGCCGAAGGCGTCCATTACGAACACATCACACAGAGCGGCATATTTCTGTGCCAGCTCGTCAGCATTCTTTTTCTCGCCCTTGTTAAAGCGCACGTTCTCGAACAGCACGATTTCGCCGGCTTTGACGTCGACGCCGTCCAGGTATTCTGCAACCAGCGGCACTTCACGCCCGAGCGCCTTGCTCAAGTAGTCAGCGACCGGCTTGAGGCTGTTTTCGGCGGAATACTCGCCCTCGGTCGGACGACCCAGGTGCGAACAGACCATCACGGCTGCGCCCTTCTCCAGCGCCAGTTTGATGGTCGGCAGCGATGCAACAATGCGAGCATCGCTGGTCACTACGCCGTCTTTGACCGGAACGTTGAGGTCCTCGCGGATCAGTACACGCTTACCTTGCAGATCAAGATCGGTCATCTTCAACACGGTCATGGAGCGTTCCCTGTTTTTACTGTTGTTTATGGATGGTGTGCAGGTAGTGATCAGCGACGTCCAGCATGCGATTGGCAAAACCCCACTCGTTGTCGAACCAGGCCAGAATGCTCACCAGCCTAGGACCCGAGACTCGCGTCTGACTCGCGTCGATGATGGCCGAGTGCGGGTCGTGGTTAAAATCGCAACTGGCATGCGGCAACTCGGTATATGCCAGCAAGCCCTTCAGCGGACCATGGGTGGCGGCCTCGCGCAGAATGCGGTTGATCTCGCCGGCATCGGTATCACGCGCAACCTGCAGCGTGATGTCCAGGCACGAGACATTCACCGTCGGCACACGAACTGCTTTGGCCTGAATTCGGCCCGCAAGTTCCGGAAGCAAACGCTCGATGCCACGCGCCAGACCAGTGGACACCGGGATGATCGACTGAAACGCCGACCGCGTGCGGCGCAGGTCTTCATGATGATAGGCGTCGATTACCGGCTGATCGTTCATCGCCGAGTGAATCGTGGTGATGTTCACGTATTCGAGACCCAGCTCGCGGTTTAGCAGGTCGAGCAACGGCACGCTGCAATTGGTCGTACACGAGGCGGCAGACACCAGCCGCTCATTGCCCGTCAGGTGCTCCTGATTGATGCCGTAGACGATGGTTGCATCAACGTCGGCTTCGCTGGCCATGGGCTGGGAGAACAATACACGCGGCGCCCGGGCAGACAGAAAACGTTCGCCATCGACACGTGTGTTGTAAACGCCGGAACATTCCAGCACCAGATCCACGTCAAGCAAGCCCCAGTCGATGCCTTCCGGCGTCGCGCTGCGAAACACTTTGATGACGTGATCATTGATGTGCAGAAAATCGCCATCGACCCGCACTTCGCCGGGGAACCGGCCATGTGTGGAGTCAAACCGCGTCAGGTATTCGAGGCTGGCCATGTCGGCCAGGTCGTTGATTGCCACCACTTCAAAGCCCGCCTTCGCACCTCGCTCGCACAGCGCGCGCAGCACGCAGCGGCCGATACGACCATAACCATTGAGAGCGACTTTATAAGGGCGTGGCTGAGGCATGGTGTTCTCGCAGGCATTCATCAAAACCCGTAAGAGCGCGCTTGCCCGCGATTGCACTCTGCGGCCCTGACTCAGGCCAGTGACAGAATACTTTCGCGGGCAAGCGCGCCCCTACACGGCAACGCGTTGCTTTTAGTCTTCGAGCAGTTCTTCAGCCGTGGACAGGACGTTCTCCAGCGTGAAGCCGAACTCTTCGAACAGCAGGTTGGCGGGTGCCGACTCACCGAACGTGGTCATGCCGATCACGCGACCTTCCAGGCCGACGTATTTGTACCAGTAGTCCGCATGAGCGGCTTCGATGGCGATACGCGCGCTGACTTCCAGCGGCAGAACCGACTGCTTGTACTCGGCACTCTGAGTTTCGAAGACGCTGGTGCAGGGCATGGACACCACACGCACGTTCTTGCCGTCTGCGGTCAGCTTGTCGAATGCCTGAACAGCCAGGCCGACTTCGGAACCGGTGGCGATCAGGATCAGATCCGGCTCGCCGCTGCAGTCGCGCAGCACATAACCACCGCGGTTGATGTTTTCCAGCTGCTCGGCGTCACGCGCCTGATGTTGCAGGTTCTGACGAGAGAAGATCAGCGCCGACGGGCCATCGTCACGTTCAATGGCGTGTTTCCAGGCAATGGCAGATTCAACGGCATCCGCCGGGCGCCAGCAGTCCAGATTTGGCGTGGTGCGCAGGCTGGTCAGTTGCTCGATCGGCTGGTGAGTCGGGCCGTCTTCCCCCAGACCGATGGAATCGTGGGTGAAGACATAGATAATGCGCTTCTTCATCAGCGAGGACATGCGCACCGCGTTGCGGGCGTATTCCATGAAGATCAGGAAGGTGGCGCCGTAGGGCACAAAACCACCGTGCAGGGCGATACCGTTCATGATCGCGCCCATGCCGAACTCACGAACGCCGTAGTGCAAGTAGTTGCCGGAGGCGTCGTCGCCGGTGATGCTGCGGCAGCCTTTCCAGATGGTCAGGTTGGAACCTGCCAGGTCAGCCGAGCCGCCGAGGAACTCAGGCAGCAGTGGACCGAAGGCGCTCAATGCATTCTGGCTGGCCTTGCGGCTGGCGATGGTTTCGCCCTTGGCGTTGACTTCAGCCACGTACGCGGCGGATTTTTCAGCGAAGTCGGCAGGCAACTCACCGCTCATGCGGCGGATCAGTTCGTTGGCTTCGGTCGGGAAGGCAGCGGAGTAGGCAGCGAAGCGCTGATCCCACTCGGCTTCAACGGCCAGGCCTTTTTCCTTGGCGTTCCATTCGCTGTAGATATCAGCCGGGATTTCGAACGGGCCATGGGTCCATTTCAGTGCAGCACGGGTCAAGGCAATTTCTTCAGTGCCCAGGGGAGCGCCGTGGCAATCTTCCTTGCCCTGCTTGTTCGGCGAACCGAAACCGATGGTGGTCTTGCAGCAGATCAGCGTCGGCTTGTTGCTCTTGTGCGCGGTGTCGATGGCGGTCTTGATCTCGTCGGCGTCATGACCGTCGACGTTGCGGATGACCAGCCAGCCGTAGGACTCGAAACGCTTCGGGGTGTCATCGGTGAACCAGCCTTCGACTTCGCCGTCGATGGAGATCCCGTTGTCGTCATAGAACGCGACCAGCTTGTTCAAGCGCAGGGTACCGGCCAGCGAAGCGACTTCGTGGGAGATGCCTTCCATCATGCAGCCATCACCCATGAACACGTAGGTATGGTGGTTGACGATGTCATGGCCTGGACGGTTGAACTGTGCCGCGAGGGTCTTCTCGGCGACAGCAAAGCCAACGGCGTTGGCGAAACCCTGACCCAGCGGCCCGGTGGTGGTTTCAACGCCTGGGGTGTAACCGTATTCCGGGTGACCCGGCGTGCGGCTGTGCAGTTGACGGAAGTTCTTCAGGTCGTCGATCGACAGGTCGTAACCGGTCAGGTGCAGCAGCGAGTAGATCAGCATCGAGCCGTGGCCGTTGGACAGGATGAACCGGTCACGGTCAGCAAACATCGGATTGGTCGGGTTGTGCTTCAGATAATCGCGCCAAAGGACTTCTGCGATATCCGCCATGCCCATCGGGGCACCGGGATGGCCGCTGTTGGCCTTTTGCACGGCATCCATGCTGAGGGCACGAATGGCATTGGCTCGCTCACGACGGCTTGGCATCGCTGATCTCCTGGGGCAGAAAGAAGTGGGACCGGAAAAAGGCGGCCATTTTCCCTCAGGCTCCCTCCGGGGGCAATGACAGATCACGCGCCATCGGCTTTTTCCTGCTGCGCTGGCGCGTTTTCGTACCCCGCAGCCAACACACCATGGCAAACGGCAGAATCACGGCGCCAGCGTGCCGCCACTGATCGTGCAATATCAAAACTTTTTGATATTGACCTTGCGACGGGCACGGTCGATAACTAGACTGCCTGCCTTATGAATCTTCGCGTACCTGCCATTAGCCATGATGATTGCGACGAGTTGGCTGCCCTGTGCAAAGCCGGCGGCGACCCGCTGCGGCTGAATGTCTTGCGTGCGCTGTCGAACGATTCCTTTGGCGTGCTGGAGCTGGCGCAGATATTTGCCATCGGCCAGTCCGGCATGAGCCATCACCTCAAGGTGCTCGCGCAGGCCGATCTGGTGGCGACGCGGCGTGAAGGCAACGCGATCTTTTACCGACGCGCCCTGCCCCACACCGAACACACCGGCGGCAAGCTGCATGCGGCCATGCTCGAAGAAGCCGACAACCTGCGCCTGCCCGATGACGTACAGATGCGCATCGGACACGTTCACCGACAACGGGCGAATGCCAGTCAGGACTTCTTCGCACGCACCGCTGAGAAATTTCGTGCCCAGCAGGACCTGATTGCGGGACTGCCCCAATACCGCGACAGCCTGCTGTCGTTGCTGGACAAGCTGAGCTTTCCCGCCGACGCCACGGCGATAGAAGTGGGGCCCGGGGATGGCGGCTTTCTCCCTGACCTGGCGCGGCGCTTTCAGCACGTGACCGGGCTGGACAACAGCCCGGAAATGCTCGATCTGGCGCGCAAGATTTGCACACAGAAGGCGCTGGTTAACGTCGAGCTGAAACTGGCCGATGCCCTGGCCAACGCTAATATTTCCGGCGATTGCGTGGTCTTGAATATGGTACTGCACCATTTCGCCGCGCCCGCCGACGCGCTCAAACAATTGGCCAACCTGTTGCAACCGGGCGGTAGCCTGCTGGTGACAGAGTTGTGCAGTCATGACCAGAGCTGGGCCAAGGAGGCCTGTGGCGATCTCTGGTTAGGCTTCGAACAGGAAGATCTGGCCCGTTGGGCCATCGCTGCGGGGCTGGTCCCCGGGGAAAGCCTGTACATAGGCTTACGTAATGGTTTCCAGATCCAGGTCCGCCATTTTCAGCGACCGGCTGGCAACACTCACCATCGGTAATAATCAGGAAAACCGTCGAGATGAGCGAATACTCCCTTTTCACCTCCGAGTCCGTGTCTGAAGGACATCCGGACAAAATCGCCGACCAGATCTCCGATGCGGTGCTGGACGCCATCATTGCTCAGGACAAACAGGCTCGCGTTGCCGTTGAGACCCTGGTCAAGACCGGTGTGGCCATCGTTGCTGGCGAAGTCACCACCAGTGCATGGGTTGACCTCGAGCAGATCGTTCGCGATGTGATCTGCGAGATCGGCTACACCAGCTCTGACGTCGGTTTCGACGGCGCCACGTGCAGCGTGATGAACATCATTGGCAAGCAGTCTCCTGATATCAATCAAGGCGTCGACCGCGCCAAGCCTGAAGATCAGGGCGCTGGCGACCAGGGCCTGATGTTCGGTTACGCCAGCAACGAAACCGCCGAGCTGATGCCGGCGCCGATCGCGTTCTCGCATCAGCTGGTACATCGCCAGGCCGAAGCCCGTAAATCCGGCCTGCTGCCGTGGCTGCGCCCGGACGCCAAATCCCAAGTCACTTGCCGCTATGAAAACGGCATCGTGGTGGGCATCGACGCCGTTGTTCTGTCGACTCAGCACAACCCGGAAGTCGCCTACAACGACCTGCGCGAAGGCGTGATGGAGCTGATCGTCAAGCACGTGCTGCCTGCCGAACTGCTGCACAAAGACACTCAGTTTCACATCAACCCGACCGGCCAGTTCATCATCGGCGGCCCGGTGGGCGACTGCGGACTGACCGGTCGCAAGATCATCGTCGACAGCTACGGCGGCATGGCGCGTCACGGCGGCGGCGCGTTCTCCGGCAAGGACCCATCCAAGGTTGACCGTTCGGCGGCGTACGCTGGCCGTTACGTTGCCAAGAACATCGTGGCTGCCGGCCTGGCCGAGCGCTGCGAGATTCAGGTGTCCTACGCCATCGGCGTCGCCCAGCCGACATCGATCTCGCTGAACACCTTCGGCACCGGCAAAATCAGCGACGACAAGATCGTCCAACTGGTCCGCGAGCACTTCGACCTGCGTCCGTACGCGATCACCAAAATGCTCGACCTGCTGCACCCGATGTACCAGGAGACCGCAGCCTACGGCCACTTCGGCCGCACGCCGCAAACCAAGACCGTGGGCGACGACACCTTCACCACGTTCACCTGGGAAAAAACCGACCGCGCCGACGCATTGCGCGCTGCTGCCGGTTTGTAATACCCGTCGGGTGCATTGCGCTTAGCGGCACCCGGTACAAAAAAAGCCTCTGGCGATGGAAGTCGTCAGGGGCTTTTTGCTTTATGCCGGGATGAAACATTATTTTGCACTCGTGGCTAGCCGGCTCAATACGCATCCGGACCGGGAGCAGGGCCTGGCTGTACCGGTGCGCGACAAACCCGGTAACCAAGGCGTAATGTGAGCCCTTTGTAGAAAACCTAGCCTTGCGGACCTTCTCCCTCGGCAAGGAAGCTCCGATGCAGCCCCTCTCTCGCGCGATGATTTGCGCCCTGATCGCCCTTATTTCCAACGCAGCGAATGGCTCTTCCTGCCCCGACTGGCCATTAGCAAAAGCCCAAAGCGAGATCCTGACGCTGCACGACCAGATCACGCAATGGGACGACAGTTACCACCGCCAGGGCGTGTCTCTGGTGGCCGATGAGCTCTACGACCAATCCGTCCAACGCCTTGCCCGTTTGCGAGGCTGTTTCGCTGCCACCTCGGTGACGCCGTCAAATCCGTTGCAAACCTCGCGCGGCACCGTTGCACATCCCATTCCTCACACCGGCGTGACCAAGCTGCCGGACGAGGCCGCCGTGCAGGCCTGGATCAAGGGCCGAAGTGACCTGTGGATTCAACCGAAGGTAGACGGGGTGGCGGTCACGCTGGTTTATGTAGACGGCAAACTGGTGAGCGCCATTAGCCGGGGCGATGGGGTATCCGGGCAAGACTGGACCGGACATGCTCACCAGATCGAGGCGATTCCCCGGCGTCTTGCGTGGGAGAAGACCGTAATCCTTCAGGGCGAGCTGTACTGGAAGCTGACAGACCACGTTCAGGCAGACGCCGGCAGCCTGAACGCTCGCAGTAAAGTGGCGGGCTTGCTGGCGCGGCATGCCATCAGCGCGGAAGAAGGCGCGCAGGTAGGCCTGTTCGTCTGGGACTGGCCGGAGGGTCCGCTGGATATGCGTGGGCGATTGGCCGGACTCAGGGCTATGGGTTTCGAGGACAGCGCGCGCTTCAGCGAACCGTTGGAAGGTTTCGTTCAGGCACAGAACTGGCGGGAGCATTGGTACCGCTCGCCGCTACCCTTTGCCACCGATGGCGTGGTCATCCGGCAGCGAGAGCGCCCCTCGGCAGAGCACTGGCAGGCCAAAGCGCCTTACTGGATTGCGGCGTGGAAGTATCCGTTTGCCCAGGCGCTGGCGGAGGTGCGCAAGGTTAATTTCAATGTCGGGCGCAGCGGCAAGATCACCCCTGTCCTGGACATCGAGCCGGTGCGCCTGGATGACCGCATGGTCTCTCGCATCAGCGTGGGCTCATTGAAGCGCTGGCAGGAGATGGACATTCGGCCCGGTGATCACGTCGCGATTAGCCTCGCAGGGCTGACGATTCCACGCCTTGATGAGGTGGTGTCGCGCAATGTCGAGCGCACACCGTTGGCCGTTCCGCGAGCCGGAGATTTCCATTCGCTGAGCTGTTGGCAACCTGTCGAGGGCTGCCAAAGTCAGTTCCGGGAGAGGCTGAAATGGCTGAGCGGCAAGAAGGGATTATCACTGACCGGCGTGGGCCCGGGCACGTGGGACACGTTGATTCAGGCTGGGCAAATCGATGGTTTGTTGGACTGGATGAACCTCGACGCTGCGCAGCTTGCTAACATTCCCGGTCTAGGTCAGCGCAGCAGCGCTAAACTGCTGGCAAGTTTCCAGGCGGCGCGTGAGAAGCCTTTTGTTGTCTGGCTCAAAGCCATCGGTTTGCCGCCCGCCACGGGTGTTGATCTGGGTGAGTCCTGGGTGGCACTGGCATCGCGCAGTATGGATGAATGGCAGGCCGAGCCCGGCATTGGCCCGGGGCGTGCGAAGCAGTTACATGCATTTTTTCAGAGCCCTCAGGTGCAGGCGTTGAGCAGGCAGCTGAGGGAGGAAGGCATTTCAGGTTTTTAGTGTTTAAGGGCTGCATGATTGTTTAGAGCGTGCGGCTGTGTGTATTCAAGGAGTATTCATGAAATTCCGATCATCCCTCATTGCCTTCACCGTGTGCGGGTTGCTGGCAGCGCCTCTATGGGCCGCTGAACAAGCGCCGGAACTGTCCGGATGCGCTGCGAAGCGTCAGGACATCACCACCCAGATCGAAAACGCCAAGGCTGCAGGCAACACCGGTCAGCAGGCGGGGCTGGAAAAAGCCCTAGGTGAAATGAACGCCAACTGCACCGACGCGGACCTGCTCAAGCAGCAGGAACAGAAAGTACTGGATGCCAAACGCGAAGTCAGCCGCCGCCAGGCCGATCTGAACAAGGCGATGAGCAAAGGCGATCCGGAGAAAATCGACAAGCGAAAAGACAAGCTGGCCGAGTCCCGCAAAGAGTTGCAGGACGAGCAGGAGAAGCTGGAGAAGGTGCAGCCCGACGAGGACGACGAATAAGGTTCTCTGCGCGCCTTCGTCTTTGTCTGTTGGAGTGGGCTTGCCCGCGAAGACGGCATTTGCGCCGATGAAATCTGGCGGAGGTGCTGGCCTCTTCGTGAGCCAGCTCACCCCCACAGGGTCCTTTTCGCGGCAACATCTCAGGGTGTCAGCGCCAGGGTTGAGCGATCAAACCGAAACACCAAACAGTGCTATCACCAGCCCGAGCCCGATCGCCCATGCCAGCGAGCGCAATGCGGCAAGATCCGCCAGGTAGAAAATGATGTAGAGCAGCCGGCTCGTCACGAACAAGACGGCGAGTACGTCGATGGTCACTAGCTGCGCAACGCCCGCAACGTGGGCAATGATCACGCCGGCCGCGAATCCTGGAATCGCTTCGAAGCTGTTTTGCTGCGCGGCATGGGCCCGACGGGGCAGGCCCTCAAGGTTGTCTAGAAAATCACGCGGATTGTGGTTCTGCCTGGCGCCGAAGCTCCCGCTGCTGAATTTCGCAATCGAGGTGCAGACCAGGGGCAGCAGAATCACAACTAACACACACCAAAACGCTACGGTCATACCTGAATCCTTATTTTAGAATCTGCGCTTCATCGGAAGCGTTTCGGCCACTGTTTCTACACCGGCTAAGAGCCACATCCCTGCGAAAGGTTCTTTCGCAGACGCATGATTGGCTAAGATGCCTGCCACGCAGCCAAGTATGGCTGAATCCCGTTGCCCAGGAGCCTGCATGTCCAGCGAAGAAGACGCCGCCGTCAGTGGCGCAGCGCCGATGATTCCCGATCAGCGCCGAGAGTTGATGCTGCGCCAATTGCGCAAGCATCAGGTGCTCAGCGTGCATCAGCTGATGGAGATGTTTGATTGCTCGCACATGACCGTGCGCCGCGACATCGCGCTGCTCGAGCAAAGCGGCCGCGCCTATTCGGTGACGGGCGGCGTACGCATCGCCAGTCAGGTGCACAGCGAGCCCAGTCATCAGTCCAAGGCGGTGGTCGAGCTTCCGCACAAGCAGGCGATGGCGAAACTGGCCGCCAGCCTTCTGCATCCTGAAATGACCGTGTACCTGGACGCCGGCACCAGCACACTGGAAATCGTCCCGCATATCGTGGCGCTCGCGGGCATGACCGTGGTGACCAACGATTTTGGTGTGGTCAACGCTCTCGCTGACGCGACCCATGTCGACGTGATTCACACCGGAGGGCTGCTAGACCATCCGAACCGATCCTCCGTCGGCGGACTGGCGGCAGCGACACTGCGGCAATTGGCGACCGATGTGGCATTCATGTCGACCAGCTCGTGGGATCTGCAGCGTGGGACCACTACCCCTTCTGCGCTGAAAATTGAGGTCAAACAGGCGGCGATGCAGTCGGCATCGCGCACAGTGTTGCTGACCACCAGCACGAAATACGGCACGTTCGGCATGTACAAAATTGCCGGCCTGGAGCAATTCGACACGATCATCAGCGATGATCGCCTCGCCCATGGTGCTGCGGACAGCATTCGCGCACTGGGGGTTGAGCTGATGCTGGCCTCGGTAAACACGCCCCGCTGACGGCATCGTCCCCATAGCGGCAATGGTATTAGAGCCCCGGCAGCCCTCCGGGGCTTTTTTTGCGCCATAGCACCGGTGTTAATTTTTGTTAACCGAAAAAAGCACCTCACATTATCCGATCACAGGCTCACTATCTTTAACAGATCAGAACAAACACCGTTCGAGTGCTGATGAACTTCGGCGCTCACCCGAGGAGAGATTCATGACTAACAAAAATGTCGGCGTTATTGGTTTGGGTGCGATGGGTTTAGGCATCGCGCGCTCCCTGCTACGCAGCGGCTTCAACGTTCATGCCTGTGACGTGCGCGCTGCGGTAACCGAGCAGTTCGCCAGTGAAGGCGGCGTTGCCTGTGAATCTCCCGCGAGCATGGCCGCTGCCTGTGACGTAATCATCACCGTTGTGGTCAACGCCGAGCAGACCGAAACCGTCTTGTTCGGTGACAAGGGTGCAGTCGCCGCCTTGCGCCCTGGCAGCCTGATCATCGGGTGCGCCACTGTCGCGCCCACCTTCGCCGTTGAACTGGGTCAGCGCCTCACCGATAAAGGCTTGCTCTACCTCGACGCTCCGATCTCCGGCGGCGCAGCCAAAGCAGCCGCTGGCGAAATGACCATGATGACCTCCGGCCCGGCTGATTCGTACGCCAAGGCCGACGCGGTCCTCAACGGCATGGCGGGCAAGGTGTATCGCCTGGGCGACGTTCACGGCTTAGGCTCCAAAGTCAAAATCATCAATCAGTTGCTCGCTGGCGTACACATCGCCGCGAGTGCCGAAGCCATGGCACTGGGCCTGCGCGAAGGCGTGGATGCAGACGCTCTGTATGAGGTCATCACCCACAGCGCCGGCAACTCCTGGATGTTCGAGAACCGCGTGCCACACATCCTTAAGGCGGACTACACGCCGCTGTCGGCCGTCGACATCTTCGTCAAGGACCTGGGCCTGGTGCTGGATACCGCGCGTGCCAGCAAATTCCCGCTACCGCTGTCGTCCACCGCCCACCAGATGTTCATGCAAGCGTCCACCGCAGGCTTCGGGCGTGAAGATGACTCCGCAGTGATCAAGATTTTCCCGGGCATCGAACTGCCAACCGCCAAGCCCGAAAACAACTGAGATGACGCTGATGAGCACTACGACTGCGCGCCCTCTACTGGGCTGCATCGCCGATGACTTCACCGGCGCCACTGACCTTGCCAACATGTTGGTGCGTGGCGGCATGCGCACCGTGCAGAGCATTGGTATCCCGAGCGCGGAAAGCCTGGCTGAAATGGACGCCGATGCCATCGTCATCGCTCTGAAATCACGCACCACTCCGGCCGCCGAAGCCGTTGAGGAATCCCTCGCCGCCCTGCAATGGTTGCGTGACCGCGGCTGTGAACAGATTTTCTTCAAATATTGTTCAACGTTCGACTCCACGGCCAAAGGCAACATCGGCCAAGTCAGCGAAGCGCTGCTCAAGGCGTTGAACAGCGACTTCACCCTGGCTTGCCCGGCATTTCCGGAAAACGGTCGCACCATTTTCCGCGGCCACTTGTTCGTGCAGGACCAGTTGCTCAGCGAATGCGGCATGCAGAACCACCCGCTGACGCCGATGACCGACGCCAATCTGGTCCGCGTTCTGCAATCGCAAACCTCGCAGAAAGTCGGGCTGCTGCGTTACGACAGCATCGCCAAAGGCGTTGATGGCGTACGTGCGCGCATCGAAGAGCTGCGTGCCGACGGGGTTGTGATGGCGATCGCCGACGCGTTGTCAGACGCGGATTTGTACACCTTGGGCGAGGCCTGCGCCGACCTGCCGCTGCTCACCGGTGGTTCGGGTCTCGCACTCGGGCTGCCAGGCAATTTCCGCAGGGCGGGCAAGCTGCGCGAGATTAATGCCGCGGCCCTTGAGCAAGTCGACGGCGGCGAAGTGGTGCTGGCTGGCAGCGCATCGGTTGCCACCAATGGGCAAGTTGCGGCCTGGATTGAGGCGAGCCGGCCCGCCCTGCGCATTGATCCGTTGGCATTGGCCGACGGCAAACCGGTGGTTGCAGAGGCATTGGCGTTCGCACGCGATGCCGGGCAGACCGTGTTGATCTACGCGACCAGCAGCCCGGAAGAAGTCAAAGCCGTGCAGCAAAAGCTGGGTGTTGAACGTGCTGGCGCACTGGTCGAAGACGCGCTGGGGCAGATTGCCCGAGGATTGTTGGATGCAGGCGTGAAACGTTTCGTCGTCGCCGGCGGTGAAACCTCCGGCGCCGTGGTTCAGGCGTTGGGCGTCAGCCTGCTGAAGATCGGCGCGCAGATTGACCCGGGTGTTCCGGCGACCATCAGCAGCGGCGCGACGCCTCTGGCCCTGGCGCTTAAATCGGGGAATTTCGGTGGCCGCGACTTTTTTGATAAAGCCCTCAAGCAGCTGGCAGGGGGTGCCCGATGAGCAACGCAACGAGCAGTTCAGTGAGCGCTGAAAACAAGCAGCGTGAAGAAATCTGCACCACCGGCCGTCTGCTGTTCGGACGCGGTTACACCGTCGGCAGCGCGGGCAACATCAGCGCCCGTCTCGATGACGGATGGCTGATCACTCCGACCGACGCTTGCCTTGGGCGTCTGGACCCTGCGGCCATTGCCAAGGTCAATCTGGCAGGCGAGTGGGTTTCCGGGGACAAACCCTCGAAGACCCTGGCCCTGCACCGTCAGGTTTATGACCGCAATCCCGGCGTCGGCGGCGTGGTGCACACCCATTCGACGCACCTGGTTGCGCTCACCCTGGCCGGCGTCTGGAAACCGGACGACATCCTCCCCCCGATCACGCCGTATCAGGTGATGAAAGTCGGGCACATTCCGCTGATCGCTTACGAGCGCCCCGGCTCGCCGAACGTCGCCGAACAGGTCGCGAAGCTGGCGAACAGTGTGCGCGGCGTGATGCTCGAACGGCTTGGCCCGGTGATCTGGGAAAGCTCGGTCGCCAAGGCTTCTTATGCGCTGGAAGAGCTGGAGGAGACCGCTCGCCTCTGGCTGATGAGCAACCCCAAACCTGAACCGCTGGACGCAGCGGCGCTGGAAGAACTGCGCCAGACCTTCGGCGTGAACTGGTAACCCCAACGCCGTTTTGATCGAAAACCGGCCTTCCGGTTTTCGGCGGACCGGCTTCGCCGGAAAACAATAACAACGGGACACAACATGACTCCTCTATTCCTCATGATCGTTGCCGGAGCCGGCATTGCGCTGTTGCTGCTTCTGGTCCTGAAATACAAATTCCAACCGTTCGTGGCGCTGATGCTGGTCAGCATTATCGTGGCGCTGGTGGCCGGGGTTAAACCGAGCGATCTGGTGGCGACCATCGAAGGCGGCATGGGCAAAACCCTTGGCCACATTGCGATCATCATCGCCCTGGGCGCCATGATCGGCCGCATCATCGAGCTGTCCGGCGGCGCCGAAGCGCTGGCGAAGACGCTGATCAACCGCTTCGGCAACCGGCGCACGCCGCTGGCCCTCACGGTTGCAGGTTTCATGGTCGGTATTCCGGTGTTCTTCGAGGTGGGCGTGATCATTCTCATGCCGCTGGCTTACGGCGTCGCCCGGGCTGCGCGCAAGCCGTTGCTGGTTTACGCACTGCCGATGTGCGCTGCGCTGCTGTCGGTGCACGCCTTTCTGCCGCCGCATCCAGGCGCTGTTGCAGCCGCCGGCCAGCTGGGTGCCGACCTGGGTCGTGTGTTGATGTTCGGGCTGCCGATGGTGGGCGTTCTGTGCCTGATCGGCTACCTGATCGCCGGGCGCATGACCCGCAAGGTCTACCCGATGACCGACGATATCCGCAGCGAAGTGTACGGTTCCCACGTCACCAATGAAGACTTGGTGGCCTGGGCCAATAACGATTACTCGCGGGTGTCTGAAGCGACCCACACCAAAGAGCTGGGGCTGGAAGAAAACGCCAGCAGCCTGGCGGCCCGCCTGCCAAAAGCACCGGCGCCGGGCGCGGGCATCATCATTTCGCTGATTCTGCTGCCGATCATTCTGATCTTGCTGGGCACGCTGGCGACCACCATGTTGCCCGCCGACTCGACGCTGCGCAGCGTGCTGACCGTACTCGGCGCGCCGTTGGTGGCGCTGCTGATCGACACGCTGTTGTGCGCCTGGTTGCTGGGTTCGCGCCGTGGCTGGAGCCGCAGTCAGGTGTCCGATGTCGTGGGCTCGGCATTGCCCGGCGTGGCGATGGTGATTCTGATTGCAGGCGCCGGCGGCGTGTTCGGCAAGGTGCTGGTAGACACCGGCATCGGCGCGGTGGTGTCCGAAGCACTGCGCAATACCGGCCTGCCAGTGCTCGCGCTGGGCTTTCTGCTGACGCTCTTGTTGCGCGCTGTACAGGGCTCGACCACAGTGGCGCTAGTGACCACCGCCGGCATTCTCAGCCCGCTGATCGCGACGCTGAACCTGAGCGCCAACCACATGGCCCTGCTGTGTCTGGCCATGGGCGGTGGCGGCTTGGCGATGTCGCATATCAATGACGCCGGTTACTGGATGTTCACCAAACTTGCCGGCCTGAACGTGGCTGACGGCCTGCGCACCTGGACGTTTCTGGTCACCGTACTGGGCACGCTCGGTTTCTTGATGACGCTGCTGCTCTGGCCTTTCGTCTAACGGCTTCAATTAGGAGATAACCATGCCTCGCTTCGCTGCCAACCTCAGCATGATGTACCCACAACACGACTTCCTGGCGCGGTTCTCGGCGGCGGCGAGCGACGGTTTCAAGGGTGTCGAATACCTGTTCCCCTATGACTTCAAGGCTGAGGAAATCAAGCTGCGCCTGGATGACTTCGGTCTGACTCAAGCGCTGTTCAACGCCCCGCCGGGCGATTTCAGTAAGGGCGAGCGCGGGATTGCGTCGTTGCCCGGCCGTGAGAGTGAGTTTCGAGACGGTTTCCAGAAGGCGCTGGAGTATGCCGCGGTGCTGGGCAACGACCGCGTTCACGTCATGGCCGGCTTGCTGGCGAGTGAAGACCTGCGTGAGCAGCATCACGCGGTGTACCTGGAAAACCTGAGTTACGCCGCACAACAGGCGGCAAAGGTCGGGCTGACGGTGTTGATCGAGCCGATCAACACCCGCGACATTCCGGGCTTTTTCCTGAACCGTCAGGATCAAGGCCAGGCGGTGCTCAAAGAAGTCGGTGCGGACAACTTGCGGGTGCAGTTCGACTGCTATCACTGCCAGATCGTCGAAGGCGACGTCACCAGCAAACTGCGCCGCGACTTCGCCGGCATCGGCCACATCCAGATTGCCGGCGTGCCGGACCGCCACGAACCAAGCGTGGGGGAAATCAATTACCCGTGGCTGTTCGAAGAGATTGACCGCCTGGGCTACACCGGCTGGGTCGGCTGCGAATACCGTCCAAAAGGCGATACCAGCGAAGGGCTGCAGTGGCTGCGGGACTGGCAGTCGCGTCATCCGGCATAACAGGCACCCGTTTCCTGCTTTAGGAGTGAGCTTGCTCGCGATGCGTCAGACCCGCGAAACCACTTCGTCTGACACACAGCAATCGCGAGCAAGCTCACTCCTACTGGGTCTGCATTGATCGAAAATCTGCGTCCATTGCGGGAATCACTCGTTGATCGATTCTTCCTTGAACTGATCCTTCACGTAGGTGATTTCGGTCTTGCCATGCGGCGCTGGCAGACCGTCTTCGCCCAGATTCACGAAAACCATTTTTTCGACGGTCAGGATGCTCTTGCGGGTGATCTTGTTGCGCACCTGACAGGTCAGGGTGATGGAGGTACGGCCAAACTCGGTGGCGGTAATCCCCAGTTCGATGATGTCGCCCTGACGCGAGGCGCTGACGAAGTTGATTTCGGAGATGTACTTGGTCACTACACGCTGATTGCCTAGCTGAACAATGGCGTAGATGGCCGCCTCTTCGTCGATCCAGCGTAGCAGGCTGCCACCGAACAACGTGCCATTGGGGTTGAGGTCTTCGGGTTTAACCCATTTGCGGGTGTGGAAGTTCATGGGGGCTCCGGGGTGTCTGGGAGACGGTAATGGTTGTGCCCAAGCTTCAAGCTTCAAGCCTGAAGCTGCAAGTTAAAAGCTGGCCCGCTGTTGTTTACCGCTTGCAGCTTGCCACTTACAGCTCAAAGAAAGATAATCGCCATCGCTTCAAAAAACGGTCATCACCTCTTGTTACCGTTTTCCCGCCACCTGTCCGAGGGGCGCTGCAGCAGGTCAGACCTGTCAGGCTCGGATGGGGCGTTGTTTGATCAGGCTTACGGCCGGTCAAGCTTTAAACGCACAACGGCGCCCATTCGCACCCTACGAATGGAGACTCTTTATGAGTGCTGTACTGACGCCCAACGAATTCAATGACTACAAAGTCGCCGACATTTCCCTGGCTGCCTGGGGCCGTCGCGAAACCATTATTGCTGAATCCGAAATGCCTGCCCTGATGGGCCTGCGTCGCAAGTACGCCGGCGAACAACCGCTCAAGGGCGCGAAGATTCTCGGCTGCATCCACATGACCATCCAGACTGCCGTGCTGATCGAAACCCTGGTTGCCCTGGGTGCCGAAGTGCGCTGGTCGTCCTGCAACATCTTCTCGACTCAGGATCAGGCCGCTGCCGCTATCGCTGCTGCCGGCATCCCGGTATTCGCCTGGAAAGGCGAAACCGAAGCCGAGTACGAGTGGTGCCTGGAGCAGACCATCCTGAAGGACGGTCAGCCGTGGGACGTGAACATGATTCTCGACGACGGCGGCGACCTGACCGAGCTGCTGCACAAGAAATATCCGGCCCTCCTGGACCGCGTTCACGGCGTGACCGAAGAGACCACCACCGGCGTTCACCGCTTGCTGGACATGCTGGCCAAGGGCGAACTGAAGATCCCTGCGATCAACGTCAACGACTCGGTCACCAAGAGCAAGAACGACAACAAGTACGGCTGCCGTCACAGCCTGAACGACGCCATCAAGCGTGGCACCGACCACCTGTTGTCCGGCAAGCAGGCGCTGGTCATCGGTTACGGTGACGTGGGCAAGGGCTCGGCTCAGTCGCTGCGTCAGGAAGGCATGATCGTCAAGGTCACCGAAGTTGACCCGATCTGCGCAATGCAAGCCTGCATGGACGGTTTCGAGCTGGTTTCGCCATTCATCAACGGCGAGAACGACGGCACCGACGCGAGCATCGACAAGGCACTGTTGGGCAAGATCGACCTGATCGTCACCACCACCGGTAACGTCAACGTCTGTGATGCCAACATGCTCAAAGCGCTGAAAAAACGCGCAGTCGTCTGCAACATCGGTCACTTCGACAACGAAATCGACACTGCTTTCATGCGCAAGAACTGGGCATGGGAAGAAGTGAAGCCGCAAGTGCACAAGATTCACCGCACCGGCGCTGGCGCGTTCGATCCTCAGAACGACGACTACCTGATCCTGCTGGCCGAAGGCCGTCTGGTTAACCTGGGCAACGCCACCGGTCACCCGAGCCGCATCATGGACGGCTCGTTCGCCAACCAGGTGCTGGCGCAGATCTTCCTGTTCGGCCAGAAGTACGCGGACCTGAGCCCTGCCCAGAAAGCCGAGCGTCTGACCGTTGAAGTCTTGCCGAAGAAGCTGGACGAAGAAGTCGCGCTGGAAATGGTACGTGGCTTCGGCGGCGTTGTGACCAAGCTGACCAAGACCCAGGCCGACTACATCGGCGTGACCGTCGAAGGTCCGTTCAAGCCGCACGCTTACCGCTACTGATACGTCTGCGGGGCGTGCTCGTCATTACGGGCACGCAGCCGCCGCACGAACGGCCGCAACGTGTGGGAGCCGGCTTGCTGGCGAAAGCGTCAGGTCAGACACCTTGATGTCGACCGAACTGCCGTTTTCGCCAGCAAGCCGGCTCCTGCAGGGTTCGCGTCAGGCTTTTGAGCTTTCAAGGTTAAGACCATGTCCCAAGACCGTAGCTACAGCTTCGAATTCTTCCCCACGAAGACCGACCCTGGCCATGAAAAACTGCTTGCCACGGCCCGCACGCTGGCCAGCTACAACCCAGGTTTTTTCTCCTGCACGTACGGTGCCGGAGGTTCCACGCGCGACCGCACGATCAACACCGTGCTGCAGCTGGAAAAAGAAGTACACGTCCCTGCTGCACCGCACTTGTCGTGTGTCGGAGACAGCAAGGCCGATTTGCGCAGCTTGCTGACGCAGTACCAGCAAGCCGGGATCAAGCGTATCGTCGCCCTGCGCGGTGATCTGCCTTCCGGCATGGGCATGGCCAGCGGCGAGCTGCGTTACGCCAATGACCTGGTGAGCTTCATCCGTGAAGAAACCGGTGACCATTTCCATATCGAAGTCGCTGCCTACCCCGAGATGCACCCGCAGGCGCGCAACTTCGAAGATGATTTGAAAAACTTCGTGCGCAAGGCCAACGCTGGCGCCAACAGCGCCATCACCCAGTATTTCTTCAACGCCGACAGCTACTTCCACTTCGTCGAGCGCATACAGAAGCTGGGCGTGGATATCCCGATCGTGCCGGGCATCATGCCGATCACCAACTACAGCAAACTGGCGCGATTCTCGGATGCGTGTGGCGCCGAGATCCCGCGTTGGGTCCGCAAGCAGCTGGAAGCGTACGGCGATGACACGGCGAGCATTCAGGCGTTCGGTGAGCAGGTCATCACTGAAATGTGCGAACGACTGCTGCACGGCGGCGCCCCCGGTCTGCACTTCTACACACTGAATCAGGCCGAACCGAGCCTGGCGGTCTGGAACAACCTGAAGCTCTCTGCGTAAGAGAGGCTTCAATTCAGACGGTTCGAGCGGCGTCAGCTTCAGCGGCAGGCCTCGTCACCACGAGCCCTGCCGGCGCCGTCATTCAGCATTGCATTGTGTTTTTGTTGAGAATCACTGCTTCTATTTAGTCGGCCCCCGTCGTAATCTCGCGCGCATGTCGCCCATCCTCCGAATATCCGTTGCCGCCCTCCTCGCCTGCCTCAGCTGCAGTGCGCTGGGCGAAAAGCTGCGGATCGTCACCGAACCCTGGTCACCGTACGTCATCGTGGACGGCAACCGCGCCTCCGGTCTGGACTATGACGCCACGGCGATTGTCTTCGAGCGGCTGGGCATCGACGTCGAATGGCAGTTTCTCCCATGGAAACGCTGTCTGATGATGCTCAGCGAAGGCGAAGCCGACGGTGTTCTCGACATCTTCAAGGATGAAGCGCGGGCTGATCTGCTGTATCCGAGCGAACCGTTGTCGAGTGTCGACTGGGTGCTGTTTCAGGCCAATGCCAGACCGCATGTCGTCAATGGTGTGGACGACCTGCACGGGCTGAGCGTTGGCGTCTCCCCCGGGTATCGATACAGCCCGGCGTTTGACAGCTCGACAGCGTTCATCCGCGAACCTGCGCCGAGCCATGAGGCGAACTTTGGCAAACTCATCCGTGGCCGGATCGATTTGATGGTGACCGATCGCCTGCTAGGCCAACAGATGATCGAGCAGCTCAAGCTCGGTGGCCAAGTCAGTCAATTACCGTTCGTGCTCAATCACCGAGGGCAGTATCTGGGGCTGCGTCGCAATGCCGGCATGGATTTACTGGCCCAGCGGTTCAGCGCAGAGCTGACACGTTTCAAGCGCGAACCCGCCTACGCGAAACTGGTGACGCAATACACCGGCGAAACACCAGCGACCGTTTCTGCAGAATCGGGCAAAGGCGTCGATAAAACCGTTGAGCAGCAGGAAAGCAGCGCGTTGTGATTGCTCTGTTATACTCCGGCGTCCCCGCCAGGCTTGCGCCCGGGTGCTCGGTCTCACAGAAGACTTCTCGAACACGTCAGCAGCGCCTTTTTCGCGCCCTGCCCGAGTTGAACTTACAGACCTCCACAGGACCGGACGCCATTGCACCTTCCATGGAGTGTGCGATGACCGCAGCAGGGTCGAGCGCATTCATGTGACGTGCAGAACCTTTTAGTCTGCGCCTGGAAGATCATCCCTATTTGGGCCTCTATGGCCCCAACTCAAGACAGGATTACTCATGTCCTTTGCTTCCCTCGGTCTCTCCGAGGCTTTAGTCAGCGCCATCGAGGCTGCTGGCTACACCCAGCCTACCCCAGTGCAACAGCGGGCCATTCCCGCCGTGTTGCAAGGCCGCGATCTGATGGTCGCCGCACAGACAGGTACTGGTAAAACCGGTGGTTTCGCCCTCCCGATCCTGGAGCGGTTGTTTCCCAACGGTCATCCGGACAAATCCCAGCGTCATGGCCCGCGTCAACCACGCGTTCTGGTCCTGACCCCGACACGTGAACTGGCTGCTCAAGTTCACGACAGCTTCAAGATCTACGCCAAGAACCTCAAGTTCGTCAGTACCTGCATTTTCGGCGGTGTCGGCATGAACCCGCAGGTCCAGGCCATGGCGCGCGGCGTTGATGTGCTGGTTGCCTGCCCGGGTCGTTTGCTCGATCTGGCCGGTCAGGGCAGCGTCGATCTGTCCCATGTCGAAATCCTCGTGCTGGACGAAGCCGACCGCATGCTCGACATGGGCTTCGTTCACGATGTGAAGAAAGTCCTTGCGCGCCTGCCGTCCAAGCGTCAGAACCTGCTGTTCTCGGCAACGTTCTCGCAGGACATCACCGCGCTGGCCGGCAAACTGCTGCATAACCCGGAACGCATCGAAGTCACGCCGCCGAACACCACCGTCGAGCGCATCGAGCAACGCGTTTTCCGCCTGCCGGCTAACCACAAACGTTCGCTGCTGGCGCATCTGATCACTCAAGGCGCGTGGGAACAGGTACTGGTGTTTACCCGCACCAAGCACGGTGCCAACCGCCTGGCCGAGTACCTGGATAAACACGGCCTCAGCGCTGTGGCGATCCACGGCAACAAGAGCCAGAACGCCCGCACCAAAGCGCTGGCCGACTTCAAGGCTGGCACCGTACGCATCATGGTCGCCACCGACATCGCAGCGCGCGGTCTGGACATCGACCAGTTGCCGCACGTGGTCAACTTCGAACTGCCGAACGTCGACGAAGACTACGTTCACCGCATCGGTCGTACCGGTCGTGCAGGCCGTAGCGGCGAGGCGATCTCGCTGGTTGCGCCAGACGAAGAGAAGCTGCTGAAAAGCATCGAACGCATGACCAAGCAGAAGATTGCCGACGGCGATCTGATGGGCTTCGACATCACGGCGGTTGAAGCCGAGAAGCCGGAAGTCCGCGAGCGTCCGGACGTGCGCAACCCGCGCAATGCCCGTGGCCCGCGTGGCGACGGGCCGAACGGCAGCGGTGGTGGTGGCGGTCGCAAGGACAAAGGCAAAGACAAGGGCAAGGAAAAACCGGCAGCGGCCGCAGCGTCGGGCGAGCGCCCGGCACGTCCGGCACGCCCTCAAAAGCCGCGTCAGGGCACAGCGTCGAGCGAGTCACGCCAGTCGCAGCCAGCCGCTTCAGGTGCCAACCGTGCACCGGACGAGTTCCTGGATGACGAGGTGGACAACTTCGGCAACCGCGCCGACTACGTCAGTCCTTACCAGAACAAGAACCAGAGCCGCGGCCGTCGTCCGGGCGCTCCTGCCACTGGCGCCGCACCGGCACCGCGTGGTCAGGCGCCGGGCCGTAGCGGTCCGCGCAGTGGAACGGGCAGCGGTTCGGGTTCAAGCGCTCCCGCCAGTACCGGCACCGCCGCAGGTACGCCCGCCAAGCGCAATGGCCCTCGTAATGGTTCTGGCCGTGACGGTCAGGCGCGCCGCGAAGATCAGCCACGCGCTCGTCGTCCTGCGCGTGAAGAACAACAGCCAGCGCGTCAGGAGCCAGCGGTTCGCGGCCCCCGCGACGGTCAGCCGGCACCGAAGATCATGCACAAAGAGTCCAAGACCGATCGCTTCCCTTCGGCTGAGCAGCTTGATCAACTGCCAAGCCGCCCGCGCGGTGAAAAACCAGCCCTGCTGACCCGCAACCGCGAAGGTTAAGCAGCGCCGGTTGCTCAGCAGCCATAAAAACGCCCCGACTGGTTCGGGGCGTTTTTGTTTGCGTGGTTTAAGCAATCTCGGACACAAAAACGCCGACCCAAAGGCCGGCGCTTTATGACTGCAACAACTTGTCTTACTTGGCTTTGACGCCTTCGAACGAGATGTCCAGGTCCATGGTGTCGGACTGTGGACCCAGGTCCATCATCTTGCCGAAGTCGGAACGCTTGATCGAGGTGGTGCCCTCGAAGCCAGCGCGGTAGCCGCCCCATGGATCCTTGCCTTCGCCCAGGAACGTGGTCTTGACCACAACCGACTTGGTCACGCCGTGCATCGTCAGGTCGCCGGTCACGTCAGCAGTGGTTTTGCCGTCGGCGTTCTTGCCGACGTTGCTGACCTTGGTGGACACGAACTTGGCGTCAGGATAAGTCGCGACGTCCAGGAAGTCCTTGCTGCTGATGTGCTTGTCACGTTCAGCGTGGTTGGTGAAGACGCTGGCGGTCTTGACGTCGATGCTGATCTTGCTGTCTTCAGGCTTGGCGGCGTCGAAGCTGAACGTGCCGGTCCAGTCCTTGAACGTGCCGTAGATGAAGCTGTAGCCCAAGTGGCTGATCTTGAAATTGATGAAGGCGTGCTGGCCTTCCTTGTCGATCGTGTAATCAGCAGCCATTGCCTGGCCTGCGGACAGCAGGGCAGTACCGAGGGCCAGTGCAGCCAGTGTCTTTTTCAACATACGTCATCTTCCTTTCTAGTTGAATTGGGTATCAGGCCTAGCGGCCAAGCATACGGACAAGCGTGGCATCACGATCAACGAAGTGATGCTTCAAAGCGGCCAGCCCATGGAGTCCCGCGAATATCACCAGGGTCCAGGCCAGGTACAAGTGCACGGTGCCTGCCACGTCTGCCTGGTCTGGCAGTCCGCTGATCAACGCAGGCACTTCGAACAAACCAAATACGGGAATCCCGACACCGTCTGCGGTGGAAATCAGGTAACCGGCGAACATCACCAAAAACAGGTCCAGGTACAAAAACGCATGCCCCAGTTTCGCAGCCGTTTTGACAAATCGGCTGTGGGTGCCAGGCGCCGCTGGCGGCGGGCTGACAAAGCGCCAGATCACCCGGATCAGCATGAACAGGAACAGCGTAATGCCGATGCTCTTGTGCAGGTCCGGGCCAGCCTTGCGCCACGTGTCGTAGTAGCCCAGCCCGACCATCCACAACCCTAGCGCAAACATGCCGAAAACCGTCAGCGCGACACCCCAGTGCAAAACGATGCTGACCCAGCCATAGCGAGAAGAAGAGTTGCGTAGCTGCATGCTGAATATCCTGTGAGGGCCGGGAGAGAGACTAGCGCTTTACCTATCGAAAGAAAGCGCAAAATGTTGCTTTGAAGAATCAGGAAATCCGATTGAAATCTTCTGACATATTTTCGTCCGGGGGAGATTAACCCAGCGTTATGCAGAGCCCGGACGAAAAAAAGGCGCGGTATCAAGCCGCGCCTTTCTCTTCAGTCGTTACCGATCAGTTTTTGCTGTCGGTCGCGGGTGCTGCTGGCGTTGCCGGGGCCGCCTTGTCACCCGTAGCCTTGGCCGGCGCTTTTTTAGAGGCGTCGGTCTTGGCAGGCGTTTTGTGGGGGGCTGCCGGTTTGGCCGGGGCCTTTTTGACAGGCTCCTTCTTCGCAGGCACTTTCTTGGCGGGCGCCTTTTTCGCAGGCTCGACGACCGCAGGCTTGGCCGGTTCAACCACCGGTGCTGGCGGCGGCGTCACGGGAGCAGGCGCAGGGGCCGGGGCCGGTGCAGGCTCTGGCGCCTTCTCGGCTGGTTTTGGCTCAGGCTTGGACCCGCCAAACAGATTGGAGAAGAAGCCGCCAATGCCGCCGCTGCTTTCCTTGACCGGTTCCGGCGCCTTCGGTGGTGGAGCTTTGACCGGTTCGTACGACTTGCCTTCCGACAGACCCTGCACTTGAACCGCTGCACGTTGACCCGAACGCAATGCGCCTTCCAGCGTGCCCGGGTACAAGGTGTCGGTGTGCTCGCCGGCAAACGCTACGCGCTGCAGCGGCCGTTCCCACAAGCGCCAGTACTTGCTGATCTGGCCCGGGCCGAACGCCAGGTATGCGCCGCCGCTGGACGGGTCAATGCTGGAGCGACGCAGTTCATAACCGGTGAAGGCGCCGCGCGCCTGCGGATAGAACGCCTGCATGCGAATCAGCACTTGATCCACCAGCTGCTTGTCGCCGAACGCCTGCATGATGCGAGCGTTGTCGCCGGCCAGGTTGATCACGACGTTGGCGCCGCCCTTCAACGCAGGCTCGATCCACAACATGCCGAGGCCGGTGTTGCTGTAGATCTCGCCGGACATGCGCGCCTTGCTGTCCCAGACCGGGGTCTTGAACTTGAGCATGATCTGGTCATGCCAGCCGTAATTGGTACTCTTGATCGCCCCCAGACGCTGGGCGTCCAGCGCCGGGGTCATCTGGATCTTGCTCAGGGCGCGCAATGGCACGGCCAACACCACGTAGTCGGCTTCGTAGCCCACCGAACCGGCTTTTACGGTCACGCCGTCCTTGTCCTGGCTGATGGCCGACACCGGCGAATTGGTCTTGATGACTTTCAGTTGTTTAACGAACTCCTCAGCCAATACAGCGCTGCCGCCCGGCAGGCGAGCGGCGCGACGGTCGCGGTCATCGACGTTACGATTGACCCGCGATTGCTGTGCGAGATACAGCAGCGACAAACGCGAAGGCTCGTCGTAGCGGGTACGGATCTGCTGATTGATCAACTGACGCGCAGTCGGTGGCAGGCTCAGACGGTCCAGCCAGTTGGAGACGGTGATCTGGTCCAGCGCAAACAGCGTGCTGTTGGCAGCCGGGTTGTCCGGGTCGGTGATCGAGCGGGCCAGGTCATCCACCGCGGCTTCGTAGCGCTTGATGGCTTCAGCGGTCGCCGGTTGCCTGGTCGCCAGATCGGCGCCGGTGAAGTATTCGCCTTCGATCAGGTAGCTCGGGGTCCGCACGAATTCCGGCGCGGGCACCGCTTTGATCTTGAAGCGATCGATGTACTGATTCAGTACAGGCTGGGCCTTGGCGTTGCCGATCCACTCGCTGCCGGCCAGACCGGAGCGGCCGCCCACGGTGGGTTTGGCTTCCAGCAAGGTGACTTGCCAGCCTTTGTTCTGCAGCTCGTAAGCCGCCGTGAGTCCCGCCAGACCGCCGCCGACGACAATGGCCGTATGCGGTTTATCCACGGCAAGCGCTGAAGCGCTGACCAGCCCAACCATCACCAGCGCACAGGCGCGCAGCCAACCAGAAAGCATTCAGCGAACTCCGGAGAAAAACGGGGGGAATTGTCGGATTTTGTTGTCCGATTTTTCGAAGAGCGCGAAGGATACGCCAGCCGCGAAACGCCCGCCAGCAATGTCCGTCAGGCTGGAATACGGCACCGGCAGCGTTTGAAAGAACGCGCTAAAGGTTGTCCCGCTGGCATGCATTGCATAGGCTTGCGCGATTGTTTGCCCTCGCGTCATGCGAGCCGCTATGTGGAGAAGAGTAATGGGCCTTAACGACCAGTGGATGCAACGCGACCTGAAGGTCCTTTGGCACCCCTGCACCCAGATGAAAGACCACGAAACCCTGCCGCTTATTCCGATCAAGCGCGGCGAAGGCGTCTGGCTGGAGGACTTCGAAGGCAAGCGCTACCTGGATGCGGTCAGCTCGTGGTGGGTCAATGTCTTCGGCCACGCCAACCCGCGCATCAATCAGCGCATCAAGGATCAGGTCGATCAGCTGGAGCATGTGATTCTGGCGGGCTTCAGCCATCAGCCGGTTATCGAGTTGTCAGAGCGTCTGGTGGCGATGACGCCCGAAGGCCTGACGCGCTGCTTCTATGCCGACAATGGTTCGTCCTGCATCGAAGTCGCGCTGAAAATGAGCTTTCACTACTGGCTCAATCGTGGCAAGCCGGACAAGAAACGCTTTGTGACCCTGACCAACAGTTACCACGGCGAGACCATGGCAGCCATGGCGGTCGGCGACGTGCCGCTGTTCACCGAGACCTACAAAGCGCTGTTGCTGGACACTATCAAGGTGCCGAGCCCTGACTGCTACCACCGGCCGGAAGGCGTGAGCTGGGAAGACCACACCCGCACCATGTTTGCGGTCATGGAACAGACCCTGGCCGAGCATCACGACAGCGTCGCGGCCGTGATCATCGAGCCGCTGATCCAAGGCGCAGGCGGCATGCGCATGTACGACCCGATCTACCTCAAGCTGCTGCGCGAAGCCTGTGATCGTTATGGCGTACACCTGATTCACGATGAAATCGCCGTGGGCTTTGGTCGGACCGGGACCATGTTCGCCTGTGAGCAAGCCGGCATCCGTCCGGATTTCCTGTGCCTGTCCAAGGCGCTGACCGGCGGGTACCTGCCCCTCGCGGCGTGCATCACCACCGATGACGTTTACGACGCGTTTTACGATGACTACCCGACCCTGCGCGCGTTTCTGCATTCCCACAGCTACACCGGCAATCCGCTGGCGTGCGCGGCGGCATTGGCGACGCTGGATATTTTCGAGCAGGACAACGTCATCGAAAACAACAAGGCGCTGGCGCTGCGCATGAAGACCGCGACGGCGCACCTGGTCGATCATCCCAACGTCGCCGAGGTGCGGCAGACCGGCATGGCGATTGCCATCGAAATGGTCCAGGACAAGGCCAGTAAAACGCCCTATCCGTGGCAGGAACGGCGCGGTTTGAAGGTGTTCGAACACGCACTGACCCGAGGCGCACTGCTGCGTCCGCTGGGCAGCGTGGTGTATTTCCTGCCGCCTTACGTGATCACGCCGGAGCAGATCGACTTCCTGGCGCAAGTGGCGACCGAAGGAATCGACATCGCGACGCGCAGCAGCGTGAGCGTGGCCGTGAGAGAGAATTTCCATCCCGATTTCCGGGATCCGGGTTAGCCCTGTACGAGCTGCCGTGACTTCCGCACGATGGCGACCACACTGTGGGAGCCGGCTTGCTGGCGAATGCGGTGTGTCATTCAACAGAGATGAACATGACCCAACGCGTTCGCCAGCAAGCCGGCTCCTACAAAGTGCGTTCGCGATACCTCTTCAAAGAGAAACAACATGAGACTGTCCCGCTTTTTCGTCGATGCCACGCTCAGCATCGGTGAGCACGAACTGCCAGAAGCCCAGGCCCATTACATCAGCCGCGTGCTGCGCATGTCCGAAGGCGACGCCGTGCAGCTGTTCGATGGCTCGGGCAATGAATTTCGCGCCACGCTGACGGAAGTCGGAAAAAAGCGCGTGCAGGTTCAGGTGACCGAAAGCTTCACGGGGCAGCCCGAATCTGCGCTGCACATCCACCTCGGCCAGGGCCTCTCCCGGGGCGAGCGGATGGACTGGGCGATTCAAAAAGCCACCGAGCTGGGCGTGACGCAAATCACACCCATCATCAGCGAGCGCTGCGAAGTGCGCCTCAAAGACGAGCGTGCGGAAAAACGTCAGGCCCACTGGCAGCAGATAGCGATCAGCGCCTGTGAACAGTGCGGGCGCTCGGTGGTGCCGGTGATCCATGCGCCCGTCACCCTGGCCGACTGGCTCAAGCAGACCGAAGCGGACCTGAAGCTGGTGCTGCACCCGGTGGCGGCGCCGCTGACCAGCCATGAAAAACCCGGCAGCCTGGCGTTTCTGATCGGTCCGGAAGGCGGGCTGAATGATGCAGAAGTGGTTCAGGCGCAGGAAGCCGGTTTCCACGCTGCCCGCCTCGGCCCCAGTGTCCTGCGCACCGAGACCGCGCCGGTGGTGGCGCTGAGTATCGCGCAGCAGTTGTGGGGGGATTATTAGTTCAGGAAAGCCCAGGTCACACTGTAGGAGCCGGCTTGCTGGCGAACGCGGGAGTCATCCAATAAATGATCCGCCCACCTGCCCGGTTCGCCAGCAAGCCGGCTCCTACGGTTTTGCGTCGCCCGTGATGCACGGCAAGCGGAATCAAATCCGCGTTTGACGTGCGCGGGGAATCACTCCGGTAACTCCGACCCCCGCCGCCGTGATTTCGCAGGTTCGGGGCGGGCGCAGGGCAGAAACTCTCCACGGCCAGGCTCACCCAACGGGCTGCCGTCCCAGACCCGCTCGCCTCTGGCGAAGGTCATCGCTGGCCATGCACTCAAACGCATACCTTCGTACGGGGTGTAATCGACGTTGTGGTGCAGCATGTCGTTGGTCAGTTCGATGTCCAGGTCCTCATCCCAGATCACCAGGTCCGCATCCGAGCCGATGGCGATGCTGCCCTTGCGCGGGTACAACCCGTACAGCCGCGCCGCATTGGTCGCGGTCAGCGCGACGAACGCTTGCGGGCTGATCCGGCCTTTGCGTACGCCCTCCGACCAGAGCAGCGCCATGCGCGTCTCGACGCCCGGAATGCCATTGGCCACTTCGGGAAACGGCGCCGTTTCGCCTTGCGCGCGCTTGCCGTCCACGCCGCCATAACGAAACGGCGCATGATCCGACGAGAACACTTCGAACGAGCCATTCTGCAGCCCGTCCCAGACCACTTGCTGATTGCCGGCATCCCTGGGCGGCGGGCTGCAAATGCATTTCGCGCCTTCGAAGCTGTCATCGCAGCCCAGCGAATCCGCCGTTAGAAACAGGTATTGCGGACAGGTTTCGCCATAAACCTTCAACCCATGGCTCTGCGCCCAGCGGATCTGCTCGATGGCCTCGCGTCCGGACACATGGACGATGAGAATCGGCACATCGACCAGCTCGGCCAGCGCAATGGCACGATGCGTGGCTTCGCGCTCCACCAGCATCGGCCGAGACGTCGCGTGATAGCGCGGCGCGCTGTGGCCGGCGGCGAGCAGGCGCTCGGTCAGCCACGCAATGCAGTCGCTGTTTTCGGCGTGCAGCATCACCATCGCGCCTTCGGCACGCGCCACCGACAGGGTTTCCAGAATTTCCCGGTCGTTGAGCTTCAGGGCGTCGTAGGTCATGTAGATCTTGAACGAGGTATAGCCCTCGGCGATCAGCTCGGGCAACTCGCGGCGCAGCACGTCTTCGGTGGGGTCAGTAACGATGAGGTGAAACGCGTAATCGATCAGCGCCCGACCGTCCGCGCGTCGGTGGTAATCCTCCACTGCCGCGCGCAGGGTCTGGCCCTTTTGCTGGCAGGCAAAGGGAATCACTGTGGTCGTCCCGCCACACGCCGCCGAACGGGTGCCGCTTTCGAAGTCATCGGCCATGACCGAGCCATCGCCGGTCGGCTGGTCCAGGTGCACATGGCTGTCAATACCGCCGGGCGTGACCGTGCGCCCGCGTGCATCGACTTCTTCTACAGCGTCTTGCAGGCCAAGGCCCAGCGCGACAATTCGACCGTCGCGCACGCCGATGTCGCACAGGAAGCCGTCCGCCGCCGTCACCACATTGGCGTTGCGGATGATCAGATCAAAAGCCTGCATGTCGTTACTCCATCAGGCGCGGGCCAGCCAGGCCTTGGCGATCTCTTCGCGGGTGGTGAACCAGACGCCTTCGCGCGCTTGGGCATACTCGATGAAATGCTTGATCGCGCGGACCCGCCCAGGGCGCCCGACCATGCGCGGGTGCAGCCCGATGGACATCATTCGCAGGCCGTCGGCGGACTCTTCGTAGAGCACGTCGAAGCTTTCTTTCATGTATTCGAGGAAATCGGACGCTTGAGAAAGTCCCGGGGAGTTCCAGTAGCGGAAGTCGTTGACGTCGCTGGTGTACGGCACCACCAGATGCTGCTTGCCTTCGACGTCGACGAAGTACGGCACGTCGTCGTTGTAGGCATCTGAGTCGTAGAGAAACCCGCCCTCCTCTGCCACCAGGCGTCGCGTATGAACACTGGCGCCGTAGCGGCAATACCAGCCCACCGGGCGCTTGCCGCATGTGCGTTCGAACGACTCGATCGCCAGGCGGATATGCTCGCGTTCCTCGGCTTCGCTCAGGCGGAAGACCTCCTCCCAGCGATAACCATGGCTGCAGATTTCATGGCCCAGCTCCACCGCTGCTTTGGCGACATCCGGGTTCTGCTCGAAGGCCACCGCGCAGGCGTGAAATGTCGCCGGGACGTTGGCCTGTTGCAGGATGTCGAGGATGCGCCAGATGCCGACGCGAGCGCCGTACTCGTACATCGACTCCATCGCCAGATTGCGCACGCCATCGGGAAACTGATAGCTGCCCCACTCGGTCATGCTCTCCTGGTCGGGATCGCCCATGGCCAGTGAACGCTCGGAGCCCTCCTCGTAATTGATGACAAAGTTGACGGCCAGGCGCGCGCCGTTGGGCCAGGTGCCTTGGGGGCGCTGCCGGCCATAGCCGACCAGATCTCGAATGGGTGACGCCATAAAAGCCTACTCCTGCAACGTTCGAACAGTCGGCAGACCGCCAAGCCAGGGCTCAGCAGTCGATGGTTTTCAGTGCATCGTGGTCCGGGCCGTCGAGGTTCTGACCAGTACGAAACGCCAGGCCCATGGCCAGCGTCTGCGCAATGCAGAACGCGGCGGTCAGGGAGCGGAAGCCCAGCAGCTCGGCATCGTTGACCTCGATCATCACCGACGCGGTTTGTCCGACGGGGCTGAGAATGCTGTCGGTGATTGCCACGATGGGTGTCCCTGCGGCGACCGCTTGCTGACAGGCGTCGATGGTTTCCTGCGCATACGGCGGAAAGCTCACCGCCACCAGCACGTCATCGCTGTGCAGCGCGCCGACCTGTTCACGCAGGCTGCCGCCCAGCCCGCTGATGTGTACGGCACGACGACCGACACGGCTCAGCGCGTAACTCAGGTAGGAGGCCATGGGAAACGAACGACGCATGCCGACCACGAACGTGGTTCGCGCCTGCTCCAACAGTTCGATGGCGCGCTCGATGGCCTCGACCTGCTCGCCTTCGGCCAGGTGCTCCAGGGACACGATGTTCGCACGGCTGAACGCCGAGAGCATGGCGCCCACATCGGTGGGGTCATCCAGTAATTGCTCGCCACGATAGTGCCGGATGCGCTCTTTGAAACTGCCTTGCCCTGCCTGTTGCAACGGCTGTTTGAATAAGCGCTGCACATCGCTGAACCCGCCAAAGCCCAGGGCCTGGGCCAGCCGAATGAACGCGGACGACGGGATGCCGGAAATCTTCGCCAGCGCCGCGACGGTGTTCAGCGCCACGTCATGCGGGTGCTCGTTCAGGTAATGCGCGGCATCACGCTGCCGCGCCGTCAGCCGCTCCTGATGTTCGACGATGGCTGAACGCAGCTCGGCCAGGGTTTGGGGTACAGGCATAAAGTCACTCGGTAGAAGTCAGGATGGACGCAGTTCGGTGATCGCCTGGGCCAGGTGCTCCACCAGACGATTCAACTCATCGACGCTGTTGTAGTGCGCAATCGACACACGAACCACGCCGCCATAAGGGGTCAACCCCAGCTCTTCGATCAGGCGGCGGGCGTAGAAGTCACCAAAGCGGATGCCCATGCGGTGATTGTCCACGCGACGCACGATGGCTTCGGACTGAACGCCCTCGACCACAAAGCTGATGGTCGGCACACGATCGCCGTTCGTGACACGCGGCTTGCCTATTATTCTCACGCCGGGTGTTTCCCTCAGGAATGCGAGCAGCGTCTCGGCCAGCAGGTCTTCCTGGACTTCGAAGGCATCGAACGCCGCCTGCATCAGCTGGCGTTCAGTGCCGGTAGCGCCGAGGCGTCGGCCGATGTCGATCAGGTAATCGCTGATGCCGATGCAGCCGTAGGACAGCTCGTAGTTCAAGTTGCCGGGCTGCAGCTTGTAGGGAATCACCTCCTGACCGATGAAGAAGTGGTTCAAGCTCGGCAGTTCCAGTAACGCCTCACGTTTGCCCCACAGCACCGCAAAGTGTGGGCCGAACGTCTTGTAGAAGCTGAACACGTAGTAATCGGCGCCGCTGGCTTGCACGTCGACCAGCCGATGCGGTGCATAGGCCACGGCGTCGACGCATAACTTGCCGCCCACCGCATGCACCCGGCGCGCGACCTCGGCAACCGGGTTGACGCTGCCGAGGATGTTCGACGCATGGGTCATGGCCACGTAGCGGGTCTTCTCGCTCAGCAGCGCATCCAGATCGCCCAGCTCCAGGTCCATGCTTAGTGCGTCCACCGCCCAGACGCGCAACGTCGCGCCGCGCTCTTGGCACAGTCGCACCCACGGTCCGATGTTGGCTTCGTGGTCGCAGTTGGTGACGATGATCTCGTCGCCGGGACTGATCGACGGGGCGATGGCGCGGCAGAGGATTTGCAGCAAATGCGTGGTCGAGCCACCCATTACGCACTCTTCCGGGAAGCGCGCGTTGATCAGTTGCGCCACCGATTCGCGCGCCTGCATGACGCGCGCGCCGGCGTCCACCGACTCGCTGTAGGACGCGCCCAGTTGCACGGCGCTGTTGAGCAGGTAGTCGGTGATGCGGTCGGCGACCGGTTTGAGCACGGCCGAACCGCCGGCGTTGTCCAGGTAGGCGTAACCGCTGCCGAGCGCAGGAAACTGGCTGCGTACGTAATCGATGTTCAAGGCATTCAAGGGATGAGCTCCACAGTCTGATCAGTGATGCAGGATGGCCTGCAAAAACGCACGGGTTCTCGGCTCTTGCGGGGCCGTGAAGAAATCGTGCGGGTTGTTCTGTTCGATGATTCGGCCGTTTTCCATAAAGATCACCCGGTCCGCGACCTTGCGCGCGAAGCCCATCTCATGGGTCACGACGACCATGGTCACGCCCGAGCGGGCAAGGTTCTGCATGACGTCCAGCACTTCGCCGACCATCTCGGGGTCGAGCGCAGAAGTAGGTTCGTCGAACAGGATCACCCGCGGCTCCATCGCCATGGTCCGGGCGATCGCCACCCGCTGCTGCTGGCCACCCGACAACTGGCTGGGGTACTTCGCCGCGTGGGCGCCCATGCCGACTTTCTCCAGCAACAGGCGTGCGCGCTCGTTGGCGTCACGCCGCGACATGCCGCGCACCCGGACCGGCGCCAGCGCGACGTTGGCCAGTACGGTGAGGTGCGGGTACAAGTTGAAGTTCTGGAAGACCATGCCGACTTCGCACCGGATGCCCGCCAGTTTCGGCCCGGTTTCAACACGCTGACTGCCGACGCGGATGTCGCCCTCCTGATATTCCTCCAGCAGATTGATGCAGCGGATCAGCGTTGATTTCCCGGAGCCCGACGGCCCGAGAATGACCACCACTTCGCCTTGGTCGACGGTCAGGTTGATGTCGGTCAGTGCCTGGAAGGGCCCGTAGAACTTGGCTACGCCTTCCATTTCGATGACGCTGCTCATGCGCTTTTCCCCCCGGCGCCGTTACGCCGCTCGATCCAGCTCACCAACTGCACCAGCGGCAGAAGCAGCAACAAGTACATGACAGCCGCGCCCACCAACGGGGTTGGGTTGGCCGCCAGCGCCTGGGCCTGAGTCGCTTGCTTGAGCAGGTCCGGCATTGCCACGACGGAGGCCAGCGCGGTGTCTTTCATGACGTTGATGCAGTTGCTGGTCATCGGCGGCATGACGATGCGCATGGCCTGCGGCAGGATGATGTCGCGCATGGTGTTGAAAAAGCTCATGCCCTGGGACGCAGAAGCTTCGAACTGCCCGCGCGGAATGGCTTCGATGCCGGAGCGGAAAATCTCTGCCGAATACGCGCAGGACACCAGCGACAACGCCGCCGTGGCCGCCGCGAACGATGACAGCCGGATGCCCACGAACGGCAGCGCGTAATAGATCAGCACCAACAGCACCAGCAAGGGAATCGAGCGCAGCACGTCAATGTATACCCGCGCGAGAAACCGCACCGGCGCATACCCGTACAACCGCAGCATCGCCAGCACCAGCCCGCCCACCAGGCCGAGAATGATGCTGACCACGCCGAGCATCACGGTCACCCCAAGGCCGCGGAGCATCAGTGGCAGCGCATCGACGAACACGCTCCAGTTGAAGAACGTTTCTAACAACTCCATTGCGATTCCTTGGTGGCGGGCAGTGACGGACGCGGCCGCGAGCGATCAGCGATTACTTGAGGACGTCGACCACTTTGACGGTGCTGGACTCAGGATCAGCGTCGGCACCGAACCACTTCTTGTGCAGGCCGGCAATCACGCCGTCTTTCTTCATCGCGGTGATGATGTCGTTGACCTGACCCGCCGATGCCCAGCCCTTGGCATGCATCAGGGAGTACTTCTCACCGGTAGGAATTCGCGCGACGACTTTGTACTGCGGCTTGTCCTTGATGTAGTAAAGGACGGCGGGAATATCGCTGATGTAGCCGTCCATGCGGCCGGAAGCGAGGTCGAGCATCGCAGGCGAAAGCCCTTCGTAACGCGAGACTTCCTTGAATTTGTATTCGGCCTGGTGGGTGTTGACCCACATATCGCCCGTGGAGCCGGTGTCGACGCCAACCACTTTACCGTCCATGTCCTTCAGGCCAGTGATGCCGGATTTGGCCAGCACGGACAGGGACTGGTCGCTGTCGTAATACGGCTGGGCGAAGCCAACCGATTCAAGGCGCTTGGGCGTGATGGTGATCGAGGAGATGGCGATGTCAGCGCGCTTGGACTGCACGGCACTGAACAGGCCGTTAAAGGGGATATTGACGAATTCCACGGTCTTGCCGGCGCGCTTGGCGACTTCTTTCACCACGTCGACCTCAAAACCGACGATCTCGCCCTTGGCGTCCTGAAACTCCCACGGCACGTTGCCCACATTGGCGCCGACGGTCCAGTCAGCGGCCCAGGTGGAAGCGGAAAAGGCGGTCGCCACGGCCATGCTCAAGAGTACTTTCACATTCATGTCTTGCTCCCCGATTGATCAGTCAGTTCAAGAAGGCCGCCTTCCACAAGGGGGGCGTTTCGAGGCTCAGACTAGGATGACGAATCAAATAATTCAACAAATAAAATAAATGAATTAAATGCTTCAATCGGGTGCGAAAGTTATCCGCCTTGGTGCATGGGGCAAAGCGCGCAAGACTGCGGGATGTACAGAAAATGAACAGTGATCAGCAGGCCGACATGCACCGAAGCGGCGCATGGATAAGCTGGGCTTGCAGGAGTCGGCTTGCTTCAAATGCGCTATGCGGGTCGGACCTGAATCCGTAGGAGCCGGCATGCTGGCGAACCGGCTTTGGCATTCAACATTAGGGTGGCTGGCCTAACGCGTTCGCCAGCAAGCCGGCTCCTACGGACGGTGCGTATGTGTCAGATCGTGCCGGTATTCAAAGCACATAACGCGAGATCGCGACAAAGTGCAGCAGGCTGCCGGCGATGACGAACAGGTGCCAGACCCCGTGGAAGTGTCGGACGCGGGTATCGAACGCGAAAAAAATGATACCCAGAGTGTAGGCCGCGCCGCCCAGCGCCAGCCAGACGAATCCCGCCATGCCCAGCGCGGCGATCAGCGGCTTGACCGCCACCAGCACGATCCAGCCCATGACCGCATAGATGACGATGGACATCACCCGCGCTTCGGAGCGTGGCTTGATTTCCTGCAAGATCCCGATGATCGCCAGCGCCCAGACAATGCCGAACAACGTCCAGCCCCACGCCCCGTGCAACGTCACCAGGCAAAATGGCGTGTAGCTACCGGCGATGAGTAAATAGATCGAAAAGTGATCAACCTTTTGCATGATCACTTTGGCCCGGCCGCGCACGCTGTGGTAGACCGTCGATGCGCTGTACAGCAACACCAGTGCCACACCGTAGACCGCGACGCTGACGATCTTCCAGATATCGCCATCCAGCATGGCGATCACCAACATCCACACGGCGCCAATCGCGGCGAGAATCGCGCCCACCAAATGGGTCCAGGCGTTGAATTTTTCTCCGTAGTACATCAGCAAACTGCCTCTTAAGTTGCACAACACGGGGCAAGCGTCCTGCTTCTGAAGCGCAATGACAACGCCTGGTGTCGTGTTATCGAGAATTTAATGCAGTCAGCGGCCGATCTCTTCGGCACAATCGAGCGCTCTCAGAACAAGAATCCGGCGCAGATCCATACGATGCAGATCGACGAAGAGCTGACCCTCAAGAAGCTGGAAATTTTTCTGGCGTTCATGCGTACCGGCAATCTGGCTCGCGCGGCGGCGGAGTTGCAGACCAGTACCGTCAGCGTGCACCGAGCGATTCACTCGCTGGAAAGCGCCTTGCGTTGCCCACTGTTCAAGCACGAAGGCCGCAACCTTACGCCACTCGAAGGCGCTTATGTGTTGGAGGAGCGCGCGCAGAAGCTGGTGCAAGACGTGCTCGCCACCATCGAACAGACACGACAGGCGGCCGGCTTCTCGGCGGCGCGGTTCAAGTTGGGTGCGCTGTATTCGCTGACGGTCAAGACGGTGCCGCAATTGATCATGGGCCTGAAGATCCGCCGCAGCGAGCTCAACATCGACCTGATTCTGGGCTCCAACATCGACCTCTTCTACAAGCTGAAGAACATGGAGGTGGACGCAGCACTGGTGTCACTCAACGAGAGCGTAAGTGATCCGGATTGTGAGCAGCTGCCGCTGTTTTCCGATGATATTTTCCTCGCCACGCCGGCTGACTCGCCCTTCGCGCAACAGCGTGAGGTCGACCTGGGCGATCTGCGCGAGATGACCTTCATCACGCTGACCCAAGGGTTTGCCACCCACCGCGACGGCGCGCGGGTGTTTGAGCAGGCTGGCTTCGAGCCGAAGGTGGCGATGCAGGTCAACGACATCTTCACCTTGCTGAGCATGGTCAGTTCGGGTGTGGGCTATGCGCTGCTGCCGGGACGGATTGCTGCGGTCTACGAAAACCGGGTACGGCTGGTGCCGCTGCAAGCGCGCTACCGCATGCAGCAACACATCGGACTGGTGTTCCTTAAAGCCCGAGAACGCGACCCGAACCTGTTGGCGTTGTTGGCGGAGTGCCGAATGTATTCGAACCGACTCGCGCAGGCTTGAGCTCGGTTCCGCCCCATATGACGTCGCTGAACGCTACGCACTTCAGAAGCTTCAGCCTAAAATTCCGCGCACGATGAAATACAGCAGTGATGGTCCCAGCAAACAGCCCAGTCCCGTGTGGAAGGTGGCTGTCAGCGCGCCGTAAGGCACCAGCCGCCGATCCGTCGCCGCCAACCCGGCCGTCACGCCGCTCACGGTGCCGGCCAGCCCGCCGAAAACCATGGCCGAACGCGGGTTATCCAGCCCCATCCAGCGCGCAGCCATCGGGGTGCCGACCATGACCAGAATGGCTTTGATCAAACCGGTCGCGATTGACAGCGCCATCACATCCGAGGTCGCGCCCAACGCCGCGCCGGTCACCGGCCCGACGATGTAGGTCACCGCACCCGCGCCAATGGTGGTGATGCTCACGGCGTCGCGATAACCGAAGGCGTACGCCACGCAACACCCGACGATGAAGGGCAGCAGTGTGCCAAGCAGCAGCGAGAACGCGCCGATCCATCCGGCCTTCTTCGCTTCGGTCGCCTGCACTTCGAAGGCGGTGGCGACGATGGCGAAATCTCGCAGCATCGCCCCGCCCATCAAACCGATCCCGGAGAACAAGGCCAGGTCCGCCAGCCCTTTCTGCCCGCCTGTCATCACACCGCCGACCCACGCCAGCACCAGGCCGATGACGATCGCGATGGCAGATCCGTGAATGCGCCCGAACGTCAGGCGCTTGGACAGCACCACCGAAATCCACATCACCACGCCGACGACGGCGAATGCGGTGACGAGGCCCTGGCTGATCAGGTCTTTCTGAATGAGCTCCCACATATCAGCGGCCTCCTGCTGGGGAAACAGTCGGTGCGATCACTGGAAGCGGGTTCGCAAGTTCATCCTCTTTGGGCAGTGGCTCGCCCTTGTTGATACGGCTGATGACGGCGATCGTGCAGCCACACACCACCACCGACACCACCGCGGCGATGACCGCGATCGGCCCGCCCTTGAGTGCCGTGACAACGTTCTGCTGGGCGGCCATGGCCACCACGACCGGAATGTACATGGCGCCCCAGAAGCCGACGCCCATCTCGCAGCCTTCGCTCATGCCGCCGCGCTTTTGCATGAACAACCGTGCGCAGATCAACAGGATCATCGCGATCCCGACGCCGCCCACGTTGGATTTGACGCCCAGCAGTACGCCGAGCAAATCGCCGAGAATCACCCCCGCGAGGGTGCAGATTGCGAGTAACGCCACGCCATAAATCACCATTGTTTTTATCCTCAAATTGCATCGTCGAAGTTGTTGTTTTTGTGGTCCTTCGAAAGCAGCAGTCGGTTTAGGGGTGGCGGCGTTCCTCCTCTCGCGACAGCGCGCTGAGCGTGTCCAGCCGGGCGCCCTGAAAAGCGACGGCCGATCCTTGTTCGAAGACGCGGCGCGCCAGGCCCGTGAGCACCGTGCCTGGCGGCAACTCGATGTGCAGCCGCGCGCCTCGCTCGTAAGCGGTCTCAACCGTGCTGCGCCAGTCGATGACGCGGCACATGTTGAACGCCAGGTCGTCACGCACCTTCTCGGCGCTGAGCATCGGGCGGGCCGTGCTGCCGCTGAGGTATCTCAACGTCGGTGCCTTCACGCAAACCCGGGCAAACGCATCGGCCAGCAGGCGTGCAGGTTCGGCCAGAAGTTCACAATGGGACGGCACGCTGACCGCGAGACGCTTGGCCGCGGCGGCGCCTTGCTCTTTGGCCAGTACAGCGACCGCAGCCATGGCCTCGTCGCGACCGGCAATCACGAACTGGCTGTCGGCGTTGATATTGGCCAGATAAACCGGCGTGTCGACGCTGTGGATCCGGGCGATCAGGTGCTCGACCGTGGCTTGGTCAAGGCCGATGAGCGCCGTCATGCCGTAGCCCTGTGGATAAGCGCTCTGCATCAGCTCGCCACGCAGCGCGACCAACCGCACCGCATCGGCGAAATCCAGCGAACCTGCGATGACTGCCGCCGGATAGGCGCCGATGGACAGACCCGCCACCATGTCGGGGCCATTTCCATCGGCCATCAACATGCGCGCGCAGGCGACGCCGGCGATCAACAGACAGAGCTGAACGGAGCGGGTTGATTGCAGGGCGTCGGCACCGTCGAGCGTCAGGACGTCCTCGCTCAACGCAGCGCCCGCTTCTGCCAGGCACTGCGCAACCTGCGGATGATCTGGCAGCCCGTGCAGCATGCCTGGTTGTTGCGCGCCCTGGCCGGGAAACGCCCAGAAACTGCTCATGCCGCGCACGCCTGCGCCAGCCAGGGGTTTTCTACAAGCTGCGGACCGTCTGCGGTTTTCAGCAGGACTTGGCGTGACGATCCTGCCCACTCGCGCAGCGCAACGCCTCCCAGCGGGGTTTGCAGCTGGAGGTCGATGCGGCACTCCGCGCTGGCAAACTGCTCGACCAAGCGAGCGGCGCGCTGGCGATCAAAGACTTCAGGAGCGTGCACAATCAGGTCGAGGTCGCTGTCTGCGTGCAGCACTGGCACGCCACTGGCCAGCTCGAAACCGGCGCCGCCCGCCACGCCCCACGCCAGCCCCAGCGCGTCCATCATTGGACGGATCTGCTGCAAGGCGCGCAGCGCTGGCCAATCGGTGTCAGGCGTCATGGCGACCAGTTCCTCGGGGCGCACCCGGCGTTCCACGTCGTCAAGTTTCATGTGAGTGGCGTAGCGCTGATCCCGCGACCCGCCTCGCACGCCCACCGCCACCAGGCCTGCCGCGACACGAGCACGGCGCACCACCACCGGTTGCCCGAGGCGGATGGCCTCGAACGCCCATGCCGGCGCATCGCTCGGCAACGCAGCCGCCGGCAGACCCCATAACAGATCATGGGGCTGCACTGGCTGATAAACGTTCATCACCATTGAGCTCGCAACAGTTCGCGCACTTTCGATGACGCCGCACGGTTCGGCGCGCCCAGCCGCGAACTCAGGTCATTGGCACCGGCTTGAGTGTCGTTGATTGCGGCAATCAGGCATTGCTGAACCTGGGCGATGTCCGACTCACCGGGCTGCTCGATCTGACTGACCGACAGGGTTTCCCACAGCAAACCGAGGCTGGCATAGCTGTCGATGTCATAGGCCATGGGCGGCACGCTGGCGGCGAGTTTTTCCAGTTCGTCGACGCTGCGCAGGGTCACCCGCGCCGCCGAAGCCTTGCCCATGGCATGAACCATCACGCCCGGATCGCGCAGGGCAATCAGCCGGTTTGCCTGATAGCCGTGGGCGAGAAAGGCGCCGGACATGGCCTTGCCGACCAGCAGCCCAATCACCGGATGCCCGGCCAGACGAGCGCGGGCGTAAGCGTCGACGGCACCGGCCAGCGCCTGATGAATGCCCAGCGCTTCTTCGCGGCGGCCGTAGGCCTGACTCGGTACGTCGATAATCGCGATCAGCGCGCGCTTGTTGTCGCTGTTCCGATCCAGCTCGATGGCGCCGTCCACAGCCTTGGCCAGCCCCCACCCTTCAAGCAGACCGACCTCGCCATTCTCCGCGCGAGGAAAACGGTTGGCCGGATCGGCGATGACGGCCAGGAATCGCGCCGAACGATCACCCAAGGTGCCGTCAGCTGCTTTCACTGACGCCGGCAGCCCGGCCACTTCCACGGCATTCGCGGCGAGCGCGTTGAACCAGGTCAATCCCCGAAGCGAATACGTACTCATGACCAGTCTCCCTGGTAGACGGTGCGCACGGCGGCGGGCTCTATCTGCCGGGCGGTATCCACTTGCGACAAACGTTCGAGGTACCACGCGTATTGGCTGCTGCGCTCCTGCTCGGGCTTGCCCTTATGCAGCAACGCTTGCACCTGTTGCTGAATGGCGCTGATGTCATCGGCGACAAACGCATCCACCAGGCCACTGGCAAACCGTTGCTCGCCACCGGTGAGGCTCCAGATGAACGGCCGATCCCGGGAGTCGTATTCTTCGATGCCGGCCTCCTGTTCGATGACCTGCGGGCCGTTCAGTCCCAGACGCGCCTCTTGGGTCACGACGAGGTAACTGCACAGCCCGGCCGCAATCGACATTCCGCCAAAACATCCGACGCTGCCTGCGACCACGCCGATCACCGGCTGATACCGACGCAGATCGACAATGGCCGCGTGAATGTCGGCGATGGCTGCCAGCCCGAGGTTGGCTTCCTGTAAACGCACGCCCCCGGTTTCCAGCAGCAGAACGGCGGCAGTGGGAATGCCCTTGCGATTGTCTTCTGCGGCCAGTTCGAGCGCGCCGGCCATCTTTGCGCCACCGACTTCACCCATGCTGCCGCCCTGAAAACCGCCTTCTATCGCGCAGATCACCACCGGCTTGCCATCAAGGGTGCCCTTGGCGACCACCACACCATCATCTGCCTGTGGCACCACGCCTTGTTTGGCCAGCCAAGGCGATACCAGCCGCTCAAAGGGATCGATCAGTTCGCGAAAAGTGCCTTCGTCCAGCAGCGCGCGGGCGCGTTGCCGGGCCCCGAGTTCAACGAAACTGTGTTGCTGCAGAAGCCGCGTGCTGTCAGTCATGACCGACCTCCTCGAAGCCTTGCTCCAGGCGCAGCCGAACCACGCCCGGCGTCGCCCCGAAATCATGGATGTCGATGCTCATCGCCGGCGGCGTCTGGCCGTCGAACATGCGCTGAAAGAGGTTCTCCCAACGCGCCGAACTGCCGTTGACCGACGTCAGCACCTGGATCGTCAGCTTGCCCGGCTGCCCCGGTTCAAGTAGCACTTCGAGATCACCCGAACCAACGCACCCCACCAGCGCACGCCCCCGCGGAGGCTGCCCCGCAGGAAATTCAAAAGACAAGGTTTCCATAATCAGACGTTCCTCGTTTCTTCGCCGAGCGCAGGCTCCAGGCGATCAATGAACAGGCAGGCGGCGAGCAAGTCGGCGGCGCCACCAGGGGAGGCGTTCAGGCCCAACAGTTGTTGATCCAGCTGATTCAACGCGCGACGTCCGCCGAGGGTCGCGCTGCCACCGGCGTCCAGCACCCGTTGCGCGCCGTGTTGCATCGCGTGCAGGCCCGCTTCACCCGCCCGATACAGCACGCAGGTGTCGGACAACGTGGTCATGATCGCCAGCAGCGCGTCGAGTCGCGCGTTTTGCTCGCCATGCCCGGCTGCGCGGCTGCGCACGAGCTGCGGCAGTCCGGTCTGGGTGACGGCGGGAAAGCCGGTC
>NZ_DASVUM010000067.1:0-36551 GCF_036387035.1 Pseudomonas sp. | reverse complement strand
GCGATGAACAACAAGTTTATGGCGACTGTGATCGAAGAAAGGCGGCAAATTGGTGAGCATGAGCGAGCGTCCCTGACAGGAAATGCGCCCCCGACCGGCCCATAAAGAACCGATCAACTCATCCATGAAAGGGGCTGAAGCGGGCGAAGATGAAGCTTTTCAACGCGTCATTCCATAGGCAAAGCACGAACCGGACGCGTCCTAATGAAGATGAGGAATCCCCCTACACAGCCCCGCAAACCGAGTTCCCGGCGCGACGGTGCTAGACTCCCGCACCGTCCACTAGCCGACCGATTTCATGTTTCCTTCCTCATCACCACTGCCTCCCGCACCGCTGCAACCCCTGCGTTTCGACTGGCTCCGGGCCGCTGGCGTGGAGGCGGCGATCCTGCGTCTGGACCTCGTCGATCCGCTGATCAGCGGCAACAAATGGTTCAAGCTCAAGCACCACCTGCTGGCGGCTGGGCAAGCCGGGGCGCGGGGCGTCATCAGCCTGGGCGGTGCGCATTCCAATCACCTTCATGCGCTGGCAGCCGCAGGCAAGCGCTTTGGGTTTGCGACAGTGGGGCTGGTGCGCGGGCATCACGTCGAGACGCCGACGGTGCTGGATCTGCAGGCGTTCGGCATGGAGCTGCACTGGCTGGGTTATGCCGGCTATCGCGCGCGGCATGATGCTGATTTCTGGGTGCCGTGGCGCGAGCGCTATCCGCAGCTTTTTCCGGTGCCTGAAGGCGGCGGCGGGCTCAACGGCGCGCTGGGCTGCGCTGACATCATCCAACAGGCGCGCAGCCAGCTCGACAAATTGGGATGGGAGGACTACGACGCCTGGTGGCTGGCGTGTGGTACTGGCACCACATTGGCAGGATTGGTGCTGGCCGAGGCGGGGCAGCATGAGGTGATTGGCGCGATGGCCGTGCCCGACGGGCATGGGGTTGAGGGTAATGTGGAGGAGATTCTTGAAGCTTTCGCGAGCAAGCTCGCTCCCACGGCCCCAGCGTCGTTATCGACATCGGCGACCTTGGTCGAACGTGATCAGAACGCGCGCAACACCACGTCGCCTGCTAACGATAAACCTCAGGGCCACCGCTTGCTCGACGCCAGCCGTGGCGGCTTCGCCAAGACCGATCCCGCGTTGCTCGATTTCATTGCCCGCCATGAGGCGCAATCCGGTATGCCCCTCGAACCGCTTTACACCGGCAAGGCATTGCTTGCGCTGCATGACGAGGTGATCTCGGGCCGCATTGCCAAGGGCACGCGGTTGATTTTCCTGCACACTGGGGGATTGCAGGGCATACGGACCTTCGAATCCGCCCTGGCATATCGCTGACCCCAAAGCGCGCGTCCGGGCACTGGCACGAATCCTGCGGCCGTCACACCCCGACAGGTCGGTCCTGAGTACGTCGGCGACATTTCTGGAGTCGGGCGAGCAGGGCGCTGTACCGATAATCGGATCTTTCCCACGACGCGCGCCGAGGTATGCATGACCACTCCCGTCCTTGAGCAGGTGGACCCTGCCACCTTGAGAAAAGTCATCGTGGCGGCCGCCATCGGCAATTTCGTCGAATGGTTCGACTTTGCGGTGTATGGCTTTCTGGCCACCACCATCGCGCAGCAGTTCTTTCCCAGCGGCGACGCCAGTGCGGCGTTATTGAAAACCTTCGCGGTGTTCGCCGTGGCTTTCGCCTTCCGGCCGCTGGGCGGGGTGTTCTTCGGCATGCTGGGCGACCGCATCGGCCGCAAGCGCACGCTGGCGTTTACCATTCTGTTGATGGCCGGAGCGACGACCCTCATCGGTTTGCTGCCGACCTATGCGGCCATCGGCGTGATCGCCCCCGTCCTGCTCACCCTCATCCGTTGCGCCCAAGGGTTTTCTGCCGGAGGCGAATACGCCGGGGCGTGCGCCTATCTGATGGAGCACGCGCCGCGCACGCAGCGGGCCTGGTATGGCAGCTTTGTGCCGGTCTCGACCTTTTCGGCGTTCGCGGCGGCGGCGATCATTGCCTATGCGCTGGAGGCCTCTTTGAGCACCGTAGCCATGGGCAGTTGGGGCTGGCGGCTGCCGTTCCTGATCGCAGCGCCGTTGGGGCTGGTCGGGCTGTACCTGCGCTGGAAACTGGACGAGACACCGGCGTTTCAGGCGGTCAAGCAGGAGCATGCAGTCGCCCATTCGCCGCTCAAGGAGACCTTGCGCAACCACGGCGCGGCGATCTGCTGCCTCGGCGCCTTCGTGTCGCTGACGGCTTTGTCGTTCTACATGTTCACCACCTATTTCGCGACGTACCTGCAGGTCGCGGGTGGCCTGAGCAGGGCTACCGCGCTGCTGGTGTCGTTGATTGCGCTGCTGTTCGCCGCCGCGATCTGCCCGGTGGCCGGGGCGTTTTCCGACAAGGTCGGGCGACGCGCGACAGTGCTGAGCACCTGCGTCCTGCTGATCGTGGTCGTGTATCCGTCGTTCCTGATGGCCAGTTCCGGTTCGTTCGCTGCGTCGATTGTCGGGGTGATGTTGCTGGCGGTGGGTGCTGTTCTGTGTGGCGTGGTCACGGCGGCGCTGTTGTCGGAGACCTTTCCTACGCGTACGCGTTACACCGCTTCGGCGATCACCTACAACATGGCGTACACCATCTTCGGCGGAACCGCGCCGCTGATGGCGACCTGGCTGATCAGTACGACGGGCAGCAACCTGGCCCCGGCGTTTTACCTGATCGTGATCGCATTGCTGGCGCTGGCGGGCGGCCTGGCACTGCCGGAGACGTCAAAGGTGTCGCTGCATGAGGTTGAGGGTACGTTGACGGCGCGGGGGAGATTGCAGACGGCGGTTTGACCTCCGTGTCTGCCGCAAACAACGCAACGCACAATTCAGCAACAAAGCATGGCAGCGGCGCCCCAAAAAATGGCACATTGGCGGCCCCCTGTGTCGCTGACATGTTCTGTAACGAGTCCCGCGGCGCATCAATTCGATGGATGAACCCGATGGCCGTTACCAGTTCAGCAACCGTGCCCGCGCCCTCTACTCACGCCAGTCCCGTTCCGCAATCAAGTCCTCTGGTCATGCGCATCATTGGTGCCGTGGCGCTGGCGCACCTGCTCAATGACCTGATCCAGTCAATTCTGCCCTCGATCTACCCGATGCTAAAGGCGTCGTACGGCCTGAGTTTCACCCAGGTCGGGCTGATCACTTTGACGTTTCAGGTGACGGCATCGCTGCTGCAGCCCTGGGTCGGTTATTACACGGATCGCCATCCCAACCCCTTGGTGCTACCGGTTGGCTCGTTGTGCATTCTCGGCGGGGTGATGCTGCTGGCGACCGTCGGCAGCTTCCCGTTGATTCTGCTCGCCGCAGGCCTGATCGGCATCGGTTCGTCGACCTTCCACCCCGAAGCCTCACGTATCGCCCGACTGGCCTCAGGCGGGCGCTTTGGTCTTGCGCAGTCGACCTTTCAGGTGGGCGGCAATAGTGGGTCGGCCATCGGACCGCTGCTCGCGGCGGCCATCATCATCCCGTTCGGCCAGGGCCATATCGCCTGGTTCGGGCTGGTGGCGCTGTTTTCCGTGGGCCTGTTGTACGCAATCAGCCGCTGGTACAAGGCGCACCTGGCATTGTTCAAGATCAAGGCCGGGCAGGCGGCGACCCACGGGTTGTCGAAGCGTCGAGTGACCAGTGCGCTGGTGGTGCTGGCGCTGCTGGTGTTCTCTAAATACTTCTACATGGCCAGCTTCACCAGCTACTTCACCTTCTACCTGATCGAGAAATTCCAGCTGTCCGTGGCCAGCTCGCAACTGCATTTGTTCATGTTCCTGGCGGCGGTGGCGGCGGGCACGTTTTTCGGCGGGCCTATCGGTGATCGTATCGGGCGCAAAGCGGTGATCTGGTTCTCGATCCTGGGCGTTGCGCCTTTTACCCTGGCGCTGCCGTACGCCGACCTGTTCTGGACCAGCGTGCTCAGCGTGGTCATTGGTTTCATCCTGGCCTCGGCGTTTTCGGCCATCGTCGTTTACGCCCAGGAACTGGTGCCGGGCAATGTCGGGATGATCGCCGGCATCTTCTTCGGCCTGATGTTTGGCTTCGGCGGCATCGCAGCGGCGTTATTGGGGCACCTCGCGGACCTTCACGGCATTGTGTATGTCTACACCCTCTGCTCCTTCCTGCCGCTGTTGGGCATCCTCGCCATTCTGCTTCCGAGAACGCCAAAGAGATGTTGATAGCCGTCGTGATTTTTCTGATCACCATTACCTTGGTGATCTGGCAGCCCAAGGGCCTTGGTGTCGGCTGGAGTGCAACATTGGGTGCGGTGTTGGCCCTGCTTTTCGGGGTGGTGCATCTGGGTGACATCCCGCAGGTCTGGCACATCATCTGGAACGCCACCGGCACGTTTATCGCGCTGATCATCATCAGCCTGCTGCTCGACGAGGCCGGCTTCTTCAACTGGGCCGCGCTGCACGTGGCGCGCTGGGGCAACGGCAAGGGCCGCCGGCTGTTCGCGTTTATCGTTCTGCTGGGGGCGCTGGTGTCGGCGCTGTTCGCCAACGACGGTGCCGCGCTGATCCTCACGCCCATTGTCATGTCGATGCTGCTGGCGCTGCGCTTTTCGCCGGCGACCACCCTGGCGTTCGTCATGGCGGCGGGGTTCATTGCGGACACCGCGAGCCTGCCGCTGGTGGTGTCCAACCTGGTCAACATCGTGTCGGCCGACTATTTCGGCATTGGCTTCAATCGCTACGCCTCGGTGATGGTGCCGGTCAATCTGGTCAGCGTGGCTGCGACGCTGGCGGTGCTGATGCTGTTCTTCCGCCGCGACATCCCGACCACTTTCGACGCCACACAGCTGGCCGAGCCGGCCTCGGCGATCAAGGATCGGGCGACGTTCATGACCGGCTGGTGGGTGCTGGGGATTTTGCTGGTGGGCTGCTTCGCTCTGGAACCGTTGGGGATTCCCATTAGTGCGATCTCTGCCGTGTGCGCCGTGATCCTGTTGGGCATCGCCGCCAAGGGCCACCGCATTTCGACGCGCAAGGTGCTGAAGGATGCGCCGTGGCAGATCGTGATTTTCTCGCTAGGCATGTACCTGGTGGTGTACGGCCTGCGCAATCAGGGCCTCACCGATTACCTCGCGACCTGGCTGGACCGCTTCGCCGAACATGGCTTGTGGGGCGCGGCGATGGGCACGGGCGTGCTGACCGCGCTGCTGTCTTCGGTGATGAACAACCTGCCGACCGTGTTGATCGGGCTGCTGTCCATCGACGCCAGCCAGGCCCACGGCCTGCTCCAGGAAGCCATGATTTATGCCAACGTCATCGGCAGCGACCTGGGCCCGAAAATTACCCCGATCGGCAGTCTTGCGACCCTGTTGTGGCTGCATGTGCTGGCAAAAAAGGGCGTGACCATCGGCTGGGGCTATTACTTCCGCGTCGGCATCGTGCTGACGGTGCCGGTGCTGTTGATCACCTTGGCGGCGCTGGTGCTGCGGTTGAGCCTGTAACGCGACCGGCGTCCGGCAGGTTCGGCCACAGGTCGGACATGAGAAACAAACGTTCGGCCTCTTCCCAGTGGCCGTCTGCGAGGCAGGTCATGCGCACCAGCAGCTGTCCCGGCGCCAACGGGTCGAGGGCATCGCGCCAGTCCTGAAACTGGCGGGCCGTCCAGGCCTCGTCGCAGCGCGCCGGCGCCAGCCACGCCGGACGCGGTAGTAATTGCCAGCGGCCCTCCAGACTTTGTGCTGCATAAGCGGGCCAGTCCTTTTGATGCAGCCACGTTCCGCGCAGATGCGCGGGATGCGCCCCTTGCGGCGATGCGCCAGTCGTTGGCCAGGGGTAAAACAGATAGCCGCCCATCCACAGCGACGCGCTGACGGTTTCGATCCCTGACGTGGCGAGCAGGGCTCTGCTTTCCGGGCGCGCCGACATGGGCAGTTGATACTGATTCAGGTGCGCGAGCTTCACATCCAGCCGGTCGAGGGCGCCAGGGCCGAGCCAGTGGGCTGGATCCTCGCCGTCCTGACCCTGACGTCCCAGGTACAGCTTGATCGCCAGTTCGACGTGGCGAACGCCTTCTTTGTCCCGCAGCAGCATGTCCAGTTCGCCCAGCGTGCGGCCTTCGCCCTGAATGGGGAGGTTCGCCGCGAGCAGCTCGACGCCAGGCGCGTGCCGAATCGCAAATTGCCACAGCCGCTCGTAATACACCCCGAGCCTGCGGGTTGAGCTTTGCGCCAGCCAGTCGTCGAGCGCGCGGCTGTCTCGGTCCAGCTGCCGCAACAACGCTTCCAGCGCTTCGGGATGCTGCACCCAGTCGCTGCCAGTGAGCGGATGACGCTGCGGCCATTGGGTTTGCGCGAGCAAAGGCGGTGAGAGGATGACCCATGCCAGATCACGCACCTGTGGCGTGCGAAGCTGACGGGGCAGGCTGCTCAGGGTTGGGAAAGGACTATTCATGGAAGGGAGGATAGCGTGAGATTGCCCTGCGCAGGCATCTCCCACGGATGCCATAGGTTCGCCCCTGCTGGTAGTGCTGGCACGATGGGCACAGCGCGCCATTTGCCGCACCCGACCCCTTCGCCCATAATCGCGTTCTTTACACGCATCAAGCCTGCGGGAGCCCCATGGAGCAATTTCGAAATATCGGCATCATTGGTCGACTGGGCAGTACCCAGGTGGTGGAGACCGTTCGCCGACTCAAGAAATTCCTGATATCGCGGCACCTGCATGTGATCCTCGAAGACGCCATCGCCGAGGTCCTGCCGGGCCATGGTCTGCAGACGTCCTCGCGCAAGATGCTCGGTGAAGTCTGCGACATGGTCATTGTCGTTGGCGGCGACGGCAGTCTGCTCGGCGCGGCCCGAGCCCTGGCCAAGCACAACGTGCCGGTACTGGGCATCAACCGCGGCAGCCTGGGCTTTCTGACCGATATCCGCCCCGACGAGCTGGAAGTCAAAGTCGCCGAAGTGCTGGACGGCCACTACCTGGTGGAAAACCGCTTCCTGTTGCAGGCCGAAGTGCGTCGCCATGGCGAAGCGATCGGGCAGGGCGACGCGCTCAATGACGTCGTTCTGCACCCGGGCAAGTCCACGCGGATGATCGAATTCGAAATCTACATCGACGGCCAGTTCGTCTGCAGCCAGAAGGCCGACGGCCTGATCGTCGCCACGCCAACCGGCTCCACGGCCTACGCGCTGTCGGCGGGCGGGCCGATCATGCACCCCAAACTCGACGCCATCGTCATCGTGCCGATGTACCCGCACACCCTGTCTGGCAGGCCAATTGTCGTCGATGGAAACAGTGAGCTGAAAATCGTTGTCTCAAAGGACATGACGATCTACCCACAGGTTTCCTGCGATGGCCAGAACCACTTCACCTGCGCGCCCGGTGACACCGTGACCGTGAAAAAGAAGCCTCAGAAGCTGCGACTCATTCACCCGCTCGATCACAACTACTACGAAGTCTGCCGGACCAAACTTGGTTGGGGCAGTCGGCTTGGCGGCGGGAGCGACTGATGCTCGATCCCGCGCGTAGCTACGATCTGATCGGTGACGTGCATGGTTGTGCCCAGACCCTTGAGCACTTGCTCGACACCCTTGGTTACCGCTTTCAGGCGGGCGTCTGGCGCCACCCTGAACGCATCGCCGTGTTTCTGGGCGACATCATTGACCGCGGCCCGCGCATTCGCGAAGCGCTGCACATCGTCCGAGACATGGTCGAGGCCGGCCAGGCGTTCTGCATCATGGGCAACCATGAATTCAACGCGCTGGGCTGGAGCACGCCGGCGCCGGCCGACAGCGGCAAGGCATTCGTGCGCGAACACACGCCGCGGCACGCCCGTCTGATCGGCGAAACCCTGGCGCAGTTCGAGCAGCATCCCGGTGAATGGAATGATTTTGTCGACTGGTTTTACCAACTGCCGCTGTTCATCGATGCCGAGCGGTTCCGGCTGGTGCACGCCTGCTGGGATGCCAGCCTGATTGCGCCGTTGCGCAGCGTCCATGGCGACGGTCGGATCGACCAGGCCTTCGTGCAGGCTTCGGCGGAACCGGGCAGTTTTGCCAGCGCTGTACTCGATCGTCTGCTGCGCGGCACCGACATGCGCCTGCCCCACGGCATGACCCTCACCGGCGGCGACGGCCTCACCCGCGCCTCGTTCCGCACCAAGTTCTGGGAAGACGACCCGCAGACCTACGGTGACGTGGTGTTTCAGCCCGACGCGCTGCCGGAGCCCGTAGCCCGACGGCCGCTGTCCCCCAGCGAGAAAAACGCGCTGCTGCGTTACGGCGCAGACGAACCGCTGTTGTTCGTCGGTCACTACTGGCGCAGCGGCATTCCCGCGCCGATCCGTCCCAACCTGGCGTGCCTGGATTACAGCGCCGTGCTGTACGGCAAGCTGGTCGCCTACCGGCTGGATCAGGAAACCCGGATCGATCCCGACAAGTTTGTCTGGGTGGATGTCCACCGGCCGGAGATCGCTCAATGAGTCCGGTGGCCGTCATGCGTCTGCCATTGCACACCGACCTCAGCGGCTTCGTTGAATTGCTGCGTCGCCTCAACGTGCCCCATCGGGTCAGCGAAGAGGCCGGCGAACAGGTGCTGTGGGTGCCCGATGCGCCGCAGCTGGCCGACGACATCCGTCAGCTGTACCAGCAATACCCCGAAGGCGATCCGACGGCGCAATTACCGCCGGGCCGCGCAGTGGTCGCGGTGAGCCGGCCGAGCCCGCTGATGCAAGTGCGCAGAAGCCCGGTCACCAGCGTGGTCTTGCTGCTGTGCCTGATCATCGCTGGCGTCACCTTGCTGGGCGACAACTTCGAGGCGTTGAGCTGGCTGACCTTCAATGACTTCCGCGTGAGTGGCGAGTACATCCGCTTTACCCCGTTGGAAACCACCCTGGCGGCGGGGCAGTGGTGGCGCATCGTTACGCCGATGCTGATCCACTTCGGTGTGTTGCACCTGGTCATGAACGCACTGTGGTTCTGGGAGCTGGGCCGACGCATCGAGACGCGCCAGGGCAGTTGGCAATTGCTCGGGCTGACCCTCGCGTTCAGCGCGTTTTCCAACTACGGCCAGTATTTCTGGAGCGGCCCGAGCCTGTTTGGCGGTTTGTCCGGCGTGTTGTATGGCCTGCTGGGTCATTGCTGGATCTTTCAATTGCTGGCCCCCAACCCCATCTACCGTATGCCTCGCGGTGTTCTGGCCATGATGCTGATCTGGCTGGTGGTGTGCCTGACCGGTGTCGTCGGCGTGCTCGGCTTTGGCGAAATCGCCAATGGCGCCCACGTCGGTGGACTGATCATCGGTTGTGCTACAGGTCTCGTGGGCGGTGCATTGGCGCGCCGCAACCCTTAAAATCGCCGGCTTAATTCTGGGAGAACCCAATGTCCTCTTTTGTCGAAATGATCGAAAACATCACCCCCGACGTCTACGAGAGCCTGAAACTGGCGGTGGAAATCGGCAAGTGGTCCGACGGTCGCAAACTGACCCAGGAACAGCGGGAACTGTCCCTGCAGGCGCTGATCGCCTGGGAAGTGCGCAACGTGCCTGAAGACCAGCGCATCGGCTACATGGGGCCGCAAGAGTGCGCGTCCAAGTCAGCGCCGGTGCCCAACATTCTGTTCAAATCGGACTCCATTCATTGATTGAAATCGGTAGAGGCTCTGTCAACAAGATGTCCGCGCGGCTTGAGGCTTCGCGGGTTGAATACGCGTTTCGGCTGGGTGATACGCAGATCCCGGTCAACCCGCTGATCGGCAAGACCGTGCGCCTGGAGTTCCTGGGCGCGATTCATTGCAGCCATTGCGGCAAGCGCACCAAAACCAGCTACAGCCAGGGTTATTGCTACCCGTGCATGCTCAAACTGGCGCAGTGCGACCTGTGCATCATGAGCCCGGAGCGCTGCCACCACGAGCATGGCACCTGCCGTGATCCGGCGTGGGGCGAGCAGTTCTGCATGACCGATCACGTGGTCTATCTGGCCAACTCGTCGGGCGTCAAGGTCGGCATCACCCGTGCCACTCAGCTGCCGACCCGCTGGCTGGACCAGGGCGCCAGTCAGGCGTTGCCGATCGTGCGCTGCGCCACCCGCCAGCAGTCCGGGTTTGTGGAAGACTTGTTCCGCAGCCAGGTCGCCGATCGCACCAATTGGCGCGCGTTGCTCAAGGGCGACGCACCGGCAGTGGACTTGATTGCCATCCGTCAGCAACTGTTCGAGTCCTGCGCCGAAGGCCTGGTCGCGTTGCAGATGCGCTTTGGCTTGCAGGCCATTCAAGTGATGAACGATGTCGAGCCTGTCGAGATCAGATACCCGGTAGAGGCCTATCCGACCAAGATCGTCAGCTTCAACCTGGACAAGGATCCGATCGCCGAAGGCACCCTGTTGGGCGTCAAGGGGCAGTACCTGATCTTCGACACCGGGGTGATCAATATTCGCAAATACACGGCCTACCAACTCGCCGTGCATCAGTAGCCCGTATTAGCAGAAGAAGGGACAACACCATGCGCACCGACCAGCCGAAAATGATTTACCTGAAGGATTATCAGGCGCCTGAGTACCTCATTGACGAGACCCACCTGACATTCGAACTGTTCGACGACCACTCGCTGGTCCACGCGCAGTTGGTGATGCGCCGCAACCCGGAGCGTGGGCCCGGCTTGCCGCCGCTGGAACTCGACGGCCAGCAGCTTGAGCTGCTGTCGGTGAAGCTGGCGGATGTCGATCTGTCCGAGGGCGCGCTGTCACAGAGCGGCTATCAACTCACCGCCGACAGCCTGACCGTGCAGCCGGTTTCCGAGACCTTCACCCTCGACACCACCGTGAAGATCCACCCGGAAACCAACACCGCGCTGGAAGGCCTGTACAAATCCAGCGGCATGTTCTGCACCCAGTGCGAGGCCGAGGGCTTCCGCAAGATCACCTACTACCTCGACCGCCCGGACGTGATGAGCGTGTTCACCACGACCGTCAGCGCCAACAAGCAGGCGTTCCCGATTCTGCTGTCCAACGGCAACCTGATCGCCGCCGGCCCGTCCGAAGACGGCGAGCGTCACTGGGCAACGTGGGAAGACCCATTCAAGAAGCCGGCCTACCTGTTCGCGCTGGTGGCCGGTGACTTGTGGTGCATTGAAGACACCTTCACCACCATGAGCCAGCGCAAGGTCACGCTGCGCATCTTCGTCGAGCCGGAAAACGTCGACAAATGCCAGCACGCGATGGACAGCCTGAAAAAGTCCATGCGCTGGGACGAAGAGGTCTATGGCCGCGAATACGATCTGGACATCTTCATGATCGTCGCCGTCAACGACTTCAACATGGGCGCCATGGAAAACAAGGGCCTCAACATCTTCAACTCCAGCGCCGTGCTGGCCCGCGCCGAAACCGCCACCGATGCCGCCCACCAGCGCGTCGAGGCCATCGTCGCCCACGAATATTTCCACAACTGGTCAGGCAACCGCGTGACCTGCCGCGACTGGTTCCAGCTGTCGCTGAAGGAAGGCTTCACGGTGTACCGTGATTCAGGCTTCTCGGCCGACATGAACTCGGCCACGGTCAAGCGCATCCAGGACGTCGCTTATCTGCGCACTCATCAGTTCGCCGAAGACGCAGGCCCTATGGCCCACGCTGTGCGCCCTGACAGCTTCATCGAGATTTCCAACTTCTACACCCTGACGGTGTACGAGAAGGGCTCGGAAGTCGTCGGCATGATCCATACGCTGCTGGGCGCCGAGGGCTTCCGCAAGGGCAGCGATCTGTACTTCGAGCGCCACGACGGCCAGGCCGTGACCTGCGACGATTTCGTCAAGGCCATGGAAGACGCCAACGGCGTCGACCTGACCCAGTTCAAGCGCTGGTACTCCCAGGCAGGCACGCCGCGTCTGGCGGTTAGCGAGTCGTATGACGCTGCGGCGCAAACCTACAGCCTGACGTTCCGTCAGAGCACACCAACCACGCCAGGGCAGCCGGGCGATCAGAAGCTGCCGTTCGTGATCCCGGTGGCCATGGGCTTGCTGGACCCACAAGGTCAGGAACTGCCACTGCGCCTGCAAGGCGAAGCCCCCGCGGTGAACACCTCCCGCGTGCTGTCAGTCATCGAGGCCGAGCAGACCTTCACCTTCGTCGACATCGCCGAACAGCCGCTGCCTTCGCTGCTGCGCGGGTTCTCCGCGCCGGTGAAACTGAGCTTCCCGTACAACCGCGATCAACTGATGTTCCTGATGCAGCACGACAGCGATGGCTTCAACCGCTGGGATGCCGGTCAGCAACTGTCGGTTCAGGTGCTGCAGGACATGGTCGCGCAGCATCAGAAAGGCGAGCCACTGGTCATGGACCAGCGCCTGATCACCGCGCTGCACACCGTGCTGACCGACGACAGCCTGGATCAGGCCATGGTCGCCGAAATGCTCTCGCTGCCGGGTGAGGCGTACCTCATCGAGATCAGTGAAGTGGCTGACGTCGATGCCATTCACGCAGCGCGCGAGTTCGCCCGTCAGCAATTGGCCGACAACCTGAGCGACGCGCTGTGGACGCGCTACCAGACCAACCGCGAGCTGTCGAAGCAAACCCCGTACGTTGCCGCTTCCGAGCACTTCGCGCGGCGTGCGTTGCAGAACATCGCGCTGTCCTACCTGATGCTGACCGGCAAGCCGGACGTACTGGCCGCCGCCATCGACCAGTTCGACACGGCCGACAACATGACCGAGCGTCTTACTGCGCTGGCCGTGCTGGTGAACTCGCCGTTCGAGGCCGAGAAGGCCAAGGCGCTGGAGGTGTTCGCGGAGAACTTCAAGGACAACGCGCTGGTCATGGATCAGTGGTTCAGCGTGCAGGCGGGCAGCACCTTGCCGGGCGGTCTGGAGCGGGTCAAAGCGCTGATGCAGCACCCGGCGTTCACCCTTAAAAACCCGAACAAGGTGCGTGCCCTCATCGGCGCCTTCGCCGGGCAGAACCTGATCAACTTCCATGCGGCGGACGGCTCGGGCTATCGCTTCCTCGCCGATCTGGTCATCCAGCTGAACGGGTTCAATCCACAGATCGCCTCGCGTCAGTTGGCGCCGCTGACCCGCTGGCGCAAGTACGACAGCGCGCGCCAGGCGCTGATGAAAGCGGAACTGGAGCGCATCCTCGCCTCCGGCCCGCTGTCGCCGGATGTGTATGAAGTGGTGAGCAAAAGCCTGGCGTAAGTCGGGCGGTTGTTGAAAAGGGCTGTCCGTTTGCGCGGACAGCCCTTTTTCATGGCCGCTGATTTATGGTTTTAGCGGCTTCGGAGGCTGTCTTGCACGCGATGCCTTGGTAGGACTGGCTTTAGCCGGGAAGAGGCCGGTTTGTGCGCCATCCATGTTGCGGTGTAACGAATGACGCCTTCCCGGCTGAAGCCGGTCCCACAAGTCGAGACGTCCGAGGATTTCGGCGAGCGGGGGATCAGGCGTTGAAGCCGATGATCGCCTTGGTCTCCAGGTACTCTTCAAACCCCATCACACCGTATTCCCGGCCGTTGCCCGACCGTTTGTAACCGCCGAACGGGGCCATGGGGTTCCATGCGGGATGGTTGAGGTGCACTTGCCCGGCACGAATGCGCGAGGCGACGGCGCGGCCCAGATCAAGGTTAGTCGCCTGCACGTGGGCGCCCAGCCCGTACACCGTGTCATTGGCGATCGCTACCGCTTCGTCGATCGTGTCGTAGGCGAGGATGCACAGCACCGGACCGAAGATTTCCTCTTGGGCGATGCGCATCGCCGAGTCGACTTCGGAGAACACCGTCGGCCGGGTGTAGAAGCCTTTGTCGAAGCCCGACACACGGCCCGGCCCGCCGCACAGCAACTTCGCCCCTTCACTGATGCCGGTCTGGATCATCGCCTGAACGCGGCTGAACTGGGCCTGGTTGGCAATCGGGCCGAGTTGGGTGTCGGGCGATTGCGGGTCGCCGACGATCAAGGCGTTGGCAGCCTCGGCGGCGAGCGCTTCGACTTCGGCGAGCCTGGCGCGGGGCACGATCATGCGGGTGGGGGCGCTGCACGACTGGCCGACGTTGCGAAAGGCCGACATCACCCCCAGCGGCACCACTTTGGCGAAGTCGGCGTCCGACAGCATGACGTTCGGCGATTTGCCGCCCAGCTCCTGCGTCACGCGTTTGACCGTCACCGCGGCGGCTTGCGCAACCAAGGCGCCGGCGCGGTTCGAGCCGGTGATGGAAATCATGTCTATGTCGGGGTGCGCGGCGATGGCGGCGCCGACGTCGGGGCCGCTGCCGTTCACCAGGTTGAACACGCCGGGCGGCAGGCCTGCGTCGTGGACCAGTTGGGCAAACAGCAGGGCGCTCAACGGCGACAGCTCGCTGGGTTTCAGCACCACCGTGCAACCGGCGGCAAGGGCCGGCGCGACCTTGGCGGTGATCTGATACAACGGCCAGTTCCACGGCGTGATCAGCCCGCAGACGCCGATGGCTTCGCGCTCAATGGCCGTGGTGCCTTCAACGGTCTGAAAGCGATAGGTCAAGAGCAGGTCCCGGGCGACCCGCACGTGTTCGGCGGCCAGCGGCACCTGCATGGCGCGGGAGAAACTGATGGCCGCACCCATCTCCAGTGACAAGGCCTGGGCGAGCGGTTCTGTGCGCTCAAGGATCAGCTCAAGGATTTTCCCCAGGATCGATGCGCGTTCTTCGACCGGCGTTGCCGACCAGCCCGGGAACGCCGCACGGGCCGCGGCGACAGCCCGATCAACGTCCTCGGCCGACCCGCTTGCGACCTCGGCCACCACCTCTTCAGTGGCCGGATTGACCACCGGCAGACGGGCCGGAATCGCGGGAGAGGTCCACTCGCCGTTGATGTAAAACTGCCCGGCATTTTCCAGCGCCATACCGCGGGTGTTTGAGAAGTGTGGGGTCATCCGGCTAGCTCCCTGGAGCGGTCATAAGTGCGGCGAACAGCAAGTCCTGTCGTCCCGATACGCTAACAAACCGGCCCTGGCAAAAGATGCCGTTGTTGCGGTTTGCAAGGAAGAATCTGCTGAATCCTGCAGCGCTGCCGCTGACGCCTTCCCGGCTAAAGCCGGTCCTACTAAAAGCAGCGCGCGCTGCTTCAATGGCAGTGAGCATACGCTTTTGATTTCAGTGGGACCGGCTTCAGCCGGGAAAAGGCCAGTGTGTGCGCCATCAATTTTGCGGTGTGATGCCCAAAGAAACTTCGCTCATCCACGCTCCTTTTGTACGCCACGGGGTTGCAGGTCGCGCGCTATGGCTTCGATTTCGATGAGGTAACCGTGGTGCAAGACCGGGACCGGCACCACGGCGCGGGCGGGCCGATGCTCGCCCAGGTACCGCGCATAGAGTCGATCGAAGGCCGGCCAGTGTTCAATGCCCACGACATAGACGGTCACTTTGAGCAGGTCGGTGGGCGCCAGGCCCGCTTGCGCGAGGATGGCGACCAGGTTGTCGAGGGCAATCGAGGCCTGCACCTCGAACGGTTGATCGGCGCTGTGCTCGCCATTGGCGCGCACCGGCAACTGCCCGGACACGTAAACCACGCCACCGTAGGCCACTGCTTGGGAATAGTGTCCGCCCGGCGCGGCTGCGTCGGGCGTGTGAATAATGTCGACATCACCAGCCATGCAGACGACTCCAGGTGTGCACCACGCCATCGGCGTCGAGTGCGTGATAGTCCGGGAACTGCGCGCCGGTGGCGCAGGCGTGATTGGGCAGAATGCGCAGGCGGCTGCCGATGGGGAAGCGCACGGCAAGGTCCGCGACGCTGGCGTCGCCCAGCGCGATGATGCCGTGCTCCTGATTGGCGCCGGTGACGCGCGCCCCCTCTATCCACTCGCCGGTTTCTGAGCAGGCCTGGCCGTAACCGAAGTCGTGTCGCTGACGTTGGGTGCCGCGATCGCGGCTCATGGCCATCCAGCCGGCGTCGGTGATGATCCAGCCTTTTTCCTGCTGATGGCCGATCACGGTGGTCAACACGCTCAGCGCCAGCTCTTCGGCCACGCAGACGCCGATGTTGTGCATGACCAGGTCGAAGAACACATAGACCCCGGCACGCACTTCCGTCACGCCATCCAGACTCAAGGCCGAAAGGGCGGTGGGCGTGGAACCGATGCTGACTTGCGGACAGCTGATTCCCGCTTCGCGGATTCTTTCGGCGGCCAGTACGCAGCGCGCGCGTTCCTGTTCAGCGAGGGCTTGCAGGGCTTCGGGGTTATCGAGTTCGTAGCTGGAACCGGCGTGGGTCATCACGCCTTGCAGTTGCTGGCCGCCCACGCTGAGAATGCGTGCGACGTCGATCAACACAGTGCCTTCAGCGGCGAGGCCCGAGCGATGGCCGTCGCAGTCGACCTCGATCCACACCGCAAAGCGTTCGTCGTGCTCGCGCGCGAAGGCGACGATGGCCTCTGCGCCCTGGACGCTGTCGGTGATGATGCCGAGCGCGCAGCCGCTGCGCCGCAGCTCCAGCGCCTGGCGTAATTTGCCGGGGGCGATGGCAACCGCATACAACACATCGCGGATGCCCTGTTTGAAACAGTGCTCGGCTTCTTTCAGGGTCGAGACCGTCACGCCGCTGGCGCCGGCCGCGATCTGCGCCTGAATCACCGGCAGGCATTTGCTGGTCTTGACGTGAGGACGCAAACGCACGCCGAGGCTGTTCATGCGCTGTTGCATGCGCTGGATATTGCGGTGCATGCGCGGGATGTCCACCAGCGCGGCCGGCGTATCTAAAGAAGCGATCGGTATAGGCATGACAGAACTCGGTAGCGAGAGGGCAGGCCGCACACTACTCGGCGATCGTTAACCTGTGGTTCAATCCAGCCTCATCAATCATTAAGTAAAAGTGAATGATCTCCATCGAAGACCTGCGCCTGGCCGTCGCCCTGAGCCGTGCTGAATCCCTGAGCGCGGCGGCCAGAGCCCTAAATGTCTCGCCGCCGGCGTTGTCCATGCGCCTGCGTAAACTGGAGGCGCTACTGGGGCTTACCCTGGCCAACCGCGACGCCCGCCGCCTGAGTCTGACCGCCGATGGCGAACGCTTCTCCCGGGAAAGTGCGCTGTTGCTGGAACAGCTCGAAGCGCTCCCGGAATCCTTTCGCCAACAGGACGAAGCGCTGGTCGGCACGTTGCGGCTGGCGGCGCCGTTTGGCTTCGGGCGACAGCGACTGGCGCCGCTGCTGGCGCGTTTCATCCGGCTCCATCCACAGCTCTGCCTGCACCTGGACCTGCGTGAAACACCTTGGCCGGATCGGCACGACAGCGACGCGGTGATCCACATCGGTCACCTCAACGACAGCCTGTGGACCGCGCGGCAGCTGTCACCCAACGAGCGCTGGCTCTGCGCAAGCCCGGCGTACCTGCAGGAACACGGCGAGCCGTCATCCCCGGACCAACTCAGCGCGCATCGCTGCATCTGCATCCGTGAAAACGACGAAGACGTCACCCTCTGGCACCTGCGCAAAGGCCAGGCCCGCAAAACCCTGCGCGTCGAACCGGCGTTGCTGACCAACGACGGCAGCGTCGCCCGACGCTGGGCCGAGCAAGGTCTGGGCCTGGTGCTGCGCTCGCAATGGGACGTCAGCGAGGCCATCGCCAGCGGCCACCTCGTACGCATCCTCGCCGATTGGCGCTTCGACAGCGCACCCGTCAACCTCCTCGTCCCCTCACGCAAACTCCGCAGCCCTAGGGTGCAAGCGTTGGTGGCGTTTCTGGAAGATGCGTTGAAGGTTTGAGCAGCATGCCAATGATCGTTCCCACGCTCCGCGTGGTAATGCAGCTTCGGACGCTCCGCGTCCTTGACGGCACTTCCCGGCTAAAGCCAGTCCTACAGAAAACACACCGCGCGCCCGGTAGGACCGGTTTTAGCCGGGAAGGCGTCCGGCGTCACACCGCAGAATCATCGGCGCTGCGACTGGCCTATTCCCGGCTAAAGCCGGTCCCACAAAAAAGCACCGCGTGGAGCCAGTGAGACCGGTGACGCGGAGCGTCAGGGGATGCATTCCCACGCAGAGCTTGGGAACGATCAAGATCAAAGGCTTCCCGGCTAAAGCCAGTCCTACTAAGCGCTTTTGATCTTCCTACGCAAAAAGCCCAGACACCACAGAACGCGACTTGGGTGCAGGCTGAACGCAGGTCTCGTGGAGTGGGCCGAGCCGCATGGATGCGGCGAGAGCCGCCCCCCGCCATGGATGGCGGATGGCGGCGGGCCCACGTAGCGAGACCGGAGTGAGGGTATTCCGACGAAGGAGGAACCCAACCAGGAGCACAAGCCCTTGGCTGCCCTTTGAACGAAGAGCGGGGCTTTATCAAGTAACTCGGCGAAGGCGAAACAGTCTGCCCCCAGGCAGACGCCCTTGATGTTGATCTTGATCTAAAAAATCACTTCACCGCATAAACCTTGCGCACATACACCTCACTCGCCCAGGCACAAACCGCGCCCTTCACCACAAACACCGTATCCCCCGGATTAACCGTCACCTCACCGCCCTCACCATCGGCCAGCGTCACGCGCCCCTCCAGCACATGCATCAACTCATGCAACCGGTGCGCACGACCGTGGCGCTGATAAGGCGTCGAATCCCAAATGCCCACCTTCAACTCCGTGACCTCATCCTCAAACAGACTCAACGCCCGACACTGCGGCGCAGGCCCGATCAAAATCGGCGGCTCCAGCGTCGCAGACGGGTTCAACCACGTGTGCGCCGGCAACAGCGTCAAACCGGGGCGCGCAGGCGCGCTCTCCACGTCAACAGCACAAAACGCCCATTCACTGCCCGCGCTTGCATGCACCGCCACCCGACTGCCACGGCCAATCACTGCGCTGTCACCGACCCCCAACGCCAGCGTCTGCTCAGCGCTGCTCAACGCCACATGACCGGCATGCACCACCAGCGTTTCGCTGTAGGGAAAGTCCTCGATCAACAGGTCCCCGCTGAACCGCACAAGCCCGGCCGACACACCGTCGTCGCCGTGCCACGCCACCTTTCGCGCATCGCCAAAAGGATCAAACGCGCTCAACGGCGCCGAGTGGAAGGGCGTAGCGACACTGCTGCCATCGGCGCGCGCCAACAGCAAAATACCGGGAGATGACATGCTTGATGCTCCGTAAAAGTCAGCCGATCGCCTGCGTGATCAACGCAAAAGGGTGAACACCTTCGCTGGCCTCGGGCGCCGTGCCACGCGCCATCTGCACCACGGTGTCGATGTTCTTCAGGCCCGCCGCTTCCAGCCAGTCACTGAGGCCGCACGCCACGGGGATGTCGATGCGCACGAAAGTGTCCGGCACCTGCGCCAGCAGCGTCGCGATCAAGTGTTTGGCCTGATGGATATCTTCCGCCACCACCGGACCGATGCAGCGCCCGCGCCCAAACGGCCGCAGCAGGGCGAAGCCGCGCAACTGGCCGTCACGCTCGATGCCCACGGCGTGCTCCACTTGCAGGTCGCGCAGCACGTCGCTGCGGTCAAGACCGCTCGCGGCCTTGGCGAGCGCGAGCAGCGCGGCATGATCGTCGGCCGTGAGGGCGCGGCAGGTTTCACCCTCGGCCAACGGCTCAATGGTCGGCACCAGGGCCTGACCCTGATGCTGTTGCACCCGGCCAAATTCGACAAAACCCTGGCTGGCATATAACGGCTTGCCAGCGAGGGTGGCGTTGAGGATGGGCGTGCGCGACTCGCATGCGGCGAGGGCCATCTCCATCAATCGACGGCCAATGCCCTGGCCCTGGTAATCGTTGCTGACGATCACCAGACCGATGGTCGCGAAATCGCCCTGTGGGCAGGTAAAGGCGCTGCCGATCAGGCGCTTGCCGTCCATCACCACGAAGCCGTCGCTGACCCGGTGCAGCATCGCCCAGTCGTCCAGGCGATGGGGCCACTTCAATTGCACTGACAAGTCGTGGGCGGCGGTCAGGTCGGCCACGGTCATGCGGCGGTAGGTATAAGAAGGGTGGGGCAGGGCGGACATGGCAAGGCTCCGTTTCGCTTCATTTAAACAGCACTGAGCGCCTGTATCCCACCTGTCGTGAAGGCTGACAAGGGGGCGTCGAACATTCGGCAGATTCGTTGTGCGCCGTGAGTCGGGGCCATAGCTCGTACTCAATTTCGGGGCGAGGGCAGCATTTAATGCCAAGGGCTTATTTGAACGTTCCAGCGCCGATGATCGTCCCCAAGAGAAGCGTGGGAACGAACCACGCGCTCGAGATCAGCACACCCTACTTTCTGCCGTCTCAACCTCCCATCCTTGAGCCTCTGCGTCGTCAAAGCCCTCTAAAAGCGCACAAACACTGGCCCTGCCCAAGGCTGGCGCGCGCCGCAAACTCTGCTGAGCCCAGCCACCAAAACGGTGGTTTGTATTGAGCGCGGAGCGTTTTAGACGGCATATGCTGATTTCACAGTGATGTAATGAACCTGTGCTGCAACGAGACCGCCGCGCCGCCCGTGCCGCGAACGCTCGCCACACTCAACTGACTTCAGGACCGCACTCCATGAGCTTTCTTCGTCCCAAATTCATTACGTTCGACTGCTACGGCACGCTGACCAACTTTCACATGGGCACCATGACCCGCGAGCTGTTCGCCGACCGTGTCACCGCCGAGCAGATGGACCAGTTCGTCAAAGACTTTTCGGCTTATCGCCTCGATCAGGTCATGGGCGACTGGCAGCCCTACGACGAGATTCTCAAGACGGCCCTGGCCCGCACCTGCAAACGCTGGGGCATCGAGTACCGCGAAGAAGGCCAGTTGTATTACGACGCGGTGCCGACCTGGGGCCCCCATGCGGACGTGCCGGCCGGTCTCTCGAAGATCGCCGACAAGATCCCCCTGGTGATCTTCTCCAACGCCAGCGACAGCCAGATCATGTCCAACGTCGACAAGCTCGGCGCGCCGTTTTACAAGGTCTTCACCGCCGAGCAGGCCCAGGCCTACAAACCGCGCCTCGCGGCCTTCGAATTCATGCTCGACAACCTTGGCTGCGGCCCGGAGGACATCTTGCATGTGTCCTCCAGCTTCCGTTACGACCTGATGCCGGCCCACGACATGAAGATCAAGCACAAGGCGTTCGTGGCCCGCGGTCATGAAGTGCCTGCCAATGCCTTCTACGGTTACCAGCAGATCACCGACATCGGCGGACTGCCGGCGCTGGTGGGCCTGTAACCCGCCGCTCGCCTGTACGCCGATTCAGACGCGCCGTTTCAGCATCGCCGGATCGCATCGCCGGACCAAGGCGGCGGATCAGCAACACAAGGGGGTTAAAGATGGGCAGTGAATCCTATTGGCTCGACACCGCACCGGCCTTCACCGGTGCGCAACTCGGCGGTTTGCCCGGGAAGGTCGACGTGGCCGTGATCGGCGGCGGATTCACCGGCCTGTCGGCGGCCCGGGCGCTGGCGTTAAAAGGCGCAAGCGTGGTGGTGCTGGACGCCGGTCGGGTCATCGGCGAAGCCTCGGGTCGCAACGGTGGACAGTGCAACACCGGCGTGGCGCAGGATTACGCCGGCTTGCACGCCAGCCTCGGTGCTGCCAAAGCGCGTGCTTATTACCAGGCCTATGAAAGCGCGGTGCAAACCGTGGTTTCGCTGGTCGAGCAAGAAGGGATCAGCTGCGACCTGGTGCGCAACGGCAAGCTCAAGCTGGCAGCCAAAGCCCTGCATTACGAAGGCCTGGCCCGCACCTGCGAGCTGATCCGCCAGGAGGTGGATGCCGACGTCGAGCTGCTCAATGCCGAGCAGACCCGTGCCGAAGTCAACTCGGCGCAGTTTCATGGCGCCTTGTTGCAGCGCAATGGTGTGCAGATGCACGTCGGCCGCTTTGGTGTCGGTTTGGCGGAAGCGGCCGCCCGGCGCGGCGCAATGATTTACGAACACACCCCGGTCAAGGACTGGAAGCCTCAGGCCGGCGGTTATCAGGTCAACACCGCCAAGGGCTCGTTGCACGCCGGGCAAGTGTTGCTGGCGACCGGCGCGTGCCAGCACGGCGACCTCGGCTGGTACCGCCGGCGGATCGTGCCGGTGGGCAGCTTCGTCATCGCCACCGAAGTCCTGCCCCAGGCGCTGATCGACGAGTTGTTGCCGCAGCATCGGGCGTACGTGACCAGCCGCATGATCGGCAACTACTTTCGCCTGACCCCGGACAACCGCCTGCTGTTTGGCGGGCGTGCGCGGTTTGCCATGTCCGACGGTGTGTCCGACGCCAAGAGCGGCAAGGTGCTGCAGGCGGCCATGCTGAACATGTTCCCGCAGTTGGCCAACGTCAAAATCGATTACTGCTGGGGCGGTCTGGTGGACATGACGTCCGACCGCCTGCCCCGTGCCGGCCAGCACGGCGGCGTGTTTCATTCCATGGGCTATAGCGGCCATGGCGTGCAGATGTCGGTGCACATGGGGCAGGTCATGGCCCAGGTCATGGCCGGCAACGCGGCGGCCAATCCCTGGCGTGAGCTGGAATGGCCGGCGATCCCCGGTCACTTCGGCAAGCCCTGGTTTCTGCCGTTCGTGGGCGCGTATTACCGCTTGCAGGACTATTTGCACTGATGCACTGAGTCGCCCGCTGTTGCGTCACCGTCGTCTGCGTTTCCAGGACGCTCCGGACATCCGTGAGCACTCGAATATTCCGATCATCGACAGGTAGCCTTGCTATGACTGACCACAAAGACACCCCCGAGCTTATATCCGGCCAAGACAGCCTGCGGGTATTCGAGAGCCTGAATCGCGGCATGTCGCGGCGCAACGCATTGCAAATGCTCGGCCTGGCCGGCGTCGCCGCGGCGGGTGCTGGCAGCCTGTTCGGCAGCGCCGGCAAACTGTTCGCCGACGAGGCCGCCACAGACGGCAAGGGCAAAGGCAAGCCCGGCGGCAAGATTCGCGTCGCCGGCATGTCCAGTTCCACCGCCGACACCCTGGACCCCGCCAAAGGTGCGCTGTCCACCGACTATGCGCGTCAGTACATGTTCTACAACGGCCTGACCCGATTCGATAAGCACCTGGTGCCGCAGCTGGAGCTGGCCGAGCGCATCGACAACGTCGACGCCACCCTGTGGACCATCACCCTGCGCAAGGACGTGACCTTCCACAACGGCAAGAGCCTCGGCGCCGCCGACGTGGTGTTCTCCCTCAGCCGGCACAAGGACCCGCTCACCGGCTCCAAAGTCATGCCGCTCATGGAGCAGTTCGCCGAGATCAAGGCCACCGGCCCGAACGAAGTGCAGATTCGCCTCAGCGCGCCCAACGCCGAATTGCCGTCGATTCTGGCCGTGTCGCACCTGCTGATCGTTCCCGAAGGCACCACCGATTTCAACAAGGGCATTGGCACCGGGCCGTTCACCGTCGGCGAGTTCAAGCCGGGCGTGCGTTCGGTGGCGGTGCGCAACAAAAGCTACTGGAAACCCGGCCTGCCGTACCTCGACGAGATCGAATTCATCGCCATCGGCGACGAACCGTCGCGGGTCAACGCGCTGCTCTCCGGTGACGTGCACATGATCAACGAGGTCAACCCGCGCTCCACCACGCGAATCAGCGCCAGCCCCAAGCACCGCGTCGTCGATGCGCCGTCGGGCAACTACACTGACCTGATCATTCGCCAGGACCAGTTGCCCGGCAAAAGCCCGGAATTCACCCAGGCAATGAAGCTGCTGCTGGACCGTGAACAGGTCAAGTCCGCGGTATTCCGGGGCTTCGCCGTGGTCGGCAACGACCACCCGATTGCGCCAGGCTCGCGCTACTTCAACACCGACCTGCCGCAAACGGTCTACGACCCGGAAAAGGCCAAATTCCTGCTCAAGAAAGCCGGCATGGAAAGCATCACCATGCCGGTCATGGCCTCACCTGCCGCGACGGGATCGGTGGACATCGCCGTGCTGCTGCAGCAGTCGGCGAAGCAGGCCGGGCTCAAGCTGGACGTGAACCGCCTGCCCAGCGATGGCTACTGGTCCAATCACTGGATGAAGCACCCGTTGAGCTTCGGCAACATCAACCCGCGGCCTAACGCCGACGTGATGTTCTCGCAGTTTTTCCAGTCCAAGGCGCCGTGGAACGAGTCCGGCTGGCAGAACGATCAGTTCGATCAATTGCTGATGCTGGCCCGGGGCGAAACCGACGACGCCAAGCGCGCCAGGATGTACGGCGACATGCAGACGCTGGTTCATGACCACTGCGGCATCGGCGTGCCGGTGTTCATCAGCAACATCGACGGCGTCGACCAACGCATCAAGGGCTACGACTCCAACCCATTGGGCGGCTTCATGGGCTACATGTTCGCCGAGCAGGTGTGGCTGGACGCTTAAGGAGGCAGTGCGATGAATAGCCATACGCTGTGGTTGATCGGCCGGCGCCTCGGTGCCGGGGTCGTGACCCTGTTGATCGTGTCCATGGTCGTGTTTGCGATCACGGCCGTGCTGCCGGGCGACGCGGCGCAGCAATCCCTCGGCCAGTTCGCCACCCCGGAACAGGTGGCGGCACTGCGCCTGAAACTGGGGCTGGATCAACCTGGCGTGTTGCGCTACCTGCACTGGTTGATGAGCCTGCTCACCGGCGACATGGGCCAGTCGGTGTCCAACTCGATGCCGGTGGGTGAATTGATGGCCGGCCGGGTGCCCAACACGCTGATGCTGGCGGCCGTGACGGCGCTGGTGTCGGTGCCGGTGGCGCTGATACTCGGCATCGGTTCGGCCATGGGCCGGGGCGGGCGCATCGACAGCTTCCTGAGCTTCATCACCCTGGCGATGGTCGCGGTGCCGGAGTTTCTGGTGGCGACCCTCGCGGTGCTGATTTTCGCGGTGAACCTGGGTTGGCTTTCGGCGCTGTCGTACGCCACCGACATCACCTCACCGCTGCAGTTTCTGCGTACGTACGCGCTGCCGGTGATGACCCTGTGCTGCGTGATCGTCGCGCAGATGGCGCGCATGACCCGCGCCGCCGTCATCGATCAGCTCGACAGCCCCTACGTGGAGATGGCCCGCCTCAAAGGCGTCAGCCCGATCCGCATCGTGTTGCGCCACGCGTTACCCAACGCGATCGGGCCGATTGCCAATGCCATCGCCCTGAGCCTGTCGTACCTGCTGGGCGGGGTGGTGATCGTCGAAACCATCTTCAACTACCCCGGCATCGCCAGCTTGATGGTCGATGCCGTGACCAACCGCGACATGGCACTGGTGCAAGCCTGCACCATGCTGTTCTGTGCGGCCTATCTGGCGCTGGTGTTGCTCGCCGACCTCTGCGCCATTCTTTCCAATCCGAGGCTGAGAAACCAATGAACCCACTCATTGCGAAATCCAGGCCTGCGTCTTCTGCCCTGGCGCTGGCCAAGGTGTCCGGCAACCCAGCCTGGCTGGGATTGGTCGGCGCGGCCGTCTGCGTGATCTGGCTGCTGGTGGCACTGTTCGGCCCTTGGGTGGCGCCACACCCGGTCGGCGAAGTGGTTTCCGACAACATCTTCGAAGGCTTCAGCCTGGCGTATCCGTTCGGCACTGATTACCTGGGCCGCGACATGCTCAGCCGGGTACTGGTGGGGGCGCGGTTCACGGTGGGCTTGTCACTGGTGGCGGCGCTCCTGGCCAGCACCCTCGGCACCGGTTGCGCGCTGCTCTCCGTGGTTGCGCCCAAATGGCTGGATGAAGTCATCAGCCGGATCATGGACGCCTTCATTTCGATTCCCAGCAAAATGCTCGCGCTGATCATGGTGTCGGCCTTCGGCTCGTCGGTCACGCTGCTGATTTGTACGGCGGTGATCAGTTACATCCCCGGCTCGTTTCGCGTGGCCCGCAGCATGGCGGTCAATATCGAAGCGCTGGAATACGTGCAAGTGGCGCGCACCCGTGGCGAAGGCCGCTTGTACGTGGCGTGCCGGGAGATCCTGCCGAACATGCTCAACCCGGTGCTGACCGACCTCGGCCTGCGGTTCGGTTACATCGTGCTGTTGCTCAGCGGCATGAGTTTTCTGGGGCTTGGCGTGCAGCCGCCGGATGCCGACCTCGGCTCGCTGGTGCGGGAAAACATCGGCGGCCTCAATCAGGGCGCCCTGGCGATCATCATTCCGGCGCTGGCCATCGGCACGCTGACCATCGGCGTCAATCTGCTGATCGACTACCTGTCATCGCGACGCGGTCGACGCTCGGGAGGCCATTGATATGACTCAGTTGATTCGCGTTGAAGACTTGCGCGTGGTGGCGGGCGACCCCGGCAGCGAAGTGGAGATCGTCAAAGGGGTGAGTTTTTCGCTGGAGAAGGGCGAAGTGCTGGCGCTCATCGGTGAATCCGGGTCCGGCAAGACCACGATTGCCCTGGCCCTGCTCGGTTATGCCCGACGCGGCTGCCGGTTGTCCGGTGGTGTGGTGCAGGTCGGTGAACACGACATGCTCGCGTTGAGCGAGAAGCAGCTGCAGGGCTTGCGCGGCAATCGCGTCTCCTACATTGCGCAAAGCGCGGCGGCGGCGTTTAACCCGGCCAAAAAGCTCCTCGACCAAGTGGTGGAGGGCGCGTTGATCCACGGCCTCGGCACTCGCGCCGAGCTGGAAGCCAAAGCCATCGGCCTGTTCCACGACCTGGCCCTGCCGAACCCGGAACGCATCGGCCGCCGCTACCCACATCAGGTTTCCGGCGGGCAACTGCAACGGGTGATGGCCGCCATGGCGCTGATCAGCGACCCGTTGTTGGTGGTACTCGACGAGCCGACCACGGCGCTGGACGTCACCACCCAGATCGACGTGCTGCGTGCGTTCAAGCGGGTGGTGCGCGAACGCGGCGCCACCGCGGTGTACGTCTCCCACGACCTTGCCGTGGTCGCGCAGATGGCCGACCAGATTGTCGTGCTCAACGGCGGGCAGATCCTCGAACAGAGCGCGACCGCGCCGCTGCTCAAGGCGCCGGGCCATGAATATACCCGCAGCCTGCTCGCGGCCGCGCGGCCCGATACGCGCCTGCGCCCGCCCTGCGTGATCGCCGAAGAGGGGCCGCTGCTGACCATCTCCGGCCTGACCGCCGGCTACGGCAACAAAAACCTGCACGGCATGCCGGCGATCCGCGTGCTGGAGGACATCGACCTCACCGTACGCCGCGGTCAGGCCATCGGCGTGATCGGTGAGTCGGGCTCGGGCAAGTCAACCCTGGCGCGCGTGGTGGCAGGGTTGTTGACCCCGGCCCTTGGCGGCCTCACATTCGACGGCCAACCCTTGGGCGGCAGCCTGTCCGAGCGCACGCCGGAACAGTTTCGGCGCATCCAGATGGTCTTTCAGAACGCGGACACCGCGCTCAATCCCATGCACAGCGTGGCGACCATTCTCAGCCGTCCGTTGAAAATGTACTTCGGCCTCAAGGGCGCGGCTTTGCAGACGCGCATCGGCGAGCTGCTTGATCTGGTGCGCTTGCCCCGCGACCTGGCCGATCGCCGCCCCAATGAGCTGTCCGGCGGGCAGAAGCAGCGGGTCAATCTGGCTCGGGCACTGGCGGCCAAACCCGACCTGATTCTCTGCGATGAGGTGACCTCGGCTCTCGACACGGTGGTCGGCGCGGCGATCCTCGAACTGCTGCGCGACCTGCGTCAGCAACTCGGCGTGTCGTACCTGTTCATCAGCCACGACATCTCCACCGTCCGCGCGCTGTGCGATGACATCGTGGTGATGTACAGCGGCCACAAAGTCCACGCCGGCCGCCGCGAGTCCTTTGCCGAAGCGCCGTACCACCCGTACACCGACCTGTTGATCCACTCGGTGCCGGAACTGCGCCAGGGCTGGCTCGAAACCTGCGGCGCCACCCATGGCGAGCTGCCGCCGATCGGCGAGCGGGCCAACCTGCCGGAGCTGTGCACCTTCCTCGATCGCTGCCCGGTGCGCGTCGATGGCCTGTGCAACCGCACCGCGCCAAACCGCCGCACGCTGGACAACGGCAGCGAAATCCTCTGCCACCACGACGGCGCCGATTTGCTGGCCCTCCAGCGCGGCGACACCCCCACAAGCTTTGGAGCCTATGCATGAAAGGGCGTTTTGTGAGGCTGGCCGAACAGGGCCGGCCGACGGTCAATCTGACCGTGGATGGCATGCCGGTCGAAGCGTTGCAGGGCGACACGTTGATGGTGGCGTTGCTGACCCAGGGCAACGCACTGCGCCAGTCGGAATTCGACAGCGGCCGCCGCGCCGGTTTCTGCCTGATGGGCGCGTGCCAGGATTGCTGGGTCTGGACCCGCGGCGGCGAGCGCCTGCGCGCCTGCTCCAACGAGGTGCGCGACGGCCTGGACATCGTCACCACACAACCGGAGGCGAAATGGCCACTGCACAGCTAAGCACTCATCGCGTTGTCATCGTCGGCGCAGGACCTGCCGGCGTGCGCTGCGCCGAAACCCTGCTGGCGGCCGGCATCAAACCGGTTCTGGTCGACGAAAACCGTCGCGATGGCGGGCAGATCTATCGCCGTCAGCCGGACGGTTTCACCCGCGATTACGCCACCTTGTACGGCAGCGAAGCCGACAAGGCCCAAGCACTGCACCAGACGTTCGACCGCTTGCGCGGCGCTATCGATTACCGCCCCGACACCCTGGTGTGGAACCTCACACCGGGGCAGTTGTGCTGTGTTCGTCAGGGACGCCACAGCACGCTGGACTACGACACGCTGATTCTCTGCACCGGCGCCACCGACCGCTTGATGCCCATCGAGGGCTGGCAGCTGGCGGGCACCTACAGCCTGGGCGGCGCGCAGATTGCCTTGAAGAACCAAGCCGTTTCCATCGGTCATCGTGTCGTGTTCATGGGCAGCGGGCCATTGCTGTACCTGGTCGCCAGTCAATACGTCAAAGCCGGGGCCACGGTGGCCGCCGTCCTTGACACCTCACCCTTCAGCCTGCGCATCAAAGCCCTGCCCAAACTGTTGGCGCGGCCGGGCGTGCTGTGGACCGGGATGAAACTGCTGGCGCAGTTGTACCGCGCCAAAGTGCCCGTGCACCTGGGCGTCAAGCCGCAGCAAGTACTCGGCGATGCCGCCAATGGCGTGGCGGGTATGCGCTTCACGACCGGCATCGGGCGGACGCTGACCGTGCAGGCCGACGCTGTCGCGTTGGGCTATCACTTGCGTCCGGAAACCCAGCTGGGTGATCTCGCCGGTTGTGCCATGGCCTTCGATCAGGCCTCCAGCCAGTGGTGGCTGGCGACGGACGAGGCGGGGCGCACGTCGGTGGCGGGTGTCTACGCCGCCGGCGACGGCGCGAAAATCCGTGGCGCCGACGCTGCCGAGCATGCCGGTCGCCGGGTGGCGTTGGCGCTGCTCGAAGACCTTAAACAGCCTTTTAATGCCGGGCTGCGCGATGAACAACAACAGGCGCTGACGGTGATGGACCAGTTTCGTCTGGGCCTGGCCGAGGCGTTTCCCTGGCCCGCCGAACAGGCCAGGGCCTTGCCCGACAGCGCGATCGTTTGCCGCTGCGAGATGATCAGCGCTGGCGAACTGCGCCGCACGGTCAACGAAAAGGGCGCCTGTGAAGTCAACCGTGCCAAGGCGTTCAGCCGCGTTGGTATGGGCCGCTGCCAGGGCCGTTACTGCTCGCAGGCGGGTGCCGAAGTGATTGCGGCAGAAGCCGGCGTGCCGGTGCAGGACGTCGGTCGCCAACGCGGGCAGGCGCCGGTCAAACCGTTGTCATTGCTGATCGAGGAGGTGTCGCCATGAGCGTGCAAAAGGCAGATGTGGTGATTGTCGGCGGCGGCGTAATGGGCGCGGCGACGGCGTTTTTTCTGCGTCGGCGCGGGCAGTCGGTGATCCTTCTGGAGCGAGACCAGATCGGCCAGTACGCCAGCGGCGTCAACTTTGGCAACGTGCGCCGGCAAGGGCGCTTTTTCGGGCAACTGGCGCTGGCCAATCGCTCCTGGGCGCTGTGGAAACGCCTGCCGGAATTGATCGACGACGACCTTGAATTTATCCCCAGCGGGCACATGCGCGTGTGTTACCGCGAAGACGAAATCGCCGAGCTGGAGGCCTATGCCGCCGCCCCGGAAGCCGAGCAACTGGACCTGAAAATCTACCGTGGCGCCGAGCTGCACCAGCGCTTCGGCTTTCTCGGCCCGGACGTCAAGGGCGGCTCCTACGCCCCCCACGATGGCCACGCCAACCCGCGACTGGCCGCACCGGCCTGGGCTCGGGCCGCACGGCGACTGGGGGCGCAGATCGAAGAGCGCACGGAAGTCGCCGAGGTGGAAAAAGTCGGCGCAGACTTTCACGTCACCACCACCGATGGCCGCCAGTTCCAGTCCGCGCAGCTGTTGATCACGGCCGGCGCCTGGGGCCAGAAGCTGTCGGCGCAGTTTGGCGAACCGGTGCCGCTGGACACCCATGGCCCGCAGATGGCCGTCACGGAACCGGTGCCCTACGCCTTGCCGACGGTGATTGGCGTGTACACCAAGATCCCTGAAGAAGTGATCTACTTCCGCCAGATCCCCCGGGGCAACATCGTCATCGGCGGGGGCTTTCGCAGCAAGCCGGACATGCTCAACCGCCGCGCCTGCGTGGAGCCGCGCAGTATCCTCAATCAGGCCGAACAGATGCGCCGCCTGCTGCCCGGGGTGGGCAACCTCAACATCATCCGTGTGTGGAGCGGCATCGAAGGCTACCTGCCCGATTCGCTGCCGATCATGGGCCCCAGCGGCACGGTCGACGGGTTGTTCTACGCCTTCGGGTTCTGTGGCCACGGCTTCCAGCTCGGCCCCGGCGTCGGCGATGTCATGGCCGAACTGCTCGGCACCGGCAGCACCACGACACCTATCGAGGCATTTTCCATCACGCGTTTCGCCCTTCCTGCCGTGCAACGGAGTCACGCCTCATGAAACCCCGCGTCCTTGAGATTCTGAAACGGCTGATGGCCTTCGAAACGGTGTCGTCGGAGTCCAACGTGGCCCTGATCGATTACGTCCGTGAGCTGCTGCTGACCAAGGGCATCGAGTCGCTCATCGTCAAAGACACCAGCGGTAAAAAGGCCAACCTGTTCGCCAGCACCGGACCGAAAGAATCGCCCGGCGTGTTGCTCTCCGGGCACACCGACGTGGTGCCGGCGGCGGGGCAGGCGTGGACCTTTCCGGCGTTCGCCGCCACCGTTCAGGACGGTCGCATCTATGGCCGCGGCAGCTGCGACATGAAGGGCTTCATCGCCCTGGCCATCGACGCCATGCTCGATGCGGCAGAGCACACACTTAGTCGCCCGCTGCAACTGGCGCTCTCCCATGACGAGGAGATCGGTTGCGTGGGCGTGCGTCGTTTGCTCGATGTGCTGCACCTGACGCCGGTGCGGCCGTTTCTCTGCGTGATCGGCGAGCCGACCAACATGCAGTTCGTGCTGGGCCACAAGGGCAAGGGCTCGTACCGGACCTATTGCCGGGGTCAGGAGGCGCACTCGTCGTTGGCGCCGCGTTCGGTCAACGCCATCCACGTGGCGTGCGACTTCATCGCCTCGCTGCGTGAAAGCCAGCAGCACCTGCAACAATATGGCGCACAGGACACCGACTACGACGTGCCCTACAGCACCGTGCACGTCGGTCAGATCGTCGGCGGCAAGGCGCTGAACATCGTGCCCAACCTGTGCACCCTGGATTTCGAGGTGCGTAACCTGCCGGCGGACAATCTGGATCAGTTCATCGAGCAGATGCGCGAGCGCGCCGAGGTGATTGTGCGCGAGGCGCAGAAGCTCTCCAGCGTGGCGGCCATCGAGATCGAAACCATCAACGTCTACCCCGGCCTCGACACTCACCCGACGGTCGAAGCGGTGAGCTTTCTCAAACAATTCGCCGCGCCGGACACCGGCATGAAGAAAGTGTCGTTCGGCACCGAAGGCGGTCTGTTCAAACAACGCCTCGATGTGCCGGTGGTGGTGTGTGGCCCGGGTTCTATCGAGCAGGCGCACAAGCCGGACGAGTTCATCGAGGTCAGCCAGATGGACGCCGGCGAGCGCTTTGTGCAAGGGTTGCTGGGCTCGTTGAAGGCGTAGCAGAGCCTGCCGTCCTGAGTGGAATTTCAGCACGGCACGCTGGTTTGAAGGCGCTTTCGGCATCCTCCTTCGAGCCAGCTCCCTAGACTGGAATCTGTCTCGGATCAGGACTCGACCATGCTCAAGAATCGCTTGCAAGACCCCGGCCTGCTGGCTGAACGCGCCTATGTGAATGGCCAGTGGATCGCTGCTGACAGCGGCGCCACCCTCGACGTACGCGACCCTGCCACGGGTGATCTGCTCGCCCGGGTCCCTGCCATGGACGCCGTCGACACCCGTCGCGCCATCGAGGCCGCCGAACGTGCCTGGCCGGCCTGGCGCGCACGTCCTGCGGCTGATCGCGCGGCGCTGCTGGAGCGCTGGTTCCAGGCGATGATCGACAACCTCGACGACCTGGCGCTGATCATGACCTGCGAACAGGGCAAGCCGCTGAACGAGGCCAAGGGCGAAATTCGTTATGGCGCAGGCTTCGTCAAATGGTTCGCCGAAGAAGCGCGTCGGGTTTACGGCGAAACCATGCCGGCCCCCACGGGCGACCGTCGCCTGCTGACCCTCAAACAACCCGTCGGCGTGTGTGCCGCGATCACGCCGTGGAATTTCCCCAACGCGATGATCACCCGCAAATGCGCGCCGGCCTTGGCGGCCGGGTGCCCGATCATCGTCAAACCTTCGGACCTGACGCCGCTGTCTGCGCTGGCGCTGGCGGTCCTGGCCGAGCGCGTCGGGATTCCGGAAGGGGTCTTCAACGTCCTCACCGGACTGCCTGCCGGCATTGGCGAAGAACTCACCGGCAACCCGGCGGTGCGCAAGATTTCCTTCACCGGCTCCACAGCTGTCGGCCGCCTGCTGATGCGCCAGAGCGCCGAGCACATCAAACGCCTGAGCCTGGAACTGGGCGGCAACGCGCCGTTTGTGGTGTTCGATGATGCAGACCTGGAGCAGGCCGTGGCGGGGGTGATGATCAGCAAGTTCCGCAACGCCGGGCAAACCTGCGTGTGCGCCAACCGCATCCTGGTGCAGGCCGGCATCTACGACCGTTTCGCCGCGCGGCTGGTGGAAGAGGTGGGCAAGCTCAAGGTCGGTAACGGCCTGGAAGCAGGCGTGACCATCGGCCCGCTGATCAACCCTGCGGCGGTCAGCAAGGTGGCCCGGCACATAGACGATGCCCTGAGCCAGGGCGCCAGACTGCTCTGCGGCGCGATTCCCACTGGCGACAGCCAGTTTGTACAACCCACCGTCTTGGCCGAGGCCCACGCCGGCATGCTGCTGGCCAACGAGGAAACCTTCGGCCCGGTCGCGCCGTTGATGCGTTTCACTGACGAAGCCGAAGCGTTGGCGCTGGCCAATGCCACGCCTTTTGGCCTGGGCGCCTACTATTTCACCCAGGACTTGAACCGCTCGTGGCGCTTCGGCGAGGCGCTGGAATTCGGCATGGTCGGCCTCAACACCGGGATCATCTCGATGGAAGTCGCACCGTTCGGCGGCATCAAGCAATCGGGCCTCGGCCGCGAGGGCAGCAAATACGGCCTGGACGAGTACCTTGAAGTCAAAGCCTTCCACATCGGCGGCTTGAACTGATCCATTGCAAGGGGCGCAACATGAACAAGGCATTCAGAATCGCCGCCATAGCGGGCGACGGCATCGGCAAGGAAGTCCTGCCCGAAGGATTGCGGGTACTGAAGCAGGCAGCAAAAACCTGGGAATTGAACCTGAGCATAGAAGTGCTCGACTGGGCCCACTGCGACTACTACCTGGCCCATGGGCAGATGATGCCCGACGACTGGTTCGAGCAGCTCAAGGGCTTCGACGCGATTTACTTCGGCGCGGTGGGCTGGCCCGACAAGGTGCCGGACCATATTTCCCTGTGGGGTTCGCTGCTCAAGTTTCGCCGCGACTTCGACCAGTACGTGAACATCCGCCCGGTGCGCCTGTTCCCCGGCGTGCCCTGTCCGCTGGCCGGGCGCAAGCCGGGGGACATCGACTTCGTGGTGATCCGCGAAAACACCGAGGGCGAGTATTCCTCGGTGGGCGGCAAAATGTTCGAAGGCACCGAGCACGAATTCGTGCTGCAGGAATCGGTGTTCACCCGGCGCGGAGTCGATCGCATCCTCAAGTTCGCCTTCGAACTGGCCCAGACCCGGCCGCGCAAACGCCTGACTGCGGCGACCAAATCCAACGGTATTTCCATCAGCATGCCGTACTGGGACGAGCGCACGGCACTGATGGCCGCGAACTACCCCGAAGTGAGTTGGGACAAACAACACATCGACATCCTGTGCGCGCGGTTCGTGTTGCAGCCGGACCGGTTCGACGTGGTGGTGGCGTCGAATCTGTTCGGCGACATCCTCTCGGACCTGGGCCCGGCCTGCGCCGGCACCATCGGCATAGCGCCCTCGGCGAACCTGGACCCGGAGCGGCGCTACCCCTCGTTGTTCGAACCGGTGCATGGGTCAGCGCCCGATATCTACGGGCAAAACATCGCCAACCCGATTGCGATGATCTGGTCCGGCGCCTTGATGCTGGACTTCCTCGGCAACGGCGACGCACGCTACCGCGCGGCCCACGACGGGATATTGCAAGCCATTGAAGAGGTGATTGCCGAAGGACCGATCACGCCAGATCTGGGCGGGAAGGGGTCGACGCAAGACGTGGGAGCGGCGATTGCGGGGAGGTTGGCCGTTGCGCGATAGAGGGAGGTGCCTGGCACAACGCCGACAGGCTTTTGATGTTAGTAGGACCGGCTTTAGCCGGTCAGTTGACACCCCGAGAAATTGGTAGCGATTGCGCGGGCCTCTTCCCGGCTAAAGCCGGTCCTACAGCGACGCAGAGCGTCCGGGGCAGCATTACCACGCAGAGCGTGGGAACGATCAAAGATCTGGGCGGGAAGGGGTCGACGCAAGACGTGGGCGCGGCGATTGCGGGGAGGTTGGCCGTTGCGCGATAGAGGGAGGTGCCTGGCACAACGCGGACAAGCTTTTGATGTTAGTAGGACCGGCTTTAGCCGGGAAAACGTCAGTTGCCACCCCGAGAAATTGATAGCGATTGCGCGGGCCTCTTCCCGGCTAAAGCCGGTCCTACAGCGACGCAGAGCGTCCGGGGCAGCGTTACCACGCAGAGCGTGGGAACGATCGGCAGGGGGCTCATCTATTCACGGTGAAGCGCGGTAATCAATCAGCCCCTTATGAACGTTCTTTTCACGCTCAGGCTTCAAGCCCTATGAACATCTGTAAATCTGTAGGGAGTGGACTGCCCAGAAGTGCCGACAGTTTCATGATCTGTTCAGACGAGAGCAGCCATTCGCCTGCTGCCATTTCATTGATGCTCTGAAGACCCAGTATCGGAAGGATTTCCTGAATATGGGATTCGTCTAGATCCAGCTCAAACTTAAGTGACTCGTCCTGGCTGCTATCTGCCAGAAACCCGCTAATGGATGGGTAAGCGCGCCCAATTACTATCTGCATATTCCGATTCCGTAGATCAGTCCTGGTCTGAGACGGCTCGTCTAGAATTGAAAGTATTTCGGAAGCCTGAGCGGCTGTAAGTTCATGGCCGCAGGCCGGCACGTCCTTTTGAGACGCCCAACCCATTCACACTCTGAACCAAGGGCTCTAAGTCCGGTGGTATATCTTTTTCGTACTGTGGCGAGTTGTCCGGGTTGGGCTGAGGGTAAAGGCGCTGTATCTGCATGATCGCCATGTGGGGTGACTTCCCGATTCATAATGTTATCCAGCGAGTGTTAGGCCGATGATGCCCTCACGCTACCACGCCTATCAGGAGCTCCAGATCGGTCGGAAGTTGGCGTCCTGTGATTGAAGAAAGCATCGCTACCTGATCATTCGTTAGCGGCCAGTCCCCTTCCGCCATCGCGTTCAGGCTCGCATGGCCGAGCCGCGCTACGATTTCGTCATTCAATGACGGATCTATCTTCATTTCGAATTTCATCGAGTCGTCTTCGGTGATGTCGAACAAAAAACCAAATATATAAAGGAACATAAAAACCCTCACTTTTCAATTTTACGGCCGGGCTTGGCAGGTTTGGTTCGCTCGCCGCTCTGAGGATCACACTCCCCCAAGTGCTTGCCTTGTTTGTCGTACATTTCGACAGTCCCGTGCTGACTATCCCACTCAAATATCCGGCCTTTGTTATCTTTCCAGCGTCGTCGCTTTGTTCCACCACCCTGAACGTTCGTTTTACTGCCCGCTCTCTTGGCGTCTGGAAAACCTTTGAGGTCCAGCGGCGGCGGATGATACCCATGATCCCCATTAAACGGCCGCGCATACACCACATACATCGACCTCAGCCCGGAATCAGCGAGGAAGACCAGGATGCAGTCTTCAGCGGTGATGTCGTCGCCGGGGAGGCCTTCGAGCTGGCTGTCGGTGTCGTCCGGGATCGGGTGGACGAGGATGGTGCCTAAACGGGCGTCGCTGTTTTCAGGGTAGACCAGCGGTTCCAGTCTCCCGAGCGGTCCCCGGCGGGGCGTCATTAGGATGGTGATGTCGTTGAGATGGGCCTCCATCGCGCTTTTGTCGGCATTCCAGCGGGCTTGCACGGTGCGGACCGAATCGTCGCCGGAGGCCTTGGCGTGAATGCCGTACACCTGCAACTCGCCGTCCCCATCACGGCGCAGTTGAAAACGCACCCGCGTGGTCGCCTGGG
>NZ_DASVUM010000066.1:0-30625 GCF_036387035.1 Pseudomonas sp. | reverse complement strand
TGGCGGCGCAGGAATACGGGGTGCTGATCAACGTGACGCGCGGGCAGACGATCCGGCTGCTGCCGCCATTGATGATTGACGAGGCGGATGTGGACAGAATCGTGGCGGGGGTGGCGGGGGCGCTGGCTGGTTGATCCCGCGCGAATCAAAGCCTTCCCGGCTACACCGTCCTTGCGGCCCCAGTCAGCCCCGAGCGTGCTGGAGAGAAGTGACGCTCTTGTCGGGCCATTTGGATTGTCCCGCCAGCGGGACGATCAATCGCATTTATGCCCACTAATCACTCATTACTTCTCAAGGTAGGATGGCGCCACTTGATCGCCAAGCGGCGATTCTCACCTTGGGAAGCACTTCATGAAACTCTTGCACATCGATTCCAGCATCCTCGGCGATCACTCCGCTTCGCGTCAGTTGAGCCGCGGCGTCGTTCAGGCATTCACCGCCAGCACCCCGGAGACTCAGGTGGTGTACCGCGACCTCGCCAATGAGCCACTGACTCACTTCTCCGGCGCGACCCTGGCCGCTGCCGGTACGCCGGTGGAAGGGCGTGACGCAGCGCAGAAGCTTGAGGTGGACACCAACGAAGCAACCCTCGAAGAATTCCTGTCGGCGGACGTCGTGGTGATCGGTGCGCCGATGTACAACTTCAGCATCCCGAGCCAGTTGAAGGCGTGGATCGACCGCATCTGTGTGGCCGGCCGCACCTTTCGCTACACCGAAGCGGGCCCGGAAGGTCTGTGCAAGGGCAAGAAGGTGATCATCGTCTCCACCACCGGCGGTCTGCATCAGGGCCTGCCGAGCGGCGCCGGCCATGACGACCTGCTCAAGGTGGTGTTCGGCTTCATCGGCGTCACAGACCTGCAATTCGTCGTGGCAGAAGGCCTGGCCTACGGCGACGAACCACGCGCCGCTGCCATGACTGCCGCACAGAAGCACATCAGCGAAACACTGTTCGCTTAAGATTGACGCCGTTGCGCGCCTCGTCTGAGACGACGGCCGCAGCGATAAGCGCCAACCTGTAAAGCCCTGTCATCGCTGGCCCAGCCACCGACCGATGCCAGGGCTTTCGTTGTTTTGCCGCGGGTGTTCAGCCGCCCGACAGCCTTTACCTTTTCTTTGCGCGTAACCTGACTCCTTACACCGTAGAATGCCGGCCAATTCCGCCGATTCTACGTCCGGCGGCAACCGATCGCTTTCGTTCATCGAGCTTGGCCCGCCTTGTGCAACATTGATCCTCAAACGTTTCGGAATGTTATCCAACCCCAAGGGTCAGATAGCGACAGACGCCGTTTTAGTGGGGCTTCGGCCCATGAGCGTCTGAATCGGCAGGCTTGGATTGAGAAGGTGAGGGGCATTGCAATGATGCGTCTTTGTGCAGTGATGATGATCAGCTTGCTGGGCAGCCTGATTTCGGTGCAGGCCAGCGAGCTGCAGAGTTGGAGTGTGGGCTTTCACGAGCTGACGTTCCTCGATCCTCTGGATTCCCGGCCCATGCACGCCTACGCCTTTTACCCCTCCACCGACGACGAACATATCACCCGCGTTCAGGGTTATCCCATCGAAGCGTCGCAAGACGCCACCATCGCCATGGGCCGCTTCCCGCTGCTAATGGTGTCGCATGGCAATACCGGCACGCCCCTGGCCCAGCACGACCTGGCCACCTCGCTGGCGCGTAAAGGGTTTGTGGTGGTGGCGGTGTTTCATCCGGGCGATAACTACATGGACCACAGCCGCCTCGGCAGCCTGAGCAATCTCTATGGCCGCCCGCTGCAGATTTCCGAAGCCATCAGCGCCGCGTTGATTGACCCGATGCTGTCGCCTTACATCAGCGCCCGTCGGGTAGGGGTGATCGGCTATTCAGCGGGCGGGGAAACCGCCTTGATTCTCGCCGGTGCGCAACCGGATCTTCAGCGTCTGCGTCATTACTGCACCGAGCGCCCCCAGGACCGCGATGCGTGCAAGACCCAGGGTGAGCTGGTGGCAGATCGTGAAGACCTGCACGCCCAGGCCGATCCGCGCGTCGGCGCGTTGATGTTGATGGCGCCGCTGGGGTTGATGTTCGGTCGCCAGACCCTGGCTGAGGTGCATGTCCCCGTGCTGCTGTACAGCGGCGATGGGGACGAATTGCTGGCCATCGACAAGAACGCCGAGGCACTGGCGCGCAAGCTGCCCGATGTGTCCGACTTCAAATTGTTTGCCGGGGCAGGGCACTTCGTCTTCATGGCGCCCTGCGATGATGAGCAGCGCGCCACTCAACCAGGGTTGTGCACCGACGCCATTGGGGTCAACCGCGAGAGCATTCACCGCGACCTGAGCACCGAGGCCGTGCGCTTCTTTGGCACTGCCCTGGGCACGCCTTCAAACACCGCCGGCATGCAGACGGCCGTGCATCGCGAGATGGGACCCGTCAACGATCTGGAGCCGTAGCACTGCAAGAGACGGCGACGCTGAGCCGCGTGGCTTAGTCGGCGTCAGCCGCCGGCGAGGGCGCCGGTTTGCCGCGAATCACTTTGCCGCGCCGCTCCGCAATCTCCCGCGCCTGACCATCACGCTGCCCGCCGGTGCGTGCTTCGCTGATGAGCGCCGGGATCAATGGCCCTTCGGGAAGATTCTTCCAGAACCGCGCCGGTAAATGGCCTTGCATGACTTTCGGATTAAGCCGCGCCGGATTAAAGATGTGGCTGTAATACGTGAGCCACAGATTGCCGTGGGGATCATCGGCGTTGCGCGCCAGTGACTGCCACGCCTGCGGGCACACCGGCTGATGAATCAACCGTTCGCCGTCATAAAATACGCCGTCTTTGGGCGTGGCGATCATCCAGCGATGCCGCCCCATGCGCCCGATGAAGTGCTCGCTGGCGGTGTGCAGAATGTCGTGGGCCGGCTCGTGCCAGGCCACGTACTCCGGCAATCGGGTCATGTCCAGCAACGCCGCCCTGGCGGCGACGTCCTCGGCACTGTCCATCACCGGCAGCGCAACAAAGCGCAGAAATGCATGCAGGTGATGGGCTTCGCGGCTGACCTGTTTCAGGCGCCGGTGCAGTTCGCTGCCCAGCTTGTCTCCCGCCAGCATCGCCGTGCGGTCACCGTGGCTGACGCGCCAGAGCACCTCATACAGCAGCGTCCAGCGCTGATCACCGCAATATTGCGAGGCGTTCTGCAGCAGCTCCAGCAGTTCCAGAGGGATGCGCGCGCGAAACGGGCCGGGCTCGGCAGGGTAATCCGTGTCGCTGGCGAAGAGGTCGGCATCCTGCTGCACGCTCCAGCTGACCTGATCCGGATTGATCTGGTGGCTCAGCAACCAGCGGGCCTGTTGCCGCCACGTGTCGAAGGACTCGGCGCAATCGAGAATGATCATCCCCACAACGCCATTTGCTGAGGCTGCGGTTTGTCGCGCAGTTGCTCGCGCAAATCGATGCTTGAGCTTTCGGCCTGACGGGGATGGTAGTCGCTGGTGATGATGAAAGGCTTGGCCTTGGCCAGCACGCAGCGCAGCCGGGTCAGGTCTTCGTAGCGAATACGGCGTTGGCGGCGCAGTTCAACCAGACGCTTGGTGGTGCGAATGCCGATTCCGGGGATCCGCGCGATCATTGCCGGCTCCGCGCGGTTAAGGTCCAGCGGGAAGACGTCGCGGTGCTCCAGCGCCCAGGCAAGCTTGGGGTCGATGTCCAGCGCCAGGTGACCCGGCCCCTGCAGCAACTCGCCTGCGCTGTAACCATAGCTTCGCAGCAGAAAATCGGCCTGATACAGCCGGTGCTCGCGCATCAATGGCGGCGCGGCGTGGGGCACGCTTTTCGGGCTATTGGGAATCGGGCTGAAGGCTGAGTAGTAGACGCGCTTGAGGCGGAAATCGCCGTACAGTGACTCGGCGGTGTGCAGGATGGTGCTGTCGTCTGTGTCGTCGGCCCCCACAATCATTTGCGTGCTTTGCCCGGCTGGCGTAAAACGCGGCGCCTTGGGCTCGTTGAGAACGGTTTGCTGACCGGTGTAAATGGTTTGCATGGCCTGTTTGATCGAGCCCATTTCTTTTTCGGGCGCCAGGGTTTGCAGCCCCAACTGGGTCGGCAGTTCAATATTGACGCTCAAGCGGTCGGCGTAGCGGCCGGCTTCTTCGATCAGTGCAGGGTCAGCTTCAGGAATCGTTTTGAGGTGAATGTAGCCACGAAATTCGTGCTCTTCCCGCAGCAGCTTGGCGACGCGGATCAACTGCTCCATGGTGTAGTCGGCCGAGCGGATGATCCCTGAGCTCAAGAACAGGCCGCTGACGCAGTTGCGACGATAAAAGTCCAGCGTCAGCGTGACCACTTCTTCGGGACTGAAACGCGCGCGCGGCACATCGCTGGAACGGCGATTGACGCAGTACTGGCAGTCGTACAGACAGAAGTTGGTGAGGAGGATTTTCAGCAGCGAGACACAGCGCCCGTCAGGCGTATAGCTGTGGCAGATACCCATGCCAGTGCTGGACCCAAGCCCGGATTTGCCTTCCGAACTGCGTTTGGGTGCGGCGCTGCTGGCGCAGGAGGCGTCGTACTTGGCCGCGTCGGCGAGGATGCTCAGCTTGTCGATCAGCTGCATGGGTTTTCTCGATACTGGTTTTATGTACAGTATCGAGTTGACCTGCGATGAACAAGGGCCATTCGGATGGATGGCAAGCCCTTCAACTGATGCGCTGTACCAAATCCTTCAATTCGCCGAAATCTTTGACGCGATGGAAGTTGGCGTGGCCCGTAAACGCCGAGAAGTCAGTGTCGCCATAGCCCGCCACTTGCGCGCCGGCGCCCAGTCCGGCCTCCACGCCGGGAACGCTGTCTTCCACCAGCAGGCATTGCGCGGGAGGCAAACCCAACAACTGCGCGGCGTGTTCGATGAGCACCGGCGATGGCTTCCATGATTGCACCTCGTAGGCGCTGACAATCAGGCCGTGGAACACGTCAAGCAGACCGACCGTGCTCAGGCAGGTTTCGATCTTGCTGCGCGGGCCATTGGAGGCGACGCATTTGGGCAGCGACAGGCTGCGCACGAATTCGACGGCACCCGGCATCTCTTCCAGCTGTTCCTGCAGCAACGGCAGGGTACGTGAGCGGAACTCGTTGACGATGTCGTCGCTGGGCAGCCAAGGGTAATCGCGGCACAGGCCTTCCATGCACAGCGCAAATTGCACGCCCCTGAAGCGTTGCAGGACCTCGTCCACGCTCAACAGAACCTGATGTGTGTTGAGGATGTCACGCAGTAAACCGGCGGCGAGCCGTTCGCTGTCAACCAGGGTTCCGTCGCAGTCAAAAATAACGCCGGCAATATTCAAACAGGCTCTCCTTGGTTCTCGATCAAGTGGCTGACCGGATGGCGTGTGCAGATGTCTGGGATCTGGGTAAGGGGCAATTCGACCGGCATTATCCAGAAAAGTTGGCGGCAATGCCTCGGCTCTGACTTACGGTAGGGCGGAGCTTTGCTCGAGCGCACTAGCCGCCGCCATGTCCGGTTGTCCTTTTTACGCAGGCCGACGGGTTCATCGCCGGGCCTGCATATGGGTGCCGGTTACAGCTCAACCGGGGTGATGAGGGTTTTGTCGTTGAAGTAGCCGCTGACGTTGGCAAATACCAGGTCGGCCATGGCCTGGCGGGTTTCGTAGGTCCCCGAGCCGATGTGCGGCGTGAGCACCACGTTGTCCAGCTTCAACAGTTCGGCCGGTACGTTGGGCTCGTCGTCGAACACGTCCAGGCCTGCGCCGGCGATTTCCGAGGCCAGCAGCGAGGCGACCAGCGCCTTCTCGTCGACAACCGAGCCGCGGGCCACGTTGATCAGGAACGATTGGGGCCCCAGCGCTCTCAGCACGTCGGCGTTGATCAGGTGCTGGGTGTCCGGGCCGCCCGGGACGATGACAATCAGGTAGTCCGAGTCCTGGGCCAGTTCCTTGAGGTCGCCGTAGTGCTGGTAGGACACATCGTCGTAAGGGCGGCCACGGCGGAAGTAGGCGATGTTCATCTCGAAGGCCGCCGCGCGTTTGGCAATGGTTTTGCCGATCTTGCCCAGGCCGACGATGCCGCAGGTCTTGCCGCACAGGTCGTTGCCCAGCGGGAATTTGCCATGGGGCCATTTACCGGCGCGAACGAAGCGCTCGGCGTCGCTGATGCGTCGGGACACGCAGAGCATCAGCGCCATGGCGGTTTCGGCGACGGCGTTGTTGAGTACATCGGGGGTATTGCTCAGCGTGATGCCCCGGCGCGACAAGTAGTCGGTGTCGACCGCGTCGTAGCCCACGCCAAAGCTGTTGACCACTTCCAGGTTCGGCAGGCGATCGAGCAGGGCGTTGTCGGTGCCGAATACGCCGCTGGTGACGACGCCGCGGACCTTGGCCCCGTGTTCGTTGGCCCAGGCCTCGATATCCTCGATTTCCGCGCGTTTATGCACAGTGAAGTCGCGCTCAAGATTTTGCATCAATGATGCGTGCATCGGGCCCCAGACCAGAATGTCTGCTTTTTTCTCGCTCATTGTTTTCTCCTTCATCAGGCTAGATATGTGTCGGTACTCAGTACCTCGGCATAGGCAAAGCCCAGCGCGGACATAAATGCGGCGTGGACCTGGGCCGCGGGCACCACGCTGCCTTCGAACTCCAGGTTGCGGCTGGCGCAGGCGTCGTGAAGCACTTTGACGGTGTAACCGAGGTCCGCCGCCGCGCGGGTGGTGGCGTCGATGCACATGTGGCTCATGGAGCCGATGATCACCAGGTTCTCGACGCCCTTGTCTTTGAGCAGAGCCTGCAGCCCGGTTTCGCGGAACGAGTTAGGGAAATGCTTGAGCACCACCGGTTCGCTTTCAAGGTTCAGGACTTTGGGATGCAATTTGGCGCCATCGGAACCGGGGGTGAAGAAGGGTGCATCGGCGCCTGACTCATGGCGGATGAAGACAATCAGATCCCCGGCGTCGCGGGCGGCCTGAATCACCCTGGCGGAATTGTCAGCGGCGGCGTCGGCGCCTGCCAGTGGCCATTTACCGCCTGGAAAGTAGTCATTCTGGATATCGACTACGATGAGCGCTGTGCTGGACATGGGGCCTTCCTTGTTCGTGGGTTGTCGGGTGTGGGCAGAGTATTACCACCTGAATGGCGTGGTGAGCAACGACAGCATCGTTCGCCCATGCGCCGCTTTCCCGGCTAAAGCCGCTCCAACTAAGGCTACGCGGAGTGAGAGTAGGACCGGCTTCAGCCGGGAAGAGGCCACTGCGTACGACATCGATTGTACGGCGTGACGTCCGACGCCTTCCGGCTAAAGCCGGTCCTACTAAGGCTACGCGGAGTGACAGTAGGACCGGCTTCAGCCGGGAAGAGGCCAGTGCGTACGACATCAATTGTGCGGCGTGACGTCCGACGCCTTCCCGGCTAAAGCCGGTCCTACCAAGGCTACGCGGAGTGAGAGTAGGACCGGCTTCAGCCGGGAAGAGGCCAGTGCGTATGACATCAATTGTGCGGCGCGACGTCCGACGCCTTCCCGGCTAAAGCCGGTCCTACTAAGGGTACGCGGAGTGAGAGTAGGACCGGCTTCAGCCGGGAAGAGGCCAGTGCGTACGACATCAATTATGCGGCGTGACGTCCGACGCCTTCCCGGCTAAAGCCGGTCCTACTAAGGCTACGCGGAGTGACAGTAGGACCGGCTTCAGCCGGGAAGAGGCCAGTGTGTGCGACATCATTTTGCGGCGTGCTGCCTGACGCTTTCCCGGCTAAAGCCGGTCCTACCGTCGAGGTCACGGCCAATTCCACTGGATGCCTGCGATGCCGTTAGCGGGACTGTCTCCGGCCCCGTTTGAATCAGCAGCGCTTCCCGCTGTCCATAGCCCGCCACCCTGTTTGAGTAACCAGCGAGAATTCATGCCCGTGAATGGAATCAGCCGCCACCTCCATGCCCTTGCCAGCCTGATCCTGCTGACGCTGCTCGCAGGTTGCAGCGCGCAGCGCACCCAGGAACCCGCGCCGGAGCCGGCTGCGGTGCGCAGTGAAATCGTGCGGCTGTTGCCTGCCAGTGTGGCCGACCGCCAGGGCTGGGCGCAGGACATTCAGCGCGCCTTTGACGCGCAGAAGATTGACCCTACCGTTGAAAACCTCTGTTCTGTGCTGGCCGTCGCCGAGCAGGAATCGAATTTTCAGGTCGATCCGGCTGTCCCCGGCATGGGCAAGATCGCCCAGGATGAAATCGACCGTCGCGCCAGCAAGGCGCACATTCCCAATCTGCTGGTGCGCAGCGCGCTGGACATCCGCTCTTCGACCGGCAAAACCTACAGTGAGCGCCTGAGCGCTGCGCGTACCGAAAAAGACCTGAGCGCGATTTTCGATGACTTCATTGGCATGGTTCCGCTGGGCCGGACCCTGTTCGGCAACTTCAACCCGGTTCACACCGCCGGTCCCATGCAGGTCAGCATTGAGTTTGCCGAGCGTCAGGCCCGGGATTATCCGTACCCGGTCGAAGGGTCCATTCGCCACGAAGTGTTCAGCCGTCGCGGTGGCCTGTATTTCGGTATCGCCCATTTGCTGGGCTATCCGGTCAGCTACGACAAGCCGCTGTACCGCTTCGCCGACTTCAACGCAGGCTGGTACGCCAGTCGCAATGCTGCATTTCAGAGCGCGCTGGCACGGGTGTCCGGCAAGCGCCTGGCCCTGGATGGCGACCTGATCAGCTACGGGTTCGGCCCGGCGCTGGGGCAGACCGAGCTGGCCGTGCGCAGCGTCTACCCGCAGCTGGACATGCGCAACACCGTCATCCGCAGCCAACTGGAGAAGGGTGAATCCCTGGACTTCGAGGACACCGAACTGTACGCGCGGATTTTCGCCATGGCCGACAAGGCGGCGGGCAAACCGCTCCCGAGGGCAATTTTGCCGGGCATCGTGCTGGAGAGCCCAAAGATCACCCGCAAGCTGACCACCGCCTGGTTCGCCCAGCGCGTGGAGGAGCGACGCGTGCGCTGCATGACCCGTGCCTCAGGTGCGTTGAAGTAAGGACGCTACGGCCGGCGCGTTCCTGGCGAGAATGGGTCCGCATGAAGCGGCACGCCGTTCGTCCCCTCTCGGGCACCGGGACGGGATCACCCACTCAAATATCGATGCGCGACGCGGAAATTTTCCTGCGCCGCCGTTTTATAGGCAGGAGCCCCGCTTGTGAGTCGCGACATGGAAACACCCACCATCATTACCAGCAGCAACCCGGCCGCTGAAGAACAAGTCGCCAATGCCCAGGTGGCTGACGCGATGCTGTTTGGATCGCCGAAGGACCGGCTGGATTTCTACCGCAAGGAAATCCAGTACGAAACGGCCATCCTCTCCGACCGCACCAACGCCTATCTGTCTGCGCAGTCCTTTCTGGTGATCGCCTTCGCCTCGTCGATGGCCAACCTCAATCCGGAATGGGGCAAGATGTTCACGCTGGTGGTGCCGCCCTTTCTGACACTGCTTGGACTGATCAGCTCCATGCACGCCTGGCCGGGCATTCGCGCGGCATACGAGATCATCGATCACTGGCATTTCAAACAGGCCCAGTTACTCATCAGCCAGCCGGCCATGGGACTCGCGTATGACGACTCGCCCTTGTTCAGCGAGCATGAATCCAGTGAGAAGGGCTACCGCAAGTCGCTGTTGTTCTCCATGCGCACGCCGTGGCTGTTTATTGTGTTCTGGTTTTTGTTGGGGGCTTTTTCAATCTACGTGCAGGTCGTCGACAGCGTATTTTAAGTCCGCGACGATCGCGCCGATAAAGAAACAACGAAAACGGGCTGATGTTATGTTGACACCAAGTCGCGGCAGGCGTATTTCGTCTGCCCGGATCATGGCCGTTGCCGGGGCTACAATCGCGTGAGCCAGGCAGTCTTCCCATCACGCCTTGGCAACGAGTGACGCCCCGGCAACACCTGCCGCTCAACGTTCGGTGTTTTTTTAGACCATCCCGCGTATTTCACAGGCCTGCTCAAGTCGACTCACTCTGAAGCTCGACGTGCACTCACTGGAGCCACCCTCATGGCAGCATTGCAACAAATCACCCTGGACGCCCTCAAGCGCGCCGAATCCCAGCTGGCTGTGCAATGGCACGCCGATCTGGAAGCCAGCGGCGCAACGCGCAATCTCAAGCCTGAAGAAACTCGCCAGCAAGTCGCCGACTTCCTGCGCCTGCTGACGTCAACGCTGGAGAAGGGTGGCTCTGCCAACATCACCACCGCCGAGTGGGACGACGCTCGTCATTTCCTTGAAAAGCTCTCCACCCAGCGCGCCTTGGCCGGTCAGGATTCCCAGCAGACCGCCAGTTTCATCTTCGCCCTCAAGGGCCCGCTGTTCGCCCAGCTGCAACAGGCCTTTGCCGACCAGCCGGCGCTGATGGCCGAGCAAGTGCTGCACATGTCCGAGCTGCTCGATGGTCTGGGTCTGCACACCATCCGCACGTATCAGAAGTCCCGTGAAGCGGTGATCAAGCGTCAGCAGGAAGAACTGCTCGAGCTGTCCACGCCGGTGGTCAAGCTGTGGGACGGCGTTCTGGCGCTGCCGATGATCGGCACGCTGGATTCGCAACGCACCCAGGTGGTCATGGAATCGCTGTTGCAACGCATCGTCGACACCGGCGCAGAAATTGCCATCATCGACATCACCGGCGTGCCGACCGTCGACACCCTGGTCGCCCAGCATTTGCTTAAAACCGTCACGGCGATCCGCCTGATGGGCGCCGATTGCATCATCAGTGGCGTGCGTCCGCAGATTGCCCAGACCATCGTGCACCTGGGCCTGGACCTGCAGGGCGTCGTGACCAAAGCCAATCTGGCCGACGCCCTCGCGCTGGCCCTGCGCCGTCTGGGCGTCACCCTCACCAAGGCGGTATGAGCCCATGGAGCGCATCCCGATTCTGCAGATGGGCGACTTTCTGCTCGTCACCATCCAGGTGGACATGCATGACCAGCTCGCGATGACGCTGCAGGACGATCTGTCCGAGCGCATCAGCCGTACTTCGGCGCGCGGCGTGCTCATCGACATCTCGGCGCTGGACATGGTCGACTCGTTCATTGGCCGGATGATCGGCATGATCTCCGGCCTGTCGCGCATCATGGACGCCGAAACCGTGCTGGTCGGCATGCAGCCAGCCGTGGCCATCACGCTGGTGGAGCTGGGCATGACCCTGCCCGGCGTCAGCACCGCGCTGAACGTCGAGCGCGGCATGAAGCTGTTGCGCGAGCGGGCTTATTCTCAATGACCGTGCGCAGCAGCGGCATTCAACCCATCCGTATCGAGCAGGATGTCGTATTGGCGCGGCAGACCGCGCGCAAGCTGGCCCAGGAATGCGGCATGCGCCTGATCGACCTGACCAAGCTGGTGACGGCGGTCAGCGAGCTGGCGCGTAACACCATGGTCTATGGCGGCGGCGGTGACATGGACTGGCAGATCGTCGAGGACGGCCTGCGGGTCGGCCTGCGCCTGACTTTTCGTGACGAAGGCCCGGGCATTCCGGACCTCAAGCTGGCGATGACCGATGGCTGGACCTCCGGCGGCGGTCTGGGCCTGGGGCTGACCGGTGCCAAGCGGCTGGTGGACGACTTCGAGCTGGACACCGCTCCTGGCGCAGGCACCCGCGTGACGATCTGCAAATGGACCTGAACCTGCACAGCCGCCTGACCCAGGTCTTGTCGGTGGAGGACGTCAGTCAGGTGGGGCACGCCCGGCGCACCGCCCAGAAAGTCGCGGAAGATGCGGGCTTTGACGAAGCCGATTGCGGTCGCGTGGCGCTGGTGGTCACTGAACTGGCGAGTAACATCATCAAGCACGCGCAAAATGGTGAGCTGCATGTGCGCGCGCTCCCGGGCGACAGCTCGGGTGTCGCGGCGGGCGTCGAGATCATTGCCGTCGACCGCGGCAAGGGTTTCGACGTGCAGCACTGCATGGCCGACGGCTTCTCTACCCGGGGCACCCAGGGCATCGGCCTGGGTTCGGTGCTGCGTCAGGCGCAGGTCTTCGACGTGCACAGCGACCCTCGCGGCAGCGTGCTGCTGGCGCGCTTCTATCCGCGCAAGGCCGTTGTCAAAGATCTGCGGATGGGCATCACCCAGCATTCGTTGCACGATGACCCGGCGTGTGGCGACGTCTGGGAGGTTGCGGTCAAGGGGCAGCAGGTTTCGATCATGATGATCGACGGCCTCGGCCATGGCCCTGAAGCCGAAGAAGCCGGAATGGCCGGCGCCCGGGCGTTCATTCGTCAGCCCTTTGCCGACCCCGGCGTGCTGCTCGAGGACCTGCATTTCGACATGCGTGGCAGCCGTGGCGGAGCAGCGGCGCTGGCGCAGTTCGACGGCGCCTCGGGCAAGCTGCGCTTCATCGGCATCGGCAACATCGGCGCGACACTGATCGGCGACGACAAGAACCGGGGCATTCCTTCGCACCCCGGGATCGTTGGTCTGCAGTATCGCAAGATTGCCCCGATCGACTACGCCGATTGCACCGGGCAACTGTTGATCATGTTCAGCGACGGCCTGCAGTCGCGTTGGAATCTTCGCGATTATCCGGGTCTGATGTACCGACATCCGGCCATTATTGCAGCGGTGTTGCACCGTGATTACTGCCGGGGCAGGGACGACGTAACGGTATTGGTGATGGCTCTGGAGACGCTTGATGACTGACAACACCACCCGCGAGACCCTTGAAGGCTCTTCCGGGGTCGAAAGCGAAACCAGGATCGAACTGGAACGCGCGCGCGCCGAAGCGGCGGCGTTGCGTGTCGAGCTCGATGAAACCAATCAGGGCGTACTGGCCCTGTACGCCGAGCTGGAGAACCAGGCCGACCAGCTGCGCGAGGCGTCCGACCTCAAGAGCCGCTTCCTGTCGTACATGAGCCATGAATTCCGTACGCCACTGGGCTCGATCCTTAGCATTGCCAGCCTGCTGTCGGATGAGCTTGACGGCCCGCTGAGCCCCGAACAGCACAAGCAGGTCGCCTTTGTCAGCACTGCGGCCCGTGAACTGAGCGACATGGTCGACGACCTGCTCGATCTGGCGAAGATCGAAGCCGGGCGCATCAGCATTTCGCCGGCGTGGTTCGACATGTTCGATCTGTTTTCGGCCCTGCGCGGCATGTTCAGACCCATCGTCGACACCTCGGCGGTGGACCTGATTTTCGAAGAACCTGCGGGCTTGCCGAGGCTCTACACCGACGACCAGAAGCTGGGGCAGATTCTGCGCAACTTCATTTCCAACTCTTTGAAATTCACCCAGCGCGGGGTAGTGCGTGTTTCAGCGCAGCTGGAAACGGAGGATTCGATTCGATTTGCCGTGACCGATACCGGCATCGGCATCCCCCAGGAACTGCACGGGGCGCTGTTCGAAGACTTCATTCAGGTCGACTCGCCGCTCCAGAAGCGCTTGCGCGGTACCGGTCTGGGCCTGTCCCTGTGCAAACGTTTCGCCGAGTTGCTCGGTGGCCGGGTTGGCGTGGACAGTGAGCCCGGTGTGGGCTCCACGTTTTATGTGGTCATTCCGTTGGCACTCGCCCAGGAACCTGTCGATGAAGCCTGAAACCCGGCTGCTGATCGTTGATGACAACACCGCGACCCGCTACGCCCTGCGTCGGCGCATGGAGCGTCAGGGTTTCGTCGTGTCGGAAGCCGGCACCGGCACCGAAGGCCTGGCGCTGATTGCCGAGCAGTTGCCTGACGCACTGATTCTCGACGTCAACCTGCCTGACATGAGCGGCTTCGACATCGTGCGCCAGCTGCGGGCGACGACCCGTACGGCGCTGTTGCCGGTGGTGCACGTGTCCGCAGCATCGATCCAGACCGGCGACATCGTGACCGGGCTGGAAGCGGGCGCGGACGCCTACCTGGTGCACCCGGTCGACCCGGATGTGTTGCTCGCTACCCTGCGCACCCTGCTGCGGGTGCGTGACACCGAGTACGCCCTGCGCGAGAGCGAAGAACGCTTTCGCGAGATTTTCGCCAACGTCTCCGCCCCCATTGCGGTCATGGACGGCAATCTGAAGGTCCACGAGGCCAACCACGCCTTTGCCCAGTTGCTTGGGCAGGACGCCGGCGATAATACGGTGCTGAGCAGCTTCAGCGATGACCAGGACTCGGCACTGGACGGTCTGCGCGAAGCGCTGGAGGCGGGCGAGCGCTGGATGGGCACGCTGAGCATGCGGGTCAAGGGCGAATTACGCGAGACCGAATGGCAGGTTTCACCTTACCGGGTCCCTGGCATGAGCCTGGTGTTCATCGAAGACGTCACCGAGCATCGCCGCCGCGAACAGTCGCATCTGCAGCAGCTGGATTCAGTCAACAGCCGGCTGGCCCACGAAGTCGCCGAGCGCGCACGGACGGAGGAGCAGTTGCTGCAGGCGCAGAAAATGGACGCCATCGGCAAACTGACCGGCGGCATCGCCCATGACTTCAACAACCTGCTGACGGGCATCGTCACCGGGCTTGAACTGGTCAAGAAGCGCACTGAGGACGGCCGCACCGAAAAAGTCATGCTCTATGCCGATGCCGCCCTCGCCTCGGCCAAAAGTGCGTCGGCGTTGACCCATCGTCTGCTGGCCTTCGCCCGCCAGCAGCCGCTCGACACCCGGGCTTCGGACGTCAATCAGTACGTGCGGTCCCTGGAAGACCTGCTGGGCCGCACCATCGGCAAAAGCATCTGCCTGACCCTGGAGCTGACCTCGCGCAGCGCCGTGGCGATGGTCGATGCGGGCCAGCTTGAGAGCGCGTTGCTCAACCTGGTCATCAATGCCCGTGACGCGCTGCCGGCCGGTGGCAATATCTGGATCAGTACGTTCGAAACCTATTCCCAGGGCCACTCGCGGATGGCGGACGGTGCCTACATCGCCCTGACCGTGCGCGATGACGGGGTTGGCATTGAGCATCACCTCATCGACAAAGTGTTCGACCCGTTCTTTACCACCAAACCGATTGGCCAGGGCACCGGCCTGGGCCTGTCGACGATCTACGGTTTCGCCCGGCAGTCGGGCGGCGACGTGCAGATTCGCAGCGTGGTCGGCCACGGCACCGAGGTCACGCTGATGTTGCCGGCGGCCCACGTGCAGAGCGTCGAGCCGCAACCGCCGGCCACCGTCGCGGCGCAGGGGGCAGGGGAGCACGTGCTGATCGTCGAAGACACGGCGTCGGTGCGCATGTTCGTCAATGAAATCCTCACCGATGCCGGTTACCGCTGCACCCAGGCCGCCGATGTCGGCACGGCGTTGGCGTGTCTGGAGCATGACGCCACCATCGAGCTGCTGCTCACGGACGTGGGCATGCCGGAAATGAACGGCCGCGAGGTCGCTCAGCGCGGCCGAAGCTGGCGTCCCGAACTGCCGGTGTTGTTCATGACCGGCTACGCCGAAAATGCCCTCAATCGACAGGATTTTCTTGGCGAGCGGATGGATATGATCCTCAAACCTTTCCAGTTAGTGGAATTTCTGTCGAAAGTGAGGGTCATGATGGACAGCTAATCCGAACGGATTGGTTTTTTGTCTGCAATCAGTGACTTCGCAGTATTTGAGCTCGACGCTTTTTGTTACCGTATGGCCCATTCTCATCCGTGCCGCTCACTGGGCACCCATTGCCGACGCCGTTTGCCCAAAACGTTGAAGGTTAAAGGAGCCAAACCTTGACCCTCCCCGACGAAAGCCTTCAGCGCGCAATCGAGCATTGCGCGCGCGAACCGATCCAGATCCCTGGCAGCATTCAGCCCCAGGGTTTTGTGCTGGTCATTGACGAAGCGGCTTCGACGGTCATTCAGGTCAGCGCCAACGTCAGCGACTGGCTGGGGCTGGATCCGCAGTCATTGATTGGCGCCCCGCTGTCCAGCGTGTTTGCCGACCCTGAACGCCTGCTCCAACAGTTACGTGCCCTGCCTGACGAAGAACATAACCCTTTCCACATCGGTGAAGTGCCTTTTCTGCCGGGTTCGAGCGCGGGCCAGCCGATGACCATGATGGTGCATCGTCACGATCAGGTGCTCATTGCCGAGTTCGAGCCGGCCGGGGACATGAGCAGTGCCTACGGCAATGTCTACCCGCTGATGCGCGGCTTTATCAGTCAGATGACTGCGGAGGAGAGCATTGAAGCCTTGTGTCAGCGTGCGGTGGCCGAGGTCAAGCGCCTCACCGGCTTCGGGCGGGTCAAGGCGTATCATTTCGACGCCGACGGCAATGGCCTGGTCAGTGCCGAAGCGGCGGATGACGGCTATGAAAGCCTGCTCGGGCTGAGCTTCCCGGCCTCCGACGTGCCAGCCCAGGCACGCGCGTTGTACCTGGCCAACCGTATTCGCGTCATCGAGGATGCCAACTATCAGCCTTCGCCGCTGATTCCGGCCAACAACCCGCTGACGGGCGCGCCGCTGGACCTGACCTACGCCACCTTGCGCAGCGTCTCTCCCGTGCATTTGCAGTACATGCGCAACATGCAGACGCTGGCATCAATGTCGATATCGATTGTGGTGCGCGGGCAGTTGTGGGGCCTGATTTCTTGCCACCACGTCACGCCACGGCGGGTCAGCTTCCAGACCCGGACCGCCTGTGAACTGCTCGGCAGCGTGCTGTCGCTGCAGATCGAAAGCAAGGAAGCTCACGCCGACAACCAGCGCATGCTCGGCCTGCGCCGGCAAATCGTGCAGATGCTCGCGGCCATGGCCGACCTCGACAGCGTGACCGGGGGCCTGCGCGCGATGCCCGACGTGCTGCTGGGTTTTGTCGGTGCGAGCGGTGCGGCAGTCATTTCCGGTGCCAGCGTCGATGTTTACGGAGAAACCCCCGAGCGCCAGCAGATCGTGAAACTCGCGGACTGGCTGAGCGACCGCGACCCCCACGAGGTCTTCCGCTCGGACAACACCAGCCGTGATATCCCTCAGCTGCCGGGGCTGGCAACTTCGGTCAGCGGCGTGCTGGCGACAGCGATCTCCGAGCTGCATTCGAACTTCATCATCTGGTTCCGGCCGGAGCAGGCGCGCGTGGTCAACTGGGCGGGTAAACCCGAGAAAAATGTCGCCCCGAGCGGCTCGCTGAGTCCGCGCAACAGCTTCGCCCTGTGGCAACAGACCGTGCGGGGGTTTTCCCGGGCGTGGGATGACATGGATTGCGAGGCCGTGATCGAGCTACGCGCGGCGGTGCTGGGCATCGTGTTGCGCAAGGCGGAAGAGATGGCCGCGCTGGCCGATGAGTTGAAAAAGTCCAACAAAGAGCTCGAAGCGTTTTCCTACAGCGTGTCCCATGACCTGCGTGCGCCGTTGCGGCATATCGCTGGCTACGCCGAACTGCTGGGTGACACCGAAGCCGGCAAGTTGTCCGAGCGCGGTGTGCGCTTCCTGGAAAACATCAGTGAGTCGGCGCGGTTTGCCGGCACGCTGGTCGACAACCTCTTGAGCTTTTCGCAGATGGGCCGTTCGGCGATGCGTTTGTCGGACGTGGACCTCAATCCCATGGTCGAGGCGATCCGCCGGGAAATGCTGCCCGATTACGAAGGCCGCGCGCTGCAATGGAACGTCTCCCAGCCATTGCCAGTGGTCATTGCCGACGCAGCGTTCCTGCACCTGGCGATGCGTAACCTGCTCTCGAACGCAATCAAATACACCCGCAACCAGGACGCGGCGGTGATCGAGGTCGGCAGTTACGAGGAAGACGGCAAGGTCGTGGTGTACATTCGTGACAACGGCGTGGGCTTCGACATGGCCTACGCCGGCAAGCTGTTTGGCGTGTTCCAGCGCCTGCACCGCATGGAAGAGTTCGAGGGCACCGGCATTGGCCTGGCGAGTGTCCGGCGGATCATTGAACGCCATGACGGCACCGTGTGGGCGCACAGCCAGTTGGGCCATGGCGCCACTTTTTATTTTGCGCTGCCCAAGCGCGGTTAGATCAAACATTTGAGTGTCGAAGGAGACGCCCGGTGCTGAAACCCATTCTTCTGGTTGAAGATAATCCAAACGATCTGGAGCTGACCCTCGTTGCTCTGGAACGTAGCCAGTTGGCCAATGAAGTCATCGTGCTGCGTGACGGTGCCGAGGCGCTTGATTACTTGCTGCGTCGCAACCAGCACCACGACCGTGTCGCAGGGAATCCTGCCGTGATGTTGCTGGACCTGAAACTGCCGAAAGTCGATGGCCTTGAAGTGCTCAAGGTCATCCGCGAAACCGAGGAACTGCGCAGCATACCCGTGGTGATGCTCACGTCTTCCCGAGAAGAGCCCGATCTGGACCGTGCCTATTCACTGGGAGTGAACGCTTACGTGGTCAAGCCGGTCGAATTCAAGGAATTTGTGTCGGCGATCTCGGATCTTGGCGTGTTCTGGGCAGTATTGAACGAGCCACCACCGGGTTCATTGCGTCTTTTACGCCGGCCAGGCTCATGACTCAAGGCCCTGCGGTCCTGCCTAGACGCACACCGCGCGAGCCCTTCTTGGAACAATGACTTTTATTCATGCCGCTATCCCAGCTCAAATTGCTTTTGGTCGAAGACAGTTCGCTCGATGCCGAACTGATTCTGCTCACCCTTGAAAACAGTGGGCTGCAAATCGACGCCACGCTGGTCTACAACCACGAGGACGTGGAGCGGGAGCTGCTGGCCGCGCGTTTCGATCTCATCCTTAGCGACTATCTGCTCCCCGGGTCCTCTGGCGCAGACGTACTCAATTGCGCACTGCGCGTTGCGCCGCAGACACCGTTCATCTTTTTGTCCGGGATATTCGGCGAGCAACATGCCGTTGAGATGATGCGCATGGGTGCCATCGATTACGTTCTCAAACAGAACATGAAGATGCTGCCCAAGGCCGTGGTGCGCGCGGTGTCCGAAGTACAGGAGCGGGAACGGCGCCTGTACGCCGAGAAGACCCTGCAAGTGGCGGAAGTGCGCGCGCACCTGGCGATCGAGGCGGCCGACATGGGCGTCTGGACGTACGACCCGCGCACCGACACGCTGCTGTGGGATGAGCGTTGCAAGGCGCTCTACGGCGTTGGCCCAGACACCTACGTCACCTTGGCATTGATGTTTTTGCTCTGCCACCCGGACGACCGCGATCACCTGCACAGCAAGGTCATGGGCGCGTTGACGGTGGACACCTCCTTCCAGATCGAGCACCGGCTGATCACTGACGACGGCGCCGAGCGCTGGGTGTTTTCCAACGGCCGTTCGCTGTTTGAAGACGGCAAGTGCGTGCGCTTTACCGGCGTGATGCAGGACATCACTGAACGCAAGAACGCCACCCAGGCGCTGCATCAGCTCAACGAGATTCTCGGCGAACGCGTCGTCCAGCGCACCCGCGAGCGCGACCGCACCTGGGAGCTGTCCCGCGAACTGCTTGGCGTGCTGCACTTCGACATGACGCCGATTGCCCTTAACCCGGCGTGGGAGTCGACGCTGGGCTGGGGGCGCGAGGAGGTCGGTCGCCAGCGCTTGAGCGAGCTGATACACCCGGACGACCTGGAAGCCACATTGCGCGAAACCGCCAGCGTCGCCGGGGGCAATGTCTCGACCCGTTTTGTCAGCCGCATGCGCCATGCCGATGGCGGGTTTCGCTGGCTGTCGTGGACGCTGGTGCCGGATGAGGGCTTGATGTACGCCGCGGTGCGCGACATCACCGGCGAGCGCGCGGTGGTGGACGAACTGGCGGCGACCAACAAGCGTCTGCGCGATCAGATCAAGGAGCGTGAACGGGTCGAGGCGGCCCTGCAGCAGATGCAACGGCTTGAGGTGGTCGGTCAATTGACGGCCGGGGTCGCCCATGACTTCAACAACCTGCTGACAGTAATCCTCACCAGTGCGAATTTCCTCAGCCGGGACCTGGAAAAAGGCGTGTTCACCAAGTCCCCGCAGCGCCTGCAGAACATCCGCGAAGCGGGCGAGCGGGGCGCCAAGCTCACCAGTCAGCTGCTGTCGTTCTCCCGCCGTCAACGGCTGGAGCCTGTTGCGCTGAACCTCAATGACACGATTGCCGGCATGCGCGAGCTGCTTGGACGTGCATTGGGCGGCAGCGTGTGGGTGGAAACTGCATTGGCGGATGATTTGTGGAGTGCGTTGGTGGACCCAACCCAGACCGAGATGATCATTCTCAACCTGGCGATCAACGCACGAGACGCGATGCCCCAGGGCGGGGAATTACGCTTGAGCACCTGGAACGAGATGGTCTACCGCCTGCCGCTGCGCCCTGAAGACCCCGAACCCGGCGCTTATGTGGTGTTGTCGGTGAGCGACTCCGGCTGCGGCATGAGTGCAGAAGTGCTGGCCAAGGCCTTCGAGCCTTTCTTTACCACCAAGGCGGTAGGCAAGGGCTCGGGCCTGGGCCTGGCGCAAGTGTTCGGTTTCGCCAAGCAGTCTGGCGGCGGTGTGAGCATCGACACGGCGGAAAACGCCGGCACCACGCTGCGGGTTTACCTGCCGAGCGTCGCGCGCCCGGCGGTCGCGGTGGTCAGCGCCTCGGACATGCCCGGTCGCGCCGACGTCGACGACAAGCACCGCACCATTTTGCTGGTCGACGACGACCCGGACGTGCGTTCGGTAACGGCGATGATGCTCATCTCTCTGGGATATTCCGTGGTCGAAGCGGACAGTGGCGAGGAAGCGCTGAAGAAGCTGGACGCCGGCATCGAGCTGCTCCTCACCGACTTCGCCATGCCCAACATGACCGGTGGCGAACTGGCCGAAATCGTCCGCCGCGACCACCCGCAACTGCCGATCATGTTCATCACCGGCTTTGCCGACATCGACATCCTCGACGTCGACCCCAAGCTGATCGTGCAAAAGCCATACAAGGAAGAAGAACTGGCGAAGAAGCTGGCCCACGTACTCATGAAGGCGTAGCTCCCGGGTTGTGAGGGCTGAAGGCGGGCTCCCACTAAAAGCATTGCGTCTGCCCCATGGATTTCGGGCATGCCCTCGACTGTAGGACCGGCTTTAGCCGGGAAGGCGTCCGCAGCCATAGCGCGAGATTTGTGGTGAACACACTGGCCTCTTCCCGGCTGAAGCCGGTCCCACTAAAAAGCGTCGCGTCTGCCCCATGGATTTCGGGCATGCCCTCGACTGTAGGACCGGCTTTAGCCGGGAAAGCGCCGGCAGCCATAGCGCGATATTTGTGTTGAAAACACTGGCCTCTTCCCGGCTGAAGCCGGTCCCACTAAAAGCATTGCGTCTGCCCCATGGATTTCGGGCATACCCTCGACTGGGACCGGCTTTAGCCGGGAAAGCGTCGGGGGCCATAGCGCGATATTTGTGGCGAACGCGCTGGCCTCTTCCCGGCTGAAGCCGGTCCCACTAAAAAGCGTCGCGTCTGCCCCATGGATTTCGGGCATGCCCTCGACTGTGGGACCGGCTTTAGCCGGGAAGGCGCCGGCAGCCATAGCGCGATATTTGTGGTGAACACACACCGGCCTCTTCCCGGCTCAAGCCGGTCCCACTAAAAAGCGTCGCGTCTGCCCCATGGATTTCGGGCATGCCCTCGACTGTGGGACCGGCTTTAGCCGGGAAAGCGCCGGCAGCCATAGCGCGATATTTGTGGTGAACACACTGGCCTCCTCCCGGCTGAAGCCGGTCTCACTAAAAAGCGTCGCGTCTGCCCCGATTTCGGGTATGCCCTCGACTGTGGGACCGGCTTTAGCCGGGAAGGCGCCGGCAGCCATAGCGCGATATTTGTGGTGAACACACTGGCCTCTTCCCGGCTGAAGCCGGTCCCACTAAAAGCATTGCGTCTGCCCCATGGATTTCGGGCATGGCCACTCACAGCATTGCGTCGACACCTAGGATTTGGTCTGCCCTCGACTGTGGGACCGGCTTTAGCCGGGAAAGCGCCGGCAGCCATAGCGCGATATTTGTGTTGAAAACACTGGCCTCTTCCCGGCTGAAGCCGGTCGCACTAAACGGCGTCGTGTGCAGCCAGTGAGATCCGCGGTGCCGCCTCAGGCCACAGGTTCAGTCATCCCGGGTTAGCACTTCCAGCAATTCAATTTCAAACTTAAGGTCCGAATGCGGTTTGATGTGCGCGCCCATCGAGCGCTCGCCGTACGCCAGCGCCGCCGGGACCCGCAATGTACGCTTGCCGCCCACTTTCATGCCCATCAGCCCGATGTCCCAGCCCTTGATCACCCGGCCGGTACCGATGACGCACTGAAACGGTTTGCCGCGCTCCCATGAGGAGTCGAATACCGTGCCGTTCTCCAGCGTGCCAGTGTAATGGGTAGTAATCAGGGCGCCTTTGACGACGGCTTTTCCGGTGCCTTCCTGCAGATCGATGATGGTCAGTTCTTCATTCATATTCAGGGTTCCACAGCGAGATGGCGCCAGATGCTAGTCAGCCGGTTGCCTGCTGGCAACGCTCCACGCCAATTCAAAAGCAAAAAAAAAGGCGCGGCCCTTAAAAGGGTCGCGCCGTTTTCACTGGCCTGACGAATCAGGCCGCGTCATCAGGCGATAACGTCAGTGCTCCACTCGCCGTTCACCAGGCGCTTGAGGCCCAGCGGGTTGGCGTTTTGCAGGGCCGCGGGCAGCAAGCTGTCCGGGTAGTTCTGGTAGCAGACCGGGCGCAGGAAGCGATCGATCGCCAGGGTGCCGACCGAGGTGCCACGCGCGTCGGAGGTCGCCGGGTACGGTCCGCCGTGGACCATTGCGTCCGACACTTCAACGCCGGTAGGGTAGCCGTTGACCAGGATGCGGCCGACTTTCTCTTCCAGCACCGGCACCAGCCACTGGTACTTCTGCAGGTCGGCGGTTTCGCCGATCAGCGTGGCGGTCAGTTGACCGCGCAGGGCCAGCAGTGCGGCTTTCAGTTCAGCGTCGTCAGCCACTTCGATCAGCAGCGTGGTCGGGCCGAATACTTCTTCCTGCAGCAGTTCGTCGCCGTTGAGCAACATGCTGACGTCAGCCTTGAACAGCTGAGCCTGGGCCTGCTTGCCTTCTTGCGGCTTACCGGCCAGGTGGGTGACGCTCGGGTGCGCCAGCAGTTTCTCGACGCCTTTGCTGTAGCTGCGCAAGCCGCCTTCGTTGAGCATGGTCTGAGGTGCCTGACCGCCCATGTGCTCGGTCAGTTGCTCGGTGAAGGCGGTGAGGGCAGGGGAGCGGATACCGATCACCACGCCAGGGTTGGTGCAGAACTGGCCCGCCCCCATGACCACGGATGCCGCCAGCTCACCAGCGATGGCGGTGCCGCGCGCAGTCAGTGCGCCGGGCAGCAAGACCACCGGGTTGATGCTCGACATCTCGGCGAACACCGGAATCGGCTGTGGACGCTCGGACGCCAGTTTGCACAGGGCGTTACCGCCGTGCAGCGAACCGGTGAAGCCGACGGCCTGGATGGCCGGGTGCTTGACCAGACCTTCGCCGACGCCGCTGCCGAAGATCATGTTGAACACGCCTTTTGGCATGCCGGTCTTCTCGGCAGCGCGAACGATGGCGTTACCGACCAGATCGGCCGTTGCCATGTGGCCGCTGTGCGCTTTCACAACCACCGGGCAACCGGCGGCGAGTGCGGAAGCGGTATCGCCACCGGCGGTGGAGAAGGCCAGAGGGAAGTTGCTGGCGCCGAACACGGCAACCGGGCCGACGCCGATGCGCTGTTGGCGCAGGTCGACACGTGGCAGCGGCTTGCGATCCGGCAGTGCCTGGTCGATCCGGGCACCGAGGAAGTCGCCGCGACGCAGGACTTTGGCGAACAGGCGCATCTGGCCGGACGTGCGGCCACGCTCGCCCTGAATACGCCCGGCAGGCAGTGCGGTTTCCTGGCAGACAAGGGCGACGAAGTCATCACCCAGTGCGTCCAGCTCGTCAGCGATGGCGTCGAGGAATTCAGCGCGACGGGCCGGGCTCAGCTGGCGAAATTCAAGAAAGGCGTCTTTGGCGGCCGATGCAGCGGCATCGATTTCCGCGTCTGTGGCCTGATGGAAGGTGTAAGGCAGTGCTTCGCCAGTGGTGGCGTCGAGGCTTTTATGGCGTGCTTCGCCGAGGCCGCTGCGCGCGCCGCCGATGAAGTTCTGACCGAGAACGGTAGGCATCTGCTTCTCCTGTTATTTTTGGGGCGAATCGATCAGGCGTGACGCCTGATGGGGAAATTCGAAATCCTGTGAAGCGTAGCGCCGACAAACACAGTGGCTCGTCGCAAAGTCGACAGTCATCATACAACTGCATTTTTTCAGCCGCAAGGCGCGCGGCCACAGGGCACCGAGCAAAGCCCGGCGGTCAAAATAGCCGGGCTTGCGGTTGTGATCAACGGGCATCGCGCCGCGGTCCCGCGTTGGGGCAGCGCATTACGCGTTGGGCTCATCCGTATTGATGTACTCCGGCACTTTGGCCAGCGACAGGCGCCGCGCCTGCTCGATGCTGATCCCCGGGCGCTCGGGCAGGGGCTCAAGCTTCTGCGGTTGGCCGGTGGTCAACGCGCGTTCAATGGCCTCGACCACGCGGACATCGCGCCAGCCCTCGTCGCCGTCAGGCTCCGGTTCGCGGTTTTGCAGAATGCAGTCGGAGAAGTACTGGGTCTCGCCGCCGAACTGATCAACCACCGGGTGGGTGTGCTCGGTGGTCTTGCCGTCGATGATTGCCCGGTAGCTGATCGCCACGCCTTCACCGAAGCCGAAGCACGGCGAAGCTTCGAACTCACCCTTGGTACCGATCAACTGGAAACGCTCGGTGGACGGCAGGCTATAACTGACGGTGAAGGTTGCCAGGCGTTCGTCGGCAAAGCGCAAGGTCACGTTGACCGTGTCGAAGGTATTGATCTCGCGACCCGGGGTCTTGATGCCGACGGCGTGGACTTCCAGCGGCTCGGCGGCGAACAGGTTGCGCACGGCGTTGATCGGGTAGGGGCCCATGTCCGCCACCGGGCCTGCGCCGAAACCGCTCTGCATGCGGTGGTTGGCCGGGTCGGTGGTCTGGGCGAAGGTTGCGGTGAACAGGCGCGGGTCACCAATGTCGCCGGCGCGCACGCGGTGGACCATTTCGACGGTGCCGGGCTCGAAGTGCAGGCGGTAGGCAATCATCAGTTTGGCGCCCGAACGTTCGGCCGCTGCTGTGATTGCCAGGCAGTCTTCTTCGCTGGCAGCCATGGGTTTTTCCAGCAGCACGTGTATGCCTGCTTCAAGGGCTGGTACCGCGAATTCGCGGTGTCGGAAGTTGGGCGTCGCCAGGTAGATAGCGTCGATTTCGCCGGAGCTCAGCAGGGTGGCGAATTCGTCGTAGTGATAGCTTTTGAGGTCATACAGCGCGGCGAGCTGGTCGGCTTTGACCGGATCGCCGGTCACCAGTGCGGTCATTACCGAGTTGTCGGTCTGCTCGAGTCCCGGCATGAAAGCGCCTTGTGAGATCCAGCCTCCAGCGACCACTGCGTAGCGGATTTTGCCGTTTGCATCTGGCATGTAAAAGCCTCCATTTCTCAGCGGACGGTGTGTCCGGCAGCTCTGTAGTCGGCAGGTGTTGGGCGCAGAAGTTCAATCAGATCGAGGTTGAGCGGCGGCGTGGCTTGGTCCGATTACAACCAGATCAAGGGCGTCGGCCTGGGGGCCTCGGGTTTCGCCTTCGGCGAGTTCCTTGATAAAGCCCCAAGTAACCAAGGGCTTGTGCTCCTGGTTGGGCCCGACTTCGTCGGGTTCCTTCACTCCGGTCTCGCTCCGTGGGCCCGCGCCGAACGGACATCCCTGTCCTGACCGCGCTCTCGCCGCATCCATGCGGCTCGGCCCACTGGGCGAGACCTGCGTTCAGCCTGCACCCAAGTCGCGTTTTGTGGTGTTTGCACTTTTTGCGTACGAAGATCAAAAGCAGATCTAAAGCTTCCCGGCTGAAGCCGGTCCCACAGTTGTCTGATCGTACCCACGCTCTGCGTGGGCATGCAGCCCGGGACGCTCCGCGTCCCTTCGCGGCTAAAGCAGGGTGCTGCGCAATGCACGCGCTGCTGTCAGTGGGACCGGCTTTAGCCGGGAAGGGGCCGGTGAGTGCGCCATCGATTTTGCGGTGTGACGACTGACGCCTTCCCGGCTAATGCCGGTCCCACACTATTGGGTGCATCCGATCAACCACACGCCTGCAGCAGATGATCGTTCCCACGCTCTGCGTGGGCACGCAGCCCGGGACGCTCCGCGTCCCTTCGCGGCCAAAGCAGGGTGCTGCGCAATGCACGCTCTGCTGTCAGTGGGACGGCTTTAGCCGGGAAGGGGCCAGTGTGTGCGCCATCGATTTTGCAGTGTGACGACCGACGCCTTCCCGGCTAAAGCCGGTCCCACACTATCGGATGCATCCGATCAACCAAACGCCTGCTGCAGATGATCGTTCCCACGCTCTGCGTGGGCATGCAGCCCGGGACGCTCCGCGTCCCATCGCGGCTAAAGCAGGGTGCTGCGCAATGCACGCGCTGCTGTCAGTGGGACCGGTTTTAGCCGGGAAGGGGCCGGTGAGTGCGCCATCGATTTTGCGGTGTGACGACTGACGCCTTCCCGGCTAAAGCCGGTCCCACACTATCGGATGCATCCGATCAACCAAACGCCTGCTGCAGATGATCGTTCCCACGCTCTGCGTGGCCATGCAGCCCGGGACGCTCCGCGTCCCTTCGCGGCCAAAGCAGGGTGCTGCGCAATGCACGCGATGCTTTTTAGTGGGACCGGCGTTAGCCGGGAAGGGGCTAGTGTGTGCGCCATCGATTTTGCGGTGTGACGACCGACGCCTTCCCGGCTAAAGCCGGTCCCACACTATCGGATGCATCCGATCAACCAAACGCCATCAGCAGGTCCCGCAACCGGTCCAGCGCCGGGTCGATGTCGAGCAGGTCGATGGCGCCGAAGCCCAGCATGAGCCCGTCGCGGGGTGGCGCGTCGCTGTAGAAACCGTCGAGGGGATAGAGGCCCAGGTTCATGTCCCGCGCGCGATCGATCAGGAGGTGGAGATCGATCGCAGGCGCTAGCCCCTCTTTGAGCATCACTGCCATGTGGAAACCCGCCGTGCAGGGAATGGTTTCCAGCCAGGGCGCGAGGTCGCCGGCGATGCGCGACAGAATCCGTTGGCGGCGCCCGGCATAGGTGGTGTGGCAGCGGCGGATGTGCTTGTTGAGCAGACCCTCGCTGATGAATTTGGCCAGCGCCCACTGCGGCAGCGTTGAGGTGTGCCAGTCGGTCAGTTGTTTGGCTTTGATCACCGCTTCGAGAATCGCCGGCGGCAGCACGGCGTAGCCCAGGCGCAATTCGGGCAGCAGGGTTTTCGAAAAGGTGCCGACATAGGCGACCACCCCGTGCCCGTCCATGCTCTGCAACGAATCGGTCGGGCGGCCTTCGTAGCGAAATTCGCTGTCGTAGTCGTCTTCGATGATGATCGCGCCGATCCGCCGCGCCTTTTCCAGCAGGGACTGGCGGCGGGGCAGGCTCATCGGCATGCCCAGCGGCATCTGGTGGGACGGGGTCACGTAAATGGCGCAGACGTCGTCGGGAATCAACTCCACGATAATGCCTTCGCTGTCCAACGGAATGCTGGCGACCTGCGCCCCTTGAGCTGCAAACAGCAGGCGCGCCGGGGTGTAGCCGGGGTCCTCGACGGCGACGCGGCTGCCAGGCTCGATCAGCACGCGGGCGATCAAGTCCAGGGCCTGTTGCGCGCCATTGCACACCACCACGTCATCGGCGACGCACCTGACGCCCCGGGCAAACGCGATGTGCCCGGCAATGGCGGCGCGCAGCGCAGGCAGGCCTTCGGGCTGGCTGTAAAAGCCGCGCTCGGTGGACATCTGCCGCAGCGCATGGTGCACGCAGCGCCGCCACTCGTCATGGGGGAACTGGGTTTTCGCCGTCGCTCCGCCGAGGAAGTCGTAACGCAGCGTGCCCGCGCGAGTCGGGTGGCGCAGGGGCAGGGAGATGCCCGCCCATTTCGCCACGACATGGGCGCTGAGCAGCGCGGGAGTCTCCGACAGGCGCGGGCTGTCGTCGCGCACCGCGTTGACGAAGGTGCCGCTGCCGACCTTGCCCACCAGGTAATTCTCGTACGTCAGCCGGCTATAGGCGTCGGAAATGGTTTTGCGCGACAGCTCCAGTTGCGCGGCGAGCAGGCGACTGGGCGGCAGCTGCACGCCCGCCGCCAAACGGCCCGACACGATACTGTCGCGCAGCTGCTCATAGACTTGCTGAGCGAGGTCCTTGCGGCCTTCGATAACGATGTGTAATTCCACGCAAACCCCTGATCGGCGCCGACGATACGCATGCACGCCGGTGGATTTTAGCGAGTGCTGGCGCCCGTGGCATAGCAACCGATGCAACGTTTACGCGCCAAGGTGCTCATAGACTTAAGCATTTGCGCGCACCTGGCCTCGACAAGCACAGGCAAGCACAGGCAAAAAGCGGGCAGGACGGTCCCAACAGCGCTTCAGAGCCGTTCGGCCCGCGCTCCCATCCACTTGAAGATGGAACCCCGAACACATGACCACCCCGGACAAGCAGTACGTGGAATGGCTGGTTGAGCAATCGATGCTCAACGCCGCAAAGCAACGCGCAAAACTGTATGGCGGCCAGGGCCGTCTCTGGCAGCGGCCTTACGCCCAGGCCCGTCCAAGGGATGCTTCGGCCATCGGCTCGGTCTGGTTTACTGCTTACCCGGCGTCGATCATCACCCGCGATGGCGGCTCGGTGCTTGAAGCATTGGCTGATGAAACACTCTGGCACGCGTTGTCCGAAGTCGGCATCCAGGGCATCCACAACGGCCCATTGAAAGCCTCCGGCGGTTTGAAAGGGCGCGAGCGCACGCCCAGCATCGACGGCAACTTTGACCGCATCAGCTTTGAAGTGGATTCGGACCTGGGCACCGACGCGCAATTTCTCAACCTGAGCCGTATCGCCGCCGCGCACAACGCGATCGTGGTCGACGACGTGATCCCGTCCCACACCGGCAAAGGCGCGGATTTCCGCCTCGCGGAGATGGCTTACGAAGAATACCCGGGCCTCTACCACATGGTGGAGATCAAGGAAGAAGACTGGTCGCTGCTCCCCGAAGTCCCGGCCGGCCGCGACGCGGTCAACCTGCACGCCGCCACCGTGGATGCGCTACGCGACAAGCATTACATCGTTGGCCAGTTGCAGCGCGTGATCTTCTTCGAGCCGGGCGTCAAAGAGACCGACTGGAGCGCGACAGCGGTGGTCACTGGCGTGGACGGCAAGGACCGCCGCTGGGTGTACCTGCATTACTTCAAGGAAGGCCAACCGTCGCTGAATTGGCTTGACCCCAGTTTCGCCGCGCAGCAAATGATCATCGGCGATGCCCTGCACGCCATCGACGTGATGGGAGCGCGGGTCTTGCGGCTGGACGCCAACGGCTTCCTCGGCGTCGAGCGCAAGGCCGACGGCACCGCATGGTCCGAGAGCCATCCGCTGTCGATCACCGGCAACCAGTTGCTTGCAGGGGCCATTCGCAAAGCGGGCGGCTTCAGCTTTCAGGAACTGAACCTGACCATCGACGACATCGCGGCGATGTCCCACGGTGGCGCCGATCTGTCCTACGACTTCATTACCCGTCCGGCGTATCAGCATGCGTTGCTGACCGGCCGTACCGAGTTTCTGCGACTGATGCTGCGGCAGGTGCATGAGTTCGGCATCGACCCGGCGTCCTTGATTCACGCGTTGCAGAACCACGATGAACTGACCCTGGAACTGGTGCATTTCTGGACGCTTCACGCCCACGATCAGTACCTGTATCAGGGCCAGACCTTCCCGGGCAACATCCTGCGCGAGCACATCCGTGAAGAGATGTACGAGCGTCTGGCCGGCGAGCACGCGCCGTACAACCTGAAGTTCGTCACCAACGGCGTGTCGTGCACCACGGCGAGCATCGTCACGGCGGCGCTGGGCATCCGTGAACTGGACAGCATGACCGCTGCCGACATCGACAAGATCCAGCACATCCATTTGCTGCTCGTGATGTTCAACGCCATGCAACCGGGTGTGTTCGCGCTGTCCGGCTGGGACCTGGTAGGCGCCTTGCCGCTGCCGGCGGAGCAGGTCGCGCACCTGATGGGTGACGGCGATACCCGCTGGATCCATCGCGGCGGCTACGATCTGGTCGACATGGACCCCGATTGCGAGATTTCGGCGGGCGGCATGCCACGGGCCCGCGCCCTGTACGGCAGCCTTTGCGAGCAGTTGAAGCGGCCGGACTCGTTCGCCTCGCAGCTCAAGAAACTGCTGGCCGTGCGCCGTGCGTACGACATCGCGGCCAGTCGGCAGATTCTGATTCCGGACGTCGAGCATCCGGGGCTGTTGATCATGGTTCACGAACTGCCTGCCGGGAAAGGCACGCAGATCACCGCGCTGAACTTCAGCGCAGAAGCCATCGTCGAGACGCTGCACTTGCCGGGCATCGCCCCGGGGCCGGTGGTGGACATCATCAACGAGCGGGTCGAAGGCGACCTGACCGAGGAGGGTGAATTCACCATCACGCTGGACGCCTATGAAGGCTTGGCACTGCGCGTGGTGAGCATGGCGGCGCCGATGATGTGATCGGGCTTGCAGCGGGCCTGCCTTGATTCGGGACGCGCCGACTGACAGGCCGCACTTTGGGTACTGTAGGAGCCGGCTTGCTGGCGAATCCGAGGTGGACCCGTCGACAGGTTTATCGCTGACCCACCGCGTTCGCCAGCAAGCCGGCTCCTACAGCGCCTGCGTTGTGTCGTCATTGGAAGCAGGGCCGGCTTTAAC
>NZ_DASVUM010000065.1:0-22781 GCF_036387035.1 Pseudomonas sp. | reverse complement strand
GCCCTCGGCGTCGGGCTCGCTGGCGTGTTGCTGGTGAGTGGTGCGTTCAGCCAGCCGGCGCAGGATTGCCATTTGCTCGCCGCTGGCACGCAGCGCGGCCAGGGAGGCCAGCGCCGGCTCCAGGTAGATACGCGCCTCCATGACTTCACTGAAATTGGTTCGGCTCGACAGCTTGGCGAAACTCATGGCCGCACTTGGCGGGGTAGGGCCGACGAAGGTGCCTTTGCCCTGGCGGCGCCAGATATGCCCCTCGGCTTCGAGCACCGCCAGCGCGCGGCGAATGGCCCGGCGACTAACCCCGAAATCCACCGCCAGGTCGCGCTCGGTCGGCAACGGCCGCTGCGGAAAGGCTGCCTGCTGCGCGACCAGTTGGCGCAGCGCATCCAGCGCCATTTTCGAGGAGGTGTCGTGCGTTGCGTCAGTGTCGATGCTGTCCATCTGCGTCTCTCGTCACGGGGATTAACCGCAGGCCCAGGGCTTGATCAAGCAAGGCGTGGCTGATGAGGAGAGGTGCAATAGCGATGCCAATGGAAATTGGTTCAGCCGCATGCGCCGATGACCGGACGTTCAGGCAGGCACGATCCCGCCAGGTCGGGCCAATCGGGAAAGGTTCACAAGTTTGGTTCGCGGGGGCAGGAAGGATTGGTTCGGGGGTGAAGCGAACCAATTTCTGGGACGTGCCAGGCAAGGCGCCTGTTTATGGTTCAGATGCGTTATTAGAGGGCAGTGACCGGGGTGATTCTGGCCGAAGCCAGAATCACGGCTGCATCAGTCCCACTGCGGCGCGAGGCTGGCCGGGCTGGTCAGGCGATGGCCACGGTCGAGCTGAGCAATCTGCGCCATATCGTCTTCGCTCAGGGTGAGGTCCACGGCTTTCAGGTTGCTTTCCAGGTTCGCACGCTTGGTCGAAGACGGAATCACGGCATAACCCAATTGCATGGCCCACGCCAGCGTCACTTGTGCAGGCGTCGCGTTGTGGCGCTGGGCGATCTGCTCGATCACCGGGTCCTTCAGCACTTCGCCGTAGGCCAAGGTCATGTAGGAGGTGATCTTGATCCCGTGCTGCCTGGCAAAATCCGCCACGGTGCGGTTTTGCAGGTAGGGGTGCAGTTCGATCTGGTTGGTGGCGATGTTCTCGGCGCCGACCGCAGCAATCGCTTCTTCCATCAGCGCGACGGTGAAGTTGGAAATGCCGATCTCACGGGTCAGGCCTTGCTGTTTGGCTTCCAGCAGCGCGCCCATGAATTCAGCCACAGGGACTTGGCCTTTGGGCGATGGCCAGTGAATCAGCGTCAGGTCGACGTGATCGGTTTTCAGCTTGGCCAGGCTTTCCTTGAGGCTGGGGATCAGCTTGTCGGCGGCGAAATTGTCGGTCCAGATTTTGGTGGTGATGTAGAGCTCGTCACGCGGCACGCCGCTCTGCACGATGGCCTGACCGACTTCAGCTTCGTTGCCGTAGATCTGCGCGGTGTCGATGACGCGGTAGCCCAGGTCCAGGCCATTGCTGACCGAATCGATAACGACCTGATCTTTCAGGCGAAAGGTGCCGAGGCCAAATGCGGGAACTGCCATAGGAAAACTCCAGGGTTCAGGAGGGAAGGGAACGAACGAAACAGACGGCCAGTATCCCGCGTCGCCTGGCAGGGAAAAACCACAGCGCAGGCACGGGACTTTTGACGCGGGATCATGAATGCCATGGAGTTTGGGGCAGCGGGTGGTCGGCTTCGTTCAGTTGGAAAGTTGCACCGCTGGATTAAATGCACCCACAAAGGTCGCCGTGCCAGCAAGTGATCAACGGCCGCACCTACGTCTGTAGGAGCCGGCTTGCTGGCGAACCCGTTGTGTCATTCACCACGGCAGCGCCTGAACAAACTCATTCGCCAGCAAGCCGGCTCCTACAGATTTCGCGCATTCCAAATCGCCCGTTCGACGCAGATCCTGGCATGGCGCCGAAGTACTCATCAGGCGCCAGGCACTTCAAACATGTCCGTCGCGCTTGACGAAATGCTTGTGCATGTCCGCCGTCAGCGCTTCAACGCGTTCGGTCAGCATTTTGGTCATTTCGGTGAGCCGGGTGTTCTGCTCCAGCAGCTCAAGCATCTGCGCCGTGTTTTGCGCCGCTCGGCCCATGCGTTCTTCGTTGGCCGTTGCCAGCGCCTCGCGGTGCAACGCGTCGGCATCGGCGCTGGCTTTGTCGCGCGCGGCCTGTCGCGTTTGCGCGAGGAGAATCAACGGCGCGGCGTAGGCCGATTGCAGGCTGAACGCCAGATTTAGCAGGATGAACGGGTAGAGGTCGAACGACACCAGCCCGCTCAGGTTGGCGCCCACCCACAGCAGCACCAGCAGCGTCTGCGCACCGAGAAAGGTCGGTGTGCCGAAGAAGCGCGCAAACGCTTCTGCCTTGAGGGCGAACGCATCGGTGCCAAAGGTCGGCGCCAAATGCGCGTGATGTTTATGGAAGCGCAGGTGGTCAACCGGCGCTTTGGCAGCGACAGTGCCCCGCTCGGCGGGGGAAGGGGTGGGCGGTGCAGTGGGCATGATGCTTTCCTGAAGACAGAAACATCTGCCCACTATAGGCCCGCGCCCCGTGGTGGTGTGCTGAACCTGCGCTGAACCTTTATGCAGGCCTGCCGACAGGACAGCGGCGCTGTGGCGTCAATCCACCGGTTCGGGGTACAGCGGCTTGGAAAGCTGCATGATGCTGGCGTAGTCGTAAACGTATTGGCGGCCGGCGTGACTGGTCATGCGCAGACGATCGATCAATTGCCGCTCTTTCTTGTTCAGGTATCTCAAACCGAGGTGGTCACTGGACTTGAGGCGATCACGTTCATGGGCGTCAGGAAAGGTGATGACGTTCGTCATGAAATATCTCCTTGATTAAATCCGTGTCCCCGGCTCCGTGTTCCGGGGTTCACCGTTTGTCGTGCGAGTCGCACCTTACCCACAAAAAGTCGGACGCTACAACCCTGCAAATGATCAGTGGATCACAGGATCTGCGTGATTTCGAACGATTGGCGGCTGCCGTTCACCACCACTTCCACTTCATCGCCGTCGAGCTTGCCGAGCAGGTGCTGACCCAATGGCGACCGTGCCGTGATCACCGTGATGACGTGCTCGTCGGCGGTGATCTTCAGCCCTGCGGCGTCAGGCCCGAGAAACAACAGCTGCTCGGCACCGTTGTCTGCCCGCAAGGCCACGAGGTCGCCGGTCTGAATGCCCCGCTGCTCATCGAAAGGCTTGAGCACCAGATGACGACAGAGGCTCAGCGACTGACGGATTTCTTCCACCCGCCGCGCCTGGCCCGCCGCCAGATACGACGCCTCTAGCCCAAGGGTGTCGTACTTGTTCTCGGCGATATTCTCTTCGTGGGTCGCGGTTTCGTAAGCGGTTTGCGCAGCACGCACGGCCACGTCGAGATCGACCTGCAACTTTTCAACGATACGCTGCAGGACGGTGTGCTTGTTCACGGGCATGGGTTCACGGCCATGGAATGACTCGACTTAAGGTTCAACCGCAGAACTGATAAACGCTCGCACGGCTTTTTTCGCTGGGAGCGGTCTGGTTCTGTTGCATCCAGAACTGGCACTTGGGCCCGTTGAAGCTGCGTTGCCGCTCCGCCTGTTCGGCCTCTTGCGTCTGCCGCGCTTCGCTGTCGCGCAGGATCTGCCGGTACTGATCGAACATCGGGTTATCGCTTTCCGGCCTGGCCTTTGCCGCTGGCGGAGCGGTCAATTGCGCAGCTGCGTTGCTTAGCGCCTGGGTCTGCTCGGCGGGGAGCAGCTTGTAGATCAGCCACAGGCTCAGCAGGACGGCGAGAAACCCCAGCCAGATGCCGGCGGCAATCGACAGAATCAGCCTGAGCGGGCGCAGCGTGACGGACAGTTCGCGATGGATGACGTACATGACAGACTCCAGACTTGTATGCATGTGGCCAGCAGTGGCGCAATTGTCGCACGGCCGGGGCTGGTGATTCTGCGCCGCAATGAAGGACAATCGGTTTTTTTGAACTGACTCGGGGAGCCCGGATGAAAGCCTCCTGGGATATTTTCTGCAGCGTTGTGGATAATTTCGGCGACGTCGGCGTGACCTTTCGCCTGGCCCGACAACTGGTCGCCGAACACGATCTGCACGTCCGCCTCTGGGTCGACGACCTGAATGCGTTCGTCCGCCTGTGCCCGGGCGCGGATCCGCTGGCTGCACAGCAGGTTCGGGATGGCGTTAGTGTCTGTCTGTGGCCCAAGGTCTGGCAACCGGTCGAGCTGCCGGACGTGGTGGTCGAAGCCTTCGCCTGCCGGCTGCCACCTGACTACATCGAGGCGATGCGTGTGCAGGACATGCGTCCGCTGTGGTTCAACCTCGAATACCTCAGCGCCGAGGACTGGGTGTCGGGTTGCCACGGCCTGCCGTCGATCCAGTCGTCGGGCGTGCGCAAGTATTTCTTCTTCCCCGGGTTCACCGACAAGACCGGCGGGTTGCTGCGTGAGGCCGGGTTGATCGAAAAGCGTCAGGCGTTTCAGTCAGATCCGGCGGCGCGGCAGGCCTTCCTCCAGCGCCTGAACATCGCGCCCCGCGCCGATGCACGGCTGATGTCCCTGTTCGCCTACGAACACGCCGGGCTTGGCAGCTGGCTGGCTTGCCTGGCCCAGGCAGATCGCAACACCCACCTGCTGGTCCCGGAAGGTCGCGTTCTCGGCGACGTTCAGCGCTGGTTGGGGGTTGATGAGTTGAAGGCAGGCGCCGTGCACGTCAGAGACAGCTTGACGGTTCAAGTACTGCCATTCGTGGGTCAGGAGGACTACGACCGGCTGTTGTGGTGCTGCGATTTCAACGTGGTGCGCGGTGAAGATTCATTCGTCCGTGCGCAGTGGGCCGGCCGGCCGCTGATCTGGCACATCTATGAACAGGACGACGACGCGCACTGGGCCAAGCTCGATGCGTTTCTGGCGTTGTATCTGGCGGGGCTTTCGGACGGGGCGCGGCAGGCGCTGACCGAGGTCTGGCGCCAATGGAATGCGGGAAAAGACATGACACGGGGCTGGAATGCCCTTGAGCAACACGCTGACGAACTGGCTGCCCATGCCGAGCGCTGGTGTCTGGAACAGGCCTTGCAGGAGGATCTGACGACTGCGCTGGTAAGCTTTTACCGAAATTGGATATGATACGCGGCCTTGTATTAAGCCCTGTACGAAAAGTGGCTTTTCGTACAGGGCTTAGAAAGATCTTTCATCCAAATTCGGATACTCGTAATGAAAACTGGTAAAGAGCTTAAACCCGGTACCGTGATCAAGCTGGAAAACGATCCTTGGCTGGTTCAGAAAGCTGAATTCACCAAGTCGGGCCGTAACAGCGCGATCATGAAGACCAAGCTGAAGAACCTGCTGACCGGCTACAAGACTGAAATCGTCTATAGCGCCGACGACAAGCTGGAAGACGTGATCCTGGACCGTAAGGAAGCCACGCTGTCTTTCATCAGCGGCGACACCTACACGTTCATGGACACCACCGACTACACCATGTACGAGCTGAACGCTGAAGACATCGAAGCCGTTCTGCCATTCGTTGAAGAAGGCATGACCGACGTCTGCGAAGCGATCTTCTTTGAAGACCGTCTGGTTTCCGTAGAACTGCCGACCACCATCGTGCGCACCGTCGACTACACCGAAGGCTCCGCTCGTGGCGACACGTCGGGCAAGGTCATGAAGCCGGCCAAACTGGCCAACGGTACCGAGCTGCAGGTTGCCGACTTCATCGAAATCGGTGACAAGATCGAAATCGACACCCGCGAAGGCGGTTCTTACAAAGGCCGTGCCAAATAAGCACTGCTTTTGTCAGGCCGGTGGTGTAACGCCGGACATGAAAAAGCCCGACCATTGAGTCGGGCTTTTTTGTGGGGAGTGTTTTCGCTGGGTGCTCCACGCTGGGTTGCGCGAGCGGCTGTCAACGGAGTCATCCTCAACTCGGCCTACCAGGAATCATAGGGGATGCCGAACTTGTCGATGTAGGCCTGCGATGCCTCATTAGGAGGGCGATAGTAACGACCCTTTGCATAACCTTGATGAGGACCTTTCTCGACTATCCGACCTTGTATGCGACTGACTTCAATCGCATCGATACAAACTCCCATGAGCCAGGTTTTGACAACACCGCCGGGAGCGAGACCCACCACCAGATTCTTTCGGTAGTCATCGATCAAAACCTTGCTTGAATCGCAATAGGTTTTCCCACCCTCAAGCATGGATTGCTGAATTCGCTCTGGAATCTCAATGTAGGCTTCATAGGTTTGGGGTTCTGCTAACGATTGCCAGCGTACATAGATCAGCCGAGGGACATCTGCACGCCAGACGTGCTTGCCTTTTCCGTCGCCCGGTTGTTTATGCCAGCCTTTTGGATTTCCCCGGAGCTTGGGTGGCGTCTGAATCCCCGCCACGCCACTCATGGCCCGTCTGAATAACCGCCCTTTGACATCGACGACATCGGCTGTCTCAATCCAGACTTCCATGTAATTGGGGGCAAGAAAGCCCAGTCGCCATGCGTCGTAAGGTAGCTCCACCCCGTAGTCGTTAGCGCTGCTGCATCCGCTCAGAATCAGGCCAAGTACGCATCCGAATAGGACGTTGATTTTTTTTGATCCGCCTTTACCAAGAGTCATAAGGGATCCCGAACTTGTCGATGTAGGTCTGCGATGCCTCGTTGGGAGGACGATAGTAACGACCCTTTGCATAACCTTGATGAGGACCTTTCTCGACTATCCGACCTTGTATGCGGCTGACTTCGATTGCATCAAGACAGCCTCCCTGAATCCAAGTTTTAGTCACGCCTCCCGGTGCCAAACCCACGGTAATCAGGTCTCTATAATCGGTGATCCATTTGTTATCTGCCCTGCAATATGCGCGCTCACCTTTAAGCATGGCTTTGCGAACGTGTTTAGGTATTTCTATGTAAGCTTGATAGGTCTTCTGTTCGGCCAAAGATTGCCAGCGCACGTATATAAAGCGAGGAAGACTAGCACCCGAAACTTGTTTTCCCGCGCCAGCTCCCGGGCGTTTTGGCCAGCCCTTCGGACTGCCAGTCAAATTCGGTGGAGTCTGCACTGCTACCACGCCACTCATTGCCCGTTTGAACCATCTGTCGTTAATATCCACAGCGTCAGCGGTTTCGATCCAGACCTCCATATAGTTGGGAGCAAAGAAGCCCAATCGCCAAGAGTCGTATGGAAGTTCTAAGGTGTCGTCATTAGTGGCGCTGCACCCGCTGAGGATCAGGCCCAAGACGCATCCAAGCAGCGCATTGATCCTACCGATTGCCATGAACAATCCGCTTATGGTCATCGGTTGGCCGGTTGATAAACATTGGTCCGATGCTCGTTCTGTTACGGTCTTTCACAGCGTTCCAACTGGCGGACAGGTGTATATACCGGAGCAACAACAAATCCTCTTCAGCGGTGGTCAGATCAAGCGCTGCTCTCTTACCTGTTGCATAACCCAAAATCTTCGCTGAAATGGTGGCGAGATCAGTCGGCAAGGACAGGCGCTGGTCGTACTCGTCGATAACGTCGAACGGAGCACCATGCTGAACAGCCAGCTCACGCATCACCCGTAGATAAATCTTCGACAAATCTCCCTCCAGCTCGCGATCAAGTGTGGTGATGACCTTAACCTGCTTGTGTAGGGGGATTTGATTTTCCTGCGTGCGTTCTTCGTCTTCGGAGCGGCAACGTATATCTAGCTCAAGACCCTGATCGACCAGGCGTCTGACCAAAGGACCGACGCTTTGAATGGATTGTGAAAAAGCAAGCGACTGTTCGTTAGGCGTGGTCTTTCGTTCCCGGCTACTCGCCGGTTTCGCGACCAGCAGCCGTTCACGCATACGAGGCCGGTAGCCTCCACCAATGTCTGAATGCGAACCGGGCAGAACGATATCGTTCTCGGTACGAATCAGTGAGAAATTCAGACGATGTTCGTCCCGCGCTACCAACTGCACAACTTTGCGGGCGGCACCCGTTGGAAGCCCCAGGTTGAGTCCCCAGTTACGATCATTGCCGGGGCTGAAATCCAGCATGAACGGTGTGACGATGGCTGGCACGGTGTCAAAAAGACCAATGAAGTTCAGATGCACATCATGCTGGACTCGCCAACCGAACCCTTCAATGAATATCGAGTTACCGGTAGGCAATGCTTTTGCAAGCAGGCTGTTGATGCCTTTTCGTATGTCATTGGCGAAATGACGAGCGGCGGCGGCTCCGCGGCTGAACCCGAATATATCGATCTCAAGACGGCGAATCGTTACTTCTGGATTGTTGCGGTTAAATCTCAGCAAGCGCTCCACAACCGACTGCGCACTCTGCTCAACCCGCGCCAGTACTCCATTTTTTCCTCTCCCAGTGGCTTGACCCCAAAGATCGTCACCTCCGCCGCTGACAGTTCCGATCCCTTCGATGTATACCGCTATCGATGCTTCATCAGTTGCTGAATCAATACGCTCGCCGGCTTGGTCCTTATACAAATCATAAAGCCGCGCCACATTCGAGGTGTCATTCCCAAAGCTGTTGTCGGGCGCACTCCCGTCAATCCCATAGCCAAACTCGGCACAGAACTTCTGTATCTCCTCGGCTTCATTTTCCAGCCCGACATCTTTCGCCATGCAACCTGCAACCGCTTCGCTGTTGGCCTGGTTGTTACCGGTGCCGTCAAAGAACACACCAAGGCGCAGAGTGATCAGTTGTTCTTGCTCGACTTCTTCTTCCTCTTCTTCGAGGTTATGCTCCCTCTGCGCGTCAGCAGTACGGCGTGCGTTGAGAGGCGTGAACATCGCTGTGACGGCAGCACCCTGCCTGTCACCAGCGGCCGAAAAAGGCCAGGCCGCTACTGCCGCCGAACTCTCCTCGTTCTCGTAGCTGGCACAGAACAACGAAGCTTCCAACCGGGCTTTACAGGGGCAACCGCTTACACTGTCCAATGTGCCGGCCAAGCGAATGCCGTCACTGGTCATGTGGGAAATTCCGCCCTCGATCCGATACGTTTTACCGTCGACACCGCAACTCACCGCGTCGCCCTCTCGCGACTGTTCCAGGCCGTGCAACCCCATGCTGGAAGTTGCTTCCATGACGAATCCGCCACAGCGGGTCTTGTCGTGCAGTCGAATGTAATAACCGGTAGCCATCAATGCTCGTTCCCTGTTCAGGTGTCGCGTCCATGCGAAAGAATGAAGATGTGGAAGATCCACGCGAAAGCCCGATGGGCAGGTCGCGGGTCTGAACCAACTGGGGTGTTATTCGGCGTTCGCGCTGCCAACAGCAGGCAGGAAGTCGGCAGCCAAAGGAACGCCCTGGCGGGCTACGAACGGTCTGTGGGGCTGTGGCGTGTTGATGATCTCGTCGCCGTTGCACAAGCGGCTCCCCACTAACGCGACGTGACCATTGCTGTGGCCTGCGCCTGTGATGATTTGGGCGGTGGAACCATCCGGATAAAGAACGCAGTCTCCCTTATGCGCTAAGCGCACTTGCTCGCCGTTCTCCAGGGTGCACGTGATGGTCGACTGCGTTTTTTGAACGATGCCGCCGTCGCGCGTCTGGCTGCCTTCAGTGGCAAGCCGATAGATGCCGATGGGCGGATGGGCCAGGCAATAGGCTTCGTTTTTGCGAATGACCGCCACAGCGTCTTCGTGAAATTCAGCAATCTGTTCAGAAGTGAAGGTGGGCTTGTCGAGTGACTGAAGAAAGTCGCCTGTCACTTCATTGGTGTACATCGGAGGGAGTGAGGTAGTCATGCCCAAGTCCTGAGTCGTGATCATTCTGAGAGGGCCGTATCAATCAATGCGTGGTGATTGAGCCGGCCGGGCAGAAATGATGATCAGGTTCAACGCCAGAAACCGAAGCGCCGTGCCTCCGATGACGTAGGACCGAAATGAAAAACGTCTGGTCCGTTTCTTACAGAAAACGTCTATTCATACTCAGCAAAAAGCCCCTGACTCTTGCGAGTTCAGGGGCTTCATCTTGCAGGTGGGCGAGACACGCTGACCCTGTAGGAGTCGACACGCCGGCCCGGTTCGTCCCGCCTTATTTCAAATGGACTTTCAGCTCTTGCGAAGCCTGCAACATCGCCGAGCGCACTTCTGGCACTTGGCTGACGACGTTCAACAACCCGTAATCGTGAATCATGCCGTTGTAGCGAACCGCCGTCACCGGCACACCGGCCTGGTCCAGCTTGCGGGCGTAGGCTTCGCCTTCGTCGCGCAGCACGTCGGCACCTGCGGTTTGCACCAGGGCGGGTGGCAGACCTTTCAACTGCTCAGTCGTGGCCCGCAGCGGTGAGGCATAGATCTCGGCGCGCTGCTTCGGATCGGTGGTGTAGTTGTCCCAGAACCACTTCATCATGTTGCGGGTGAGGAAGTGACCTTCGGCAAACTGATCGTACGAACCGGTATCGAAGTTGGCGTCAGTCACCGGCCACAGCAGCACCTGATAGCGAATCGCCGGGGTGCCTTTGTCCTTGGCCATCAGGCTGACAACCGCCGCCATGTTGCCGCCGACGCTGTTACCCGCGACCGCCAGACGCTTGCCGTCAACGTTGATTTCCTTGCCATGCTCGGCGACCCATTGGGTCGCCGCATAGGCCTGGTTGATCGCCGTCGGGTAGTGCGCTTCAGGCGAAGGTGTGTAGTTGACGAACACCGCCACCGCCCCCGAACCCTCTACCAGATCGCGAACCAGACGTTCGTGGGTCGGGTAATCGCCGAGCACCCAGCCGCCACCGTGGAAGTACATGAACACGGGCAAGGTGCCTTTGACGCCGGCCGGACGAACGATCGTCAGGCTGATGTTCTGGCCGTCCACCGAAATGGTCTTCTGGCTGACATCGGCTTTGGGCAGGGTCAGCTTGACCCCGGCCTGGGCACCGGTCAGAACAGCGCGGGCGTCTTTGGGCGACAGCTGTTCGATCGGCTTGCCGCCTCCGCCATTCAGCGCGTCCAGAAACGCCTGCGTGTTGTGCTCAACGTCGGTGTCGGTCGCTGCGTAAGCGTTGCCGATCGACAGAGCGAGGAGCGAGCCAGCCAGAATCTTGCCAAACGTGTTCATGTTGTTCTCCCGGTCAGTCGAGGTCTTAGACGGTTACGTGCAGACGTACGTCGACGTTGCCGCGCGTGGCGTTGGAGTACGGGCAGACCTGGTGGGCTGCGTCGACCAGCGCCTGGGCTTCGGCTTGTTCAAGGCCCGGCAGGCTGATGTGCAGGTCGATGTCCAGACCGAAACCACCAGGGATCTGACCGATGCCGACATGTGCGGTGATCGACGCATCGGCCGGGATGGTTTTTTTGCTCTGACCGGCGACGAATTTCAGCGCGCCGATGAAGCAGGCCGAGTAACCGGCAGCGAACAGTTGCTCAGGGTTTGTGGCTTCGCCACCGGCGCCACCCAGTTCTTTCGGGGTGGCCAGTTTGACGTCGAGGATTTTGTTGTCGGAAACAGCACGGCCATCACGGCCACCGGTTGCGGTTGCGACTGCGGTGTAAAGAGCTTGCATGGTATTTCCTCTCTTGCTGATTGGGTGGGGACACAAGGTTGAATCAGAGTTTACTTAGCGCTAAATGTTTGTGCGCTAAGCAAGTGAGATGGAATGTACTGCGCTAATGTTTAGCGCGCAAGATAAAATTTCAGATTTTTGAAAAAGGTTGATCACGGCGCCCTGATCAGAGGCTGTCGTGCAGGTTCCCACGCAGGGCGAGCAGGTCTTTTTGCAGGGCTTTGAGCTGCTCAAGATTGATGCCGCTGGCGGCAAGAATGCATTGCGGAACGCTCTGGGCCTTCTTGTGCAGCGCCTTGCCTGCCTCGGTCAGCGTCAGCAGCACAACGCGTTCATCGTCTTTGCTGCGGGTCCGACGGATCAGGCCCTCGGCCTCAAGCCTTTTGAGCAGGGGTGTCAGCGAGCCCGGATCGGTCAACAAGCGGGTGCTGACTTCTCCGACGGTCAGGCCGTCGCGCTCCCACAACACCAGCATTGCCAGGTATTGCGGGTAGGTCAGGTTCAGCTCCAGCAGCAGCGGCTTGTATACCTTCGTCATCATCAGTGACGTCGAATACAGGGCAAAACACAGCTGGTTGTCCAGCAGCAACTCGTCGCAACTGCCAGCGCCTGCCTTGTTGGTGCGCTCGTTGGCGTTCATTCGGGTATCCCTCGGTTGGTCATTCATGCTCGATAATTTAGTGCTCTGATGTTTGATGCACCAGATAATTTCTGTAATCGCCGCGTGCGTGGCGTTCTATCGGTCCGACAAGCGCGGTTATTCGCGCCCTGATCGGTCTTGGATCGCCTCTATCGTTCACGGCGGATTTCCTCGACGGCGATGACTGCGTAGCATGCGCGCAGAAACCGGATCCGAGGAACGCAAGTGATTGTCGATGTAGTGATGTACCTGCTGCTGGGCGCCGCGATGGGCACACTGGGCGGGCTGTTCGGCATCGGGGGCGGGCTGGTCGCCATTCCGGCGCTGGGCGTGCTGTTCGGGCTCGATCAGCAACTGGCGCAGGGCACGGCGCTGCTGATGGTGCTGCCCAACGTGCTGGTGGCGCTGTGGCGCTATAACCAGCGCAACCGGGTGTCGGTGCGTCATGCGTTGATGCTCATCGTGCCCAGTTTCACGATGTCCTGGCTGACCTCGCTGTGGGCCGTGCGCGTAGATCCCCAGAGCATGCGCCTGGGTTTCGTCGGGTTTCTGATCGTGCTCACGCTGTTTAACCTGGTCCAGATGTTCTCGCGCAAAAGCTCCGCCGGCGCCCAGATGCGTCACACCCGATGGCTGTGGCTGCTCGGCGTAGGCTCGGGCGTTACGGCGGGCCTGTTCGGCGTGGGCGGCGGCGTCATTGCCACGCCCATGCTGACCGGCATTTTTGGCGCGACGCAGGTGGCGGCGCAGGGCCTTGCGCTTGCACTGGCAGCGCCGAGCACGGCGATCACCCTGGCAACTTACGCCTTGCACGGTCACGTCGACTGGCGAATGGGGATTCCGCTGGCGGTTGGCGGGCTTGCCAGCATCAGTTGGGGAGTCGCGCTGGCGCACAGCCTGCCGGAGCGCGTGCTGCGTTGGTTGTTCTGCGGCTTTCTGGTGATCTGCGCGATCATGCTATGCTTCAAGCTGTGATCCGACGCGGGGAGCTGCCGCTCTCGGTTTCGGTTACAGCCTGAAACCCTCGGCAATGTGGTCGGCCAGGCATTCGGTGATCGGCGACGGATTGTTTGGATTGCGCAGCAGCACGATGCTCGCCGACGGCAACTGCGGCAGGCCGTGCTGTTCACCCAGCACTTCCAGGTCCGAGGTGATCAGGCTTTGCAGTTGCGCCGTCACCGCCAGCCCTGCGCTGACCACTGCCATGATCGCCGACAGGCTCGCGCTGGTGTAGGCGACCCGGTATTCACGGCCGCCCGCCTGCAGCGCATTGAGTGCCCACTGGCGACAAAAGCAATCGGTGTTGAACATCGCCAGTGGAATAGGCGTCTGCTCCTGTGGGCAAAAGCCTGCGCCGACCGCCCAGACAAACCGCTCCTGGCGCAGGATCTGCCCGATTTCCTTGCCCGGCTCGCGGGTGACGATGCTCAGGTCAAGGTCCTGACGTTGCAGCAATTGCGTCGAAGACTCGCAATGCACTTCCACCTGCACGAGCGGATAGGCCTGGGCAAAACGCTGCAGAATTCCCGGTAAAAAGCGCATCACGTAATCATCCGGCGTGCCGATTTTCACCGTGCCGACCATGTGCGGCTCGCGCAGGGTATTGAACACTTCGCTGTGCAGTTTCAGGATCCGGCGCGCGTAGCCCAGCAGCACCTGGCCTTCCGCCGTGAAGCCGATGGTGCGCCCGTCCTTCAGAAACAAGGGGCGCCGCACCACGTCCTCCTCCAGCCGTTTCATCTGCATGCTCACCGCCGACTGCGTACGATTCACCACTTCGCCCGCCTTGGTGTAGCCGCCCTCATCGGCGATCGCGACGAAGGTGCGCAGCAGTTCGCTGTCGATACTCGGGTAGGTGGTCATGCATCAATCTCCCAGATGCAGTGCATAAGAAACATTCGTTGGATTGATCTTAGGCCCCGCGCAACACTCTGCCCATCCCCACTGGAGGGCAAGACGATGAAAGGTCAAAAAGGTTACGTGCTGGTCGTAAAACCCCTGTCGCAGGAATCCGCAGTGCAACGTTGGTGGAAGTCGGCTGTGGCGCAGCTCGCCCGTTGGTACAAGCTGCATCAGCAACGCGTTGAACTGGCCACGCTGAGCGACGACGCGTTGAAAGACATGGGCCTGAGCCGGGCGGATGTCTATGAAGAAGTGGAGCGTCCTTTCTGGGATGACCCGATGAAGCACTGACAGGGCAGCGGGAGATCGGTTAGCGTTGGGCTTCGCCAAGGAGGTCGCAATGCCCGCTGAACTGCCGATCCACCCGCAACTTTCACTCAAGCACGCGCGCCGTCTGGCGCTGGCCGCCCAGGGATTCAACGGCCGTCAGCTGCCTGCGACCATCAAGGCGACGCACCTCGCGCAGCTGATCGAACGGCTTGGCGTGCTGCAGATCGATTCGGTCAACGCGCTGGTGCGATCGCACTATCTCCCGCTTTTTTCGCGACTCGGCAATTACCCGCGCGCGTTGCTGGAGCAGGCGGCGTGGGGCCAGGGACGGCAACGCCAACTGTTCGAATACTGGGGGCATGAGGCCTCGCTATTGCCGGTTGGCTTGTATCCGCTGATGCGCTGGCGAATGCAGCGCGCGGCGCAGGGGGAGGGCATCTATCAGCAACTGGCGAAGTTCGGCCGCGAGCAGCAGACCGTTATCGCCCGGGTGTTGCAGACCGTGCGCGAGCAAGGCGCGTTGGGTGCGGGCAGTATCAGCACGCGTCAGGAGCGCGCCGGACCCTGGTGGGACTGGAGCGCTGAAAAGCAGGCGCTGGAATGGCTGTTTGCAGCGGGGGAAGTCACGGTCGCCGGCCGTCGCGGTTTCGAGCGGCTGTACGATTTGCCCGAGCGGGTCCTGCCCTCGGCCATCGTCAATCATCCTGATATCGGCGAATCCGATGCCCAGCGAGCCTTGTTGCTGCACGCTGTAAAAGCCTTGGGCGTGGGCACTGAAAAGGACATCCGCGATTACTTCCGGCAGGACCCGGCACCTGCGAAGCGTGGGTTGGCGGAGCTGCTGGAGGAGGGCGCAGTCCAGCGCGTTCAGGTGCAGGACTGGAAACAACCGGCCTACACGCTTGCAGGGTTGACGGTTGCGCGCAAGGTCAACGCCAGCGCCTTGCTGTCGCCCTTCGACTCATTGATCTGGGAGCGGGCGCGCACCGAGCGGCTGTTCGATTTCCACTACCGGCTGGAAATCTACACGCCAGCGCACAAGCGGGTTTACGGCTACTACGTGCTGCCGTTTCTGCACAACGAACGCATCGCGGCGCGCATTGACCTGCGTGCGGAAAGGGCAGCCGGGCGTCTGGCTGTCCATGCGGTTCATGAAGAACAACCCGGACTGGATGACGAAGGCATGCAGGCCCTCGCATTTCACTTGCGGCAATTGGCCAACTGGCTGGATCTGCCGCAGGTGCTGATCAACTGCCAGCGCGCCAGTGCGGCGCGCTTGCGGTCAGCGTTTGTGCGCAACGGCTTTGATCACCTGTAATGAAACGGAGGACCGGCTTTAGCCGGGAATGGGCCGGCGCTGGCACCCTCAATTCTATGGTGTGACATCCGACGCTTTCCCGGCTAAAGCCAGTCCTACAGAAAACACCGCGCCGTTAGTGAGACCGTCTTTAGCCGGGAATGGGCCAGCGCTGGGATCCTCAATTCTATGGTGTGACATCCGACGCTTTCCCGGCTAAAGCCAGTCCTACAGAAAACAGCGCGCCGTTAGTGGGACCGGCTTCAGCCGGGAATGGGCGGGGAGGTCATGCGCGGGCGCCGTTTGCTGCATCCATTATTCGCAATTCATTGTAGGAGTGAGCTTGCTCGCGATGCGGTCATTCAGACGCTCCAAGGGTGTCTGTTAATGCCTCTTCGCGAGCAAGCTCACTCCTACAGTCGGTCCCATCACGACCTAGCGACGCACCTGCTTCAACGTTTCCGCGATCAAAAACGCCAGTTCCAGCGACTGATCGGCATTCATCCGTGGGTCACAGTGGGTGTGATAACGGTCCGACAAGCCATCTTCGGTGATCGGTCGGGCGCCGCCGATGCATTCGGTGACGTTCTGGCCGGTCATCTCGATGTGAATGCCGCCCGCGTACGTCCCTTCGGCCTGGTGCACCTGGAAGAACTGCTTCACCTCCGCCAGAATCCGGGCGAAGTCGCGGGTCTTGTAACCGCTGCTGGCCTTGATGGTGTTGCCATGCATCGGGTCCGAGCTCCACAGCACCTTCTTGCCTTCGCGCTCTACCGCGCGAATCAGCCCCGGCAAGTGATCGCCAACCTTGTTGGCGCCCATGCGCGCAATCAGGTTCAGGCGCCCCGGGTCGTTGTCCGGGTTGAGGATGTCGATAAGGCGGATCAAATCATCGGTGTTCATGCTCGGGCCGACCTTGACGCCGATCGGGTTCTTCACGCCGCGCAGGAATTCCACGTGGGCGCCATCGAGCTGCCGCGTGCGGTCGCCGATCCATAGCATGTGCGCCGAGCAATCGTAGAAGTCCTGGGTCAGGCTGTCGCGACGCACGAACGCTTCTTCGAAATTCAGCAGCAGCGCTTCGTGGGCGGTGAAGAAACTGGTTTCGCGCAGCTGCGGCGAGGTGTCCATGCCGCAGGCGCGCATAAACGCAAGGGTCTCGTCGATCCGGTCGGCGAGCTGGCTGTATTTGTCCGACAGCGCCGAGTTGGCGATGAAATCCAGGTTCCACTTGTGCACTTGGTGCAGGTCGGCAAAGCCGCCCTGGGCGAAGGCACGCAACAAGTTGAGGGTCGCCGTGGACTGGTGATACGCCTGAAGCAGGCGGTCGGGGTCTGGCACGCGGCTCTTCTCGTCAAAGCCGATGCCGTTGACGATGTCCCCGCGATACGCCGGCAGGGTCACGCCGTCAATCGTCTCGTCGTTGGAGGAGCGCGGCTTGGCGAATTGCCCCGCCATGCGCCCGACCTTGACCACCGGGCAGCCGGCAGCGAAAGTCATGACGATCGCCATCTGCAGCAGCACCTTGAAGGTGTCGCGGATTTTTGCCGCGGAGAATTCGAAGAAGCTCTCGGCGCAGTCGCCACCCTGCAGCAGGAACGCCCGGCCCTCGGTCACCTCGGCAAACTGCCGGCGCAGCTCGCGTGCTTCCCCGGCGAACACCAGCGGGGGATAGCTGGCAAGTGTTTGCTCGACACGGCGAACGTGGTCGGCGTCGGGGTATTGCGGCTGCTGCTGGATGGGCAGTTTCCGCCAGCTGTCGGGGCTCCAGGGTTGGCTCATCTTGAACTCGAGGTCAATGCGATCGGACAGCCATGTTAGCAGCTCACCCCGAGAATTTGCGTGACCTGAGGGGCGCGATTCGCGGACAATCCGCGCTTTTCCGGGCGCCTTGTCCGCTTTTGGAGAAGACCAGGCACGGCGCGCGGCGACGCCTATCCCTGCAGGCGCGATCCCGATCACTTTGACCAAGGGCACGAGAACAGCAATGACCGAGGAACGCGTAGAGCACGTGTTGGCCGAAGTTCACGACCAGTTTGGCAAGATCCGCGTACTTGAGGTGGCCGATTACCGCTTCCTTGAGTTTGGTGACGCCATCGAGCAAAGCTGCACGTTCACGGCCGATCCTGCCTGGCTCGAATACGACTACACCCGCGCCATGTTCATCGGCGCCCTCTGCCATCCGGCCCCGGAGAGCGCGCTGTTCATGGGGCTGGGCGCGGGCACGCTGACGCAGGCGTGCCTGAAGTTTCTGCCCCTGGAGGACGTTGAAGCGATTGAACTGCGTCCCGACGTGCCGCGTCTGGCCATGGAATACATGGGCCTGCAGGACGATCCGCGGCTGTATGTGCGCATCGGCGACGCCCTCGACCTGCTGCCGACCGCGGAAGACGCCGACCTGATTTTCGTCGATCTGTACACCGACACCGGTCCTGCCGTCGGCCATCTGGCCTGGGGGTTTCTCGAGAAATGCCAGCAGCGACTCAACGCGGGCGGCTGGCTGATAATCAATCAGTGGGCCTCGGACGATGGCAAGCCGCTGGGCGCGGCCCTGCTGCGCGGGCTCTATCACCGTCATTACTGGGAACTGCCGGTGAAAGAGGGCAATGTCATTCTCATCGTCCCTGCCGACCTTGATCAGACCCTGGACATCGACGCGTTGACCCAGCGCGCCGAGGGCCTGGCGCCGCATCTGGGCTATTCGCTGTTGCCGTTGATCAAGACGCTGCGGCCTGCCACTTGATCAGCAGCCCCTGAACACCGGCGGGCGTTTTTCCAGCAGCGCCTGCAAGCCTTCTTTCGCGTCCTCGCTGTCGAGCACCCGTTGTACCCGCGCCGGCAATGCCTTGGCCGCCACGCTTTCACCCTCAAGCACCGCCTGACGCGCGGACTCAAGGGTAGCGCGGATGCCCAGCGGTGCGCGTTCAGCGATGTGTTGCGCCAGGCGCAGCGCCGAGGGCAGGAGGTCCTCCGGGGCCATCACTTCCTGCACCAGCCCCATACGGCAGGCTTCGTGCGCGTCGAACTCGTCGCCCGTCAGCAGCCAGCGCATGGCATTGCCCCAGCCGGCGATCTGGTGCAAGCGCAGGGTCGCGCCACCGAACGCAAAGATGCCGCGCTGCACTTCCAGATGGGCGAAGCGCGAATTACTCGCGCACAGATTGATATCGGCGGCGAGCATCAACTCGATACCCAGCGTCAGGCAGTACCCTTGCGCCGCGACGATCACCGGCTTGCTGACCCGCGGGCCGACAGACACCCCCCACGGATCGAAACCGCCGGGCGGCAGGGTCCAGCCGTCTCTCAGCGCGGGCCCGGCCTCGGCCAGGTCGAGCCCGCCGGTAAAGTGCTCACCATGAGCAAACACCACCGCGACACGTGCCTGGTCATTACGCTCGAACTCGCCGTAGGCCAGGCTTAGCTGGTTTAGCATCTCCATGTCGAACGCGTTGCGCCTGGCGACGCGGTCCAGGCCGATGAGCATGATTGCCCCGCGCTGTTCCCGGCTGACGTGGCCTTTAATCGAAGAGGTCATGTCGCGATTCCCTGAAGATGAGGAGAAAGGGAGGATGGGGTGTCGCACTGTCTGGATGAATCGTTTAAGCTCTGTTCGCTACCGATACCGGGCACTTGAAAAGTAGACACTGACGCAGCTTTGCGCAAAGCCTGTGACAGTTGGCCGCAAGGGGCTGTTTCGCTAAAAAAATCCTCACTTGTTTCAGCATTTCCGGTATAGTGCGCGCCGGCCTTTCATAGGGCCCTCGTCACGGTATGGGTTCGTGAAGCCATCTTCTCGAACCGGTTCGGTCACGAACCACCCATGACGATCCATTCATCAATACGTTTTCGCAAATCCCCGCCGACAAAGCAGCCAGGGTGACTCTAGGGTCTTACACGGCACGCGCAGCTTTGAAGCATGGGTCTTTGCGGATGCACTCAGAGGCAGACCCATGACCCAGGAAACCGGCGGCTTCGCCGCTCTTAACCTTCACCCGACCATTCTTGCAGCTGTCATCGCTACCGGCTACGAAGAGCCTTCGGCCATTCAGCAGCAATCGATCCCAATTATTCTCGCCGGTCACGACATGATCGGTCAGGCGCAGACAGGTACCGGCAAAACCGCCGCCTTCGCTCTGCCGATCCTGAGCCTGATCGACCCGACGAAACGCGAGCCGCAAGCGCTGATCCTCGCGCCGACTCGTGAGCTGGCCCTGCAAGTGGCCACCGCATTCGAAACCTACGCCAAGCAGATGCCAGGCGTAACTGTTGTGGCTGTCTACGGCGGCGCGCCGATGGGCCCACAGCTGAAAGCCATTCGTAACGGCGCTCAAATCGTCGTCGCTACCCCGGGTCGTCTGTGTGACCACCTGCGTCGTGACGAAAAAGTCCTGGCCACCGTGAACCACCTGGTTCTCGACGAAGCCGACGAAATGCTCAAACTGGGCTTCATGGATGACCTCGAAGTCATCTTCAAGGCCATGCCTGAGACGCGTCAGACCGTGCTGTTCTCGGCGACCCTGCCGCAGTCGATCCGCGCAATCGCCGAGCGTCACCTGAAAGACCCGAAACACGTCAAGATCCAGAGCAAGACCCAGACCGTTACCGCGATCGAGCAGGCCCACCTGTTGGTTCACGCTGACCAGAAGACCTCTGCCGTTCTGAGCCTGCTGGAAGTCGAAGATTTCGACGCCCTGATCATGTTCGTGCGGACCAAGCAGGCCACTCTGGATCTGGCCAGTGCCCTTGAAGCCAAAGGCTACAAGGCTGCTGCGCTGAACGGCGACATCGCCCAGAACCAGCGTGAACGCGTCATCGACTCGCTCAAGGATGGCCGTCTGGACATCGTTGTAGCGACCGACGTTGCTGCCCGTGGTCTTGACGTTCCGCGCATCACTCACGTGTTCAACGTTGACATGCCGTACGACCCGGAAGCCTACGTTCACCGTATCGGCCGTACTGGCCGTGCCGGTCGCGAAGGTCGCGCCCTGTTGCTGGTAACGCCGCGTGAGCGTCGCATGCTGCAAGTGATCGAGCGCATGACCGGTCAGAAAATTGCCGAAGTGCGTCTGCCGGACTCCCAGGCCGTTCTCGATGCCCGCATCAAGAAGTTGACCAACAGCCTGTCGCCGCTGGTTGCTGATGCCGAAGCAAGCCATGGCGAATTGCTGGACCGCCTGACTGCCGACATCGGTTGCACCCCACGTGCCCTGGCGGCTGCTCTGCTGCGCAAGGCCACCAACGGTCAGGCATTGACCCTGAGCGCGATTGAGAAAGAACGTCCATTGGTGCCGAACAACGCACCACGTGGTGACCGTCCCGAGCGTCCGGCAGGCGACCGTCCTGATCGTGGCGACCGCGAACGTCGTGCCCCGGTGCCATTGGCCGAAGGCCGTGCCCGTTGCCGTACTGCGCTGGGTGCCCGTGACGGCATCGCTGCCAAAAACCTGCTGGGCGCCATCCTCAACGAAGGTGGTCTGGCTCGCGAAGCAATCGGTCGCATCCAGGTGCGTGACAGCTTCAGCCTCGTCGAGCTGCCGGAAGACGGCCTCGAGCGTCTGCTGGCCAAGCTGAAAGACACCCGCGTTGCCGGCAAGCAGCTCAAGCTGCGTCGCTACCGCGAGGACTGATCTGCTCTTGAGCTGATCGTCTGAAATAAAAAATCCCCGACTGGTTCGGGGATTTTTTTTTGTCTGGAATTTGGGGCTTTGTTGGATTACATGTAAGAGTGCCTTTGAAGCGAGGTAGCGCCCTAAGCGACTACGCCTATGAACAATGCCAGATGGGAGGGAAGCGGTTGTCCGATTAACGATGAGAGCTCGGCTATCTGCTCGCCCGCAAGCGGCCATTCGGCTGCAGCCATGGCATTAAGGCTTTCGTGGCCGAGAACGCTGACGATCTGATTAGTCAGCGCTGTATCTACTGCCAGCTCGTATTTCAGCGAATCGTCCGGATCATCATTCGGAAGAAAACCGTTGATTTCTAGGTACATGGATATTGCTCCTATTTTTCTACTTTGCGGCCAGGCTGCGCTGGCTTGGTTTGTTCACCCGTGATGGCGTCAAACTCACCTAGATGCTTGCCCTGTCTATCGTAAATCTCGACCGTTCCATGTTGGCTGTCCCATTCCAATATACGGGCCTTGCCATCTTTCCAGCGTTTGCGAAGACCACCTCCGCCTTGGACCTTAGTCTTTCCAGTTACTTTCACTGCATCTGGGAAGGCCGTAAGCCCTGCGGGAGGCGGATGATACCCATGATCCCCATTAAACGGCCGCGCATACACCACATACATCGACCTCAGCCCCGAATCAGCGGGGAACACCATGATGCAGTCTTCAGCGGTGATGTCTTCGCCGGGTAGGCCGTCGAGCTGGCTGTCGGTGTCGTCCGGGATCGGGTGGACGAGAATGGTGCCTAAACGTGCATCGCTGTTTTCAGGATACACCAGCGGTTCGAGGGTCCCGAGTGGGCCTCGGGGTGGCGTCATGAGGATGGTGATGCCGTTGAGGTGGGCTTCCATAGCCGTCTTGTCGGAATTCCATTGTGCTTGCACGGTGCGGACCGAATCATCGCCGGAGGCCTTGGCGTGAATCCCGTACACCTGCAACTCGCCGTCCCCATCACGGCGCAGTTGAAAACGCACCCGCGTGGTCGCCTGGGTCATGCTGCGCAGTTCATCGTCGGTGTAGAGCGTACCGTCGCCCATCTTCGCCGGTAGCATGCCCAGAATGAAAAGACCCGCAGGGCCGCTTGCGCCGCGAAGCAACCAGGTATGGCTGCGTTGCATGATGCCGCCCCCGGCCATGCGCCCCAGTCCCATGTCCGCGCCCAGTGCAGCGGCGATGGCGGTGGAGGCGGAAGGCAGCATCATGGCGCCCGCCATCATGATCGCGCCGAAGTTCGAAGCAGATTCTACGGCGGTGCCGGCTTCAGTCCTGCACCAATTCCCGGCTGCACATGACTTGGCAAAGACCTTGTCGGTGCGCTGCATCGGGGCGGGCCAGCGTTCTGGTGTTGGGGCTTGAGTTGGCACAGGTTCGGGCGGTGGATTCCAGGCTGCCCAGGACGCGCCGCCGTTGGGAAGCGTTGTGCCTTTGAACATCGAGTTTTCCCAGAAGGGATCTTTTGTGTCGTCCTTGAACATGACCTACCGG
>NZ_DASVUM010000064.1:0-7460 GCF_036387035.1 Pseudomonas sp. | reverse complement strand
GGACCTGATCATGCAGTCGATGCGCTCTCACGATCAGTACAACACCACCATTTATGGCCTGGACGACCGCTATCGCGGCGTGAAAGGTCAGCGTGACGTGATGTTCGTGAACGAGGCCGACATCATTCGCCTGGGCTTCGTGCCAGGCCAGAAAGCCGACATCGTGTCGATCTGGGGCGATAACATCGAGCGTCGCGTGAAGGGCTTCACCCTGCTGCCATTCGACATCCCGGCCGGGCAGGCTGCAGCGTATTATCCGGAAGTGAATCCGCTGGTGCCGCTGGAGAGCGTCGGCGACGGCAGCAGCACGCCTACGTCCAAGTTCGTCGCCATCAAGCTGGAGCGGCATGTGGAGACCGCGCGGATCGTCTGACCTGCGCACGTTCCTGTGGGAGTGACCAGGGTGGCATTCCACCCTGCTCGCGAAGGGGCCGATCAACCGCTGGATATTTAGCGGATGTATCGGCCTCATCGCTAGCAAGCTCGCCATCCTTGCAGCCATAAAAAAGGCCCGAATCGCGAGATTCGGGCCTTTATCAAGTAGCGTATGACTCGTTAGCCGGGCTTAGGTTCCCAAGCCAAAACAATAAGTTAGCGTTTTGTATACAAGTCGTGTTATTCGTCGGATTTCGATTGTGACATTAATTTCATAATTGCAGGATCGCGGCGTCATCCCTATGAGCATTCCATACATGAAGTATTCCTCGATTCTGTTGTTGTCGTTCTCACTGGTCAGCGGTTTCGCCTCAGCAGGCGATAACGTAACGGCTGGCGTGGGCGGTGCATTGGGTGGGGTACTCGGCTCCGTCGTCGGTCAACAGGTCGGCGGCAGCACAGGTTCGGCGATCGGCGCCGGCCTTGGCGGCGCGGCCGGTGGCGCAGTGGGCGCCAACCGCCGGAACCGTACCGAAGCTGCCATTGGCGGCGGCCTGGGTGCCGCCGGTGGCAACGTGATCGGCCGTAGCGTCGGTGGCAGCACCGGCAGTCTGATCGGCGCTGCAGCAGGCGGCGGCGCGGGCGGCGCACTCGGCAACTACATGGGCGACGAAAGCCGCCGTGACGACGACCGTGGCCGTGGCTACCGTGGCGACCGTCGTGACTACAAACATGGTCGCGGCCATGCGTACGGTCATCGCAAACACCATCGTGACTGATAGCGTCGGGTTGGGCTCACGAACCTGAACCATGAACCATGAACCATGAACCATGAACCATGAACACCGGCCGCCGATAACGCGGCCGGTTTCATATCAGACCACCAACCGCTCAAGCGCCTGCCGCAACCCCGCCGGAATCGGCACCGGCTGATTAGAGGCACGATCAACGAACACGTGCACAAAGCGACCTGCCGCCCGTGCGTCTGCATCTCCCTCCTTGAACACCGCCAGCTCATATTGCACCGAGCTGTTGCCAAGCTTTCCGACCCGCAAACCGACCTCGATGCGCTCCGGGTAGGCAATCGACGCGAAGTAGTCGCACGACGAGCTCACCACAAATCCCACCGTTTCTCCTTCATGGATATCCAGCCCGCCCTGTTCGATCAGGTAGGTGTTCACAGCGCTGTCGAAAAAGCTGTAGTACGTCACGTTGTTGATATGACCGTACACATCGTTGTCGTGCCAGCGCGTCACGATCGGTTGGAAGTGGCGATAGTCGGCGCGCTGTGGGGTGTCTTTCATGGTGGCTCCCTCCGTTATTGTTCGTCGTGCCACGTCGTTTGTGAAATCAGCGGGTGCTATTCAATCTGGCGCTGAATCCATTCGCGCACCTGGGCATACGGATACGCCTCCAGCGCCGCGAACCCGTCAATGTTCCGGGCCTTGAGCCGCGTAAACAGCGGCACGCTGATCCCACAAAGAAACCGCGTCAGACACTCCGCGCCTGGCTCATGCCCTCGGACCTCAAGGTGCTTGCCGACGAACTCGCTGCACAGGTCCGCAAAGTTCTGTTCGCTCAGCGGCGTCAGGGCTGGCGGTTCGGGGAGAACGGCCACATGCCCCTCACACACCGAACAATGGCCGCAATGCTCCGGGGCACGGTCGTCGCCAAAGTAGTGGGCCAGGCGATGACTGAGGCACTGTTCGCTGGAAAACAGTTCGAGCATCGCATGGATGCGCGCGACTTCGGTCTTTTCGTGATGGACGAAGTAGGCATGCAACGCCTCGCTCAGCGCCGGCGCGTCGAAGTCGGCAGCGATGAGGCTGTAGACCTCCGTCATCTGTTTGCTTTCGAGTTCGATCCAGCCCTTCTCCTGAAAGAAGTCCAGTGCCGTCACCACTCGCCCGCGCTCGGCGTGATATTGCTGATACATCGCATCGAAGTTAACGGTTGCCCACGTCCGCGCCCGGCTCGAGGTTTCGGTCAGCGCCTGCACGAACTCGCGTCGCTCACCCTCAAACCGTTGCACCAACACCTGGGGTTCGATCAGGTACTTGAAGCGGTACTCTGCGAAGTAGGAGTAACGCGGTGCAATGATGCCGCGCAGCTCCAGCTGCACCAGCAGCGTTTTGAGCGGCAGTTGGCGGATGTTGCTGAGGTCCGACAAAGGCGCCAGCAGAAACTCCCACTGACTGTCGTTGCGCGCGCCCTGGAGATCTTCCAATACCTGCCGGATGCCTTCCTGCTCCGGCGTGTCGCCGTACACGAAGTTCTCCAGCACGTTCAGGCTGTCACGATTGGCCAGAACCAGACATTCCGACCTCGCCCCGTCGCGCCCCGCACGCCCGATTTCCTGGCTGTAGTTCTCGATGGATTTGGGCAAATCGAAATGCACGACGCTGCGGATGTCACTCTTGTCGATGCCCATCCCGAAGGCGATGGTGGCGACAATGCAGTTCAGCCGTCCATCCATGAACTGGCGCTGGATGGACTCGCGCTTATCGTGTGGCAGACCTGCATGATAGGCGTACGCCGGGATGCCGTTCTGCGACAGGTGAGCCGCCACGAATTCGGCGGTCTTCTGCAGGGTGACGTAGACAATGCTCGGCTGCCCGGCGCGTGCGCCGAGCCACTCCACCAGGCGCCGACGCTTGTCCCGGCCTGCCACCGGCTCAACCCGCAGGGTGAGGTTGGCCCGGTAGAACCCGGTCGTCACCACATCGTCCAGCGCGATGCCGAACTTGCTCTGCATGTCGTCAATTACCTGAGGCGTCGCGGTGGCCGTCAAAAGCAGCGCTTGGGGGATGTTGAACTCACGCTGGTAGTCGGGGAGTTTCAGGTAATCAGGCCGGAAGTTGTGGCCCCACTCGGAGATGCAGTGCGCCTCGTCGACCACCAGCAGAGAAATGGGCACCTGAGTGATGAAATGCCTGAAGCGTTCATTTTTCAGGCGTTCGACGGAAATCATCAGGATTTTCAGCTCACCGGAGCGCGCCCGTGCCATGACATCGGCGACGTCGTCACGGCTTTGCGCGGAGTCAATGCTCGCAGCCGCAATGCCGTGTCGCTGAAGGAACGCCAACTGGTCTTGGATAAGCGCCAACAGTGGCGACACCACCAACGTCAGATGCGGCAGGAGCAAAGCCGGTAGCTGATAGCAAAGGGATTTGCCGGAACCGGTGGGAAATATGGCCGCGGCGGAGCGCCCTGCCAAAACCGCGCTGATAGCGGCCTCTTGTCCGGCGCGAAATTGCCGATAACCGAAAACCTGCTCAAGGGTTTGATGCATGTGCTGCCACTCCTTTGACCGTCGCAAGGGCGTGAACCATAGCGCGGTGGGTCCGGGCGCAATACACCTAAACCATTACAGAAATATCGAACAGGATACATCCCGGATACGGACACTGCGTGCAAGTGCTGGCAAAACGGCATCTCGACGATTAATCTCGCGCAATCTATTCAACCGCTGCACGTCAGGCACCCCCGATCGACTCAAAACCGGTCGACATCAAGCGATTCGCCAAGGAGAGGCAATGCACACCACACCCCAGCCCGAGGATGACGGGCTCATTATGCAACGGCTGGCGCCCGATCAGTTCGACGTCGTGCTCGGCGCTCATCCCGCCCGGCGCAGCGGCACCTCCAACAAGGGCAACTGGCCGCTGAGCAGCGTCCTGATCTGCCTCGCGTTGCTGATCGCAATCATGTTCCTTATCGCGCAGATGTTTCGGACGCCCAAGCCGGCTGCGACGGTCATCCCCGCCCCTCTCGTCGCAGAAGCCAGCGAACCCGAACCGGCACAGCTCATCGCCCCGGTGCGCAACGTCGAACAGGTCGTTTACATCGCACCGAAGGCAGACACCTCGCCTCCCGCCACGGCGCGGCCGCTCGACACCTGTATGAAAGACGGCAACGTGATCGACCGAGACGTCATTAACTGTCGTTTCGGTGACACACAAGCCAACGACTCACAGTCCTCCCGTCCGCAAGGCATGGTTTCAGACCGCTACCTGGCGAACTACAAGACCGTCGCCGCCACGCCCAAGACCGAAACTGCAAAGCGTTATGAAGTGGCGGGCGTGTTCATTCGGGAGATTGACGGGCGCAATCGCTATGAAGCGCGCTATCGGATTTATAACAATCATATTGAAACCAATAGTGTCTGCATGAACTTTATCGCCGACAGCGTTGAACACCGCGAATGCCGCCGTGCGGCCGTGCCCTACTTCAAAGATATGTGCAGCGACTGGAGCAAACGCGTCGCCAAAGACAAGAGTGACAAGAACAAACTCGCGCAAGAGCAATACTGCACCGCGGCACGGGATTACTCGGCCTGACAGGCGAATAACTAACACCATCAGATACTTGCCATAACTCGTTGTAGAACATCAAGTAACAACCGCAGCCAGCGTATTCACCATCGGTCTTCTACCCTCGGTATTCCTATCCACCAACGAGGTTAGAAACATGACAACTTTTACACTTTTCTTTTGCGGCACAGGTTCGACAAAATATGACATTCTCAATAAGAACTACTGGAACGGTGAACTAATCGCGACCTTGGCTAACAATATTCAAGGTCACGAGTTTGCGGAATGGATCATCATTGACGGGCCGGGTAGCGGCAATCTGCAAGCGGATGAGTTGTTCACCGAGTCTAAGGGTTTTGGCTGGACCGGCACCGCATTCGGCAAGGGCTGGCACGAAAATGTGCAGCACGCCGTGAAAATCATTCAGGGTAAATTCGACTGGCAAAGAACCAAGCTGTCAGAGGCTGACTATTTGCGTCTCAAAAAAGCCGACGTACCGATCCCTGACGCGCAGGCTCACGGCTCCTGGTTCTGGCGGCAGTACGACTATGGCAATCGCATCAGCCCGCAGCAAATTCAGCAACAGTTGATCAAGAGCTTGCGAAAAGGCGGCGTGATCCCCAAACAGATCAACTTAGTGGGTTGGAGTCGTGGCGGGGTCAGCTGTCATATGCTTGCCAACGCACTCATGGTCAATCCGGCAACACGTCACATACCGGTCAATATATTTGCGGTTGATCCAGTACCAGGCCCTTTGAACAATCAGCCCGAGAAAGTGGCGCTTGGCAGTAACGTCAAACAGTACGTCGGGTTCTATGCGCGCGATGAACGCTCTAAAGGGTTTTCTTGCGTCATTCCGAAAACCGATCCCAAGACCAAGGTCAGCATTTTTCCCATGGCCGGGCGTCACGCTTCGCTGGTGGGTAATGCATCGCTCACGGGGGCCAGCGGGCCAGGCCAACTTACCGAACCCGGCACGCTGGTTCGGCACTATGCCGAAGTGTGTTTGACCCGATGGGGCACAAAGCTGCAACGAAAACTCAATCTGTCACCCACCGAAATTAGCCGCCTTCATCAAAGCATCGTCATGCACGAGGCTGACTTCATCAAAATGCGCAGCCAGTCATACATGGTGTTGGTTGAAGATCATAAAACCGAGCGCTATGTCACTCACGCCGACAAAAGCACCGGATTTGGTAAGGTCGCGGGGGCGCCGTTTGTGCCGGTGGAAGGCCTGGCGGCCAACCTCGCAAAAGGTGACAGCGCTTACAAAGATATCTGCTGAACTTCAGTACACGCGCATGAAGCATGCCGCAAGCCAGCTGTCTGGCTGGACCGTTCAACGCCAATGCCCTCCTGAGTGAGCGCGGCGATGGCGAAAAGAATTCCCAAGGAAACCGTCCCCACCGAGGGGCGGTTTCTTCGTTCTGCTATTTGTCATCGAGCCATTGACCCGTCAGCGCTTTCTGCGGTCATAGGGAGCTAAGGTCGAGACAACCGCAGCGAATACGGACGGAACACCATGCCTAACGCAGCCCCGCGAACCAACACCCGCTTGCTACCGCTGCTACTCGCCGCCTCAGCTGCGCTTCTTTCAGGCTGCGGTGATGATGCCAAAGCACCCGCCACGGCGACTGCGAGTGCATCGCCCCCGCAGAAGATCATGGTTGTCGATGTCAGCGGTGCGCTGAACCTGCACTATGAGGCCAGAGACGACCAAGTGGCCGTAGGCTTCCTGCCCGGCAAATTGCCCGGCTCCAACTGGCTGACACTGAGCGCGGATCAAGAAGCCGAAGGCGACCGCAATGAGGTAAGCATCGGCCCGATCCTCGGATTCTCGTTCGACAACCCCGACCAGGAGAAGAAGGCGATCATGTTTCAGGGTGGACGCGTCGAAGTTGCCCACGATGAAAACAGCGCGTCCTATGACACCGGTTCCTACTATCAGTATTTCGATGCTGACAAGGGCGGCAGCAATAGCAACGTCCAACTCATTTTCAGCAAAATCGAAAAACTCAGCTCACCCAACCCTCTGCTCGACCGCTACCGGCTGATCGGTACGTTTCAGTTCAACGCGGCGCTCTCACCTGAGCAGCCCACTGACGAATGCACCCGGGAAGCCGCTGCTTACGCCGCCGAGCACGGCGAGCGGCACCCGGGGTTCGACGCGAAGCTGTGTAACGCGAAAAGCGTTGTGGCGAAGGGTAGCTTTGACATCACCCAGGATTTTCCGGTGACAACGAAAGCTGGAGGGTAGCAGCGACGCTAACCTACCGTAGAAGCCGGCTTGCTGGCGAACGCGGTGGTTCGGATAAAGCGACGTCAAATGACGCAGTGCATTCGCCAGCAAGCCGGCTCCCACAGTTTGTAGTCAGCGCTTTCATGGGCCGGACGCAACATCCGGTTGCAGCCAGGAACCAGCGATCCGCTTCAACACGGGCGCCTGCACATGCACCAAACTTCGTACGGCATAAACACCCGCCAACAAAAAACCGCCCCGAAGGGCGGTTTCTTTTTGGCAGGCTCCGATCTTACAGCTTCGGACCCGCTGCCTTGATCGCGTCGCTCACTTCGAACTTCTTGAAGTTCTCGATGAACAGGCCAGCCAAGGCCTTCGCTGCTTCGTCGTACGACGCTTTGTCAGCCCAGGTATTGCGTGGGTTGAGCAGGACGGTGTCAACGCCAGGCACGGAGGTCGGGACATCCAGGTTGATGGTGTCGAGGTGCTCGGTTGCTGCACCGATCAACGCGCCGCTTTGAATGGCCGCGATA
>NZ_DASVUM010000063.1:0-23109 GCF_036387035.1 Pseudomonas sp. | reverse complement strand
GACGCGCAACAAGCTGCAGCACGCTTTGTCCGTTACCGGATCACCACGCAGAATGGCGAAGTGTTCAACGGCGTGACCGACAAGGACGGCAGAACCATGCCCGTCCACACGATGCTGCCCGGACACGTGGCGATCGACTTTCCGCAGTCCGAAGAAAGGATGAACCCGCGGCCCACACCTGAACTTGGGGAGGAAGAAGAGGAAGAGGTCGAACTGGAGCAATTGATCACCCTTCGCATCGGCATGTTCTTCGATGGCACGGGTAACAACCGTGACAACAGTGAAAAAGCACGCGCTTGCTATGCCCGTGACGTGAATCTCGCAGAGGCAGCCCCTGACATCGTCGCGTTCTGCCAGAAGCACGGCTTTGATGGCAATGGCGGCGCACCGGATGACAGTTTCGGGAATGACAGCAGTAATGTGGCAAAGCTCTATGAACTCTACAGAGACGACAGTGACAAGCAAATTTCAGATGAAGAGACTGAGGCTTCGTTTCCCGTTTACGTCGAAGGCATTGGCACGAGCAGCAAGCATGGGGACTCGCTGTATTCCCAAGCCACCGGGCTCGGGCCGCAAGGGGTCAGGGCCCGCGTCGAGCAGAGCCCGGATTTGCTGTTGAAGATCCTCAAACCGTTTCTCGAAAATAATCCTGACAGGGGTATCAGGCGCATCGAGTTCGATATTTTTGGATTCAGTCGTGGTGCGGCGGCGGCAAGAGACTTCGCGAACGAAGTACTAAAGGGGGCAACCAGCATCCTTTCTAAAGCCATCCCTGCCGGCTCACCAGGCTTTGCCGAAAGCTTCGCCTGGAGGCCTCAAAAAGATTTCTGCATCAACTACATCGGCATTTTCGATACGGTGGCCGCTATTGCGGACTGGATGCACGGAGACTTCAACGGCAATAACGCCATCAACCCCGGCATTGAAATTCGGCTGGCGCCGGATGCAGCGCGAAAGGTCGTGCATTTGGTAGCCAAAGACGAACGCCGCTATAACTTTTCGCTAAATCAGGCGAGCGGTGCCGAGATTCTTCTCCCCGGCGTGCACTCCGATCTGGGCGGCGGATATCTGCCCGACATGGTCGAGCGCGTGATGCTGAGCAAGCCTCGCAACAACGAAATCGCTAAAACCGCACCTAACCAGAGCGCGGTCAGTTATCAACTCACCCAGCAAGACTTGCAGCAGGTCGAAGCAATCTACGCCAACTACGCCCTGCCGCTGGAAATACGCACCTGGCATGTCGACGTCACCCACAACGCCAAAGGCGATGTCTCTCACACTAAACGAGTTTATGCCGCAGTGAGCAGCCAGCGGGAAGTGCGCAGCGATCTGGCGCTTGTTTATCTGCGCATCATGCGTGAGCTGGCGGTGCAACATGGCGTGCCGTTTCGGGAAGTCCCAGACGAGGATAAACGCCTTGCCTTGCCTTCTGAGCTCCTGCCCATCCACGAAAAACTTATGGCTTATGCGTTGGGAAAATCCGGCTCCTACGGTTTAAGCCCGGCCGAAGAGGCATTGCTCTACCGACGCTACATTCACCTCTCTGCTCACTGGAACCCCGTCACTCATCCGTCTGCCGAACGCGACACGCTGTTCACCAACCGGCCTGGCGAAAACTACCTGAGAACGGTGCATCCCAATGAATAAGCTCGTACTAGGCGTCGCACTGATGCTGCTGCTCACCAGCTGCACGGCTGCCAGCAGCCGGTCAATGCCATATGACGCATGGCGCCTTGGCTTCTTCGCTCCCGATTACATGGAGGTCTGGATTGAGACAGCCAATGTGTTGGATAACAGCGGTTATGTGATTTTTGAAGCAGGCAGGGGAATACCTTCAATGACGTATCCCCGCGCTTTCAGCAAAGGGATTCCCGAGGTATTCAAGGGCGATCCGAAGGGGTGGCCAGCGCGCCCCGGATGGGGTGCTGGGAAATACGTCAAGCGGGCGGATCTACCCAAAGAACTCTATATCCGCTGGCAATCACTGCTCGAACCGCAGATTTATCACGCACGTATCGACATTCCGGAATCGACCCGGGAGATTATGCGCAAGGGCGAAAAAGTATTTTGTCGCTTCGACGCGAAATGGATCACCGGCTACCGCGAAGCGATCGTCATCGGCTTAGCGCCAGGTGGTATCGCGAAAGTTTGGGTAACAGGACCCTGTTTTTCTCCCATTGAGGTCACGAGGGTTCAGGCCAAGGTCGATCCGAACGGGCCAAGTGACGGCTTATCTGGTGGCAAGTTTGTTCAGCCATCGGCTGAGTCAAAAGCCTATGTCGAGAAGTTCGGCATTCCATATGGGTCGTGGTGAGGAATTAAATGAAGGTGTTCATTGCCGGATGGACTACCGCCCATTGCAGACGAGCTAACCGCTGACGTGTGAGGGAAGTCCAGCACCTACGTATTGAGTCCGGCCGAAGAGACATTGCTCTTTCAACACTATGTCCAGCCCTACTCCCACTGGAATCCGGCCAATGACTGGAAAAGTAAATTCGATACCGTGGTCATCAACCGCTCAGGTAATAACGGTCTGCGCATGGTGCATCCCAATGAATAAGCTTTTGTCGCTCGCCCTGTCCTTGATGCTGCTCACTGGCTGCACTACCGCAAACAGTCGTTCAATGCCATACAACGCGTGGCGCCTGGGTGTATTTGCCCCCGATTATATGGAGGCCTGGATTGAAACAGTTAATGTCTTGGACATCAGCGGTTATGTCAGCTTTGAAGCAGCCAGAGGCGTGCCGTCCATTGGCTATCCACGGGCGCGAAGCAAGGGTATGCCAGACAAATTCAAAGGCGATCCCAAAGGCTGGCCCGAGCGCGTGGGCTGGGGCAAAGGTAAATATCTCAAAGCTGACCTTCCCGATGAGATCTATGTTCGCTGGCAATCACTGCTCGAACCACAGATCTATCACGCGCGCATCGACATCCCTGAATCGATTCGCGAAATCATGCGCAAAAAGGAAAAAGCCTTTTGTCGGTTTACGGGAAAAACAGAGGATGAATACCGAGAAGCCATCGTCATTGGCCTGGCACCGGGCGGCATTGTAAAAGTTTGGGTAACAGGACCCTGCTTGTCACCTAGTGAGGTCACGAGGGTCCAGGCCAAGGTCGATCCGAACGGGCCAAGTGACGGCTTATCTGGTGGCAAATTCGTTCAGCCATCGGCTGAGTCCAGAGCCTATGTCGAGAAATTCGGCATCCCGTATGGCTCGTGGTGAATAGTCGCGCTGATACTCCGCTGCCAAAATCGATCGCCAGCAACTCAAAGAACTATTCTCCTCAGCGCTTGAGCGCGCGACATATGAAAGGGATGTATGAATCTACTCAAGTTAAGAGGCAGTTTTAATTCCAAACCCTGCCTTATCGTTCTCCTGTGGATAGTCGCGACCTGCACACGCGCTGAAACCCAAGCGTTCGAAGGACGATATTACCTGCACGGCGTGATGGAAATGGCTGCTGGATTGCAGTTGGAAAGAGACGGGACATTCACGGCGGGAGTCGAATATGGAAGTGCCAGTGGCTTTGCGAAAGGGCTCTGGTCTGTCGAGGACGACGTCCTGACGTTAGAAAGCGAACCCAATCTTCGACCCGCTCATGAGCTTGCATTCGACTCATTCCGGGAGCGGCCGAAGAGTGCACTTTTGGAATACGCCATCCAGAATAAATACGCTCCAGTGGATTTCTGGACAAGTCACTACATTTTGGAAATGCGTTACGCTCGTTACCGTGAGCCTCCTCGCATCAAGCCGGAGTTCGTTCACGTCCAATTTGACCATGGGCCCGCTGCCTCTATGAAGCTCACCGCTGACCCATCGTCCCGTGCAATGCTTCACTACGATCCCAACAGGACAATCACAAAAATAGGGCTAAGCACTTCTCAAATGGCCGCCCCAACACGCTGGTTCGACGTAGCACCCAGTAGCCACATGTTTAATTTTTGGTGGAAAAAACCAACAAACCAGCCGATCACATACACAGAACCTGATGAGTTCACTTTAGCTGAGGCTCATCGAAGGCTCGATGAGCAGGACGCTAATCAAATCGACACTCACTACCTGGTTGAAGTCTTTCATTACGATCCGATGAAGCCGCCTCCCATTAAGCCAATGACGGTGTATTGGCAATTCAAGGACGGATCGACCCTATCGAGTGTCTGGACGGACTCGACTCAAGAAAGGATAGCCCTGCCCTACCAGGCCAACAAAGAACTGGAGAAAGTTGGCGTGGGCATGCAGGGTTCGACCGAGGCCATCGAGTGGTTTGAGGTATCTCCGGATGCGAGGTGGCTAGTCGTAGAGTGGGACGCCAAGCCCAACCCGGCATACGGAGAGTTATCGGATCTGTTTCAGTATCTGCAACTTGAGGTCACTCCCGGCTGCCTGTCTTTGGAGATAGGCGGCAGCACAGGTTGCTTCCGACCTGGGTGACCCAGCGCGACCTGCTTGGGATGCCACACGTAAGGATGCGGCGCTGGCAGAGCGGTTTCGCTGATGCAGAGAAAAGGCCTCGATGGAGGCCTTTTTTGTGTGAGTGCAGGCTCTACCAGTGTAGCTACTCGCTCATCTGGCTAAAGGCCACGGCTGGAGAAATACATTCTGATAGATTCAATCATGACAATGATAATTATCACAACTGCCCAGCACATCAAGCCCAGCATCGCCCACACCCCTTCACCAAACGTAGAGCCACACTTGCAGCTTCCTTCGGCGTCGCGGTTCAGCCGGTTAATGAACGACTGCACTCTGAGCATGATCAGGAACTGTGCGAACGTCGAAATGACGGATATTCCTAACGGTATAAGTCCAAGGCCTGCCGAAGCGCCACCTCTCAAGCCTGCTGCGATGCCATGGACAAACACGACAAGTGACGGGGCGAGTGCCAGAAGAATCATACCTGCCGCAAGCGTGCCCCAATAAGGCATCCCCCGCTGCCCTTTCTCCTTCAGCAACGCGTCCACTTTGCCAAACATGGACGGCACAAAAAGCAACGCGAAAATCGCACGCGGGGCCGGCCAGATCGGTTTTGCCGAATACGCTTTGTAACGCGACCAGTTTTTGTAATACCAGTAGAGCCCGTACAGCCCGCAGGTGATCAGCATCATCACCGTCAGCTTGATCAGCGACACGGTATAAAACGGTGGGCCGCTTGTAGGCAAAGCCGTCAGGTCGGCAGCAGGTGGCGCATTGAATTGCTCGGACACAGCGTTTCCTCCAGAAGTTGAGGCGACGCATGCTAAAGGTGGAAACACTCTTTTAATCAACCCGGGAAAAATCAGGACGATTCCTACGACGGTATTCGCCACGTCCCACAGCCTTCCTGTTTAACCATGGACATGCCCACTCCGGGCGAGCATTTGCCGACCCTTTTGTACCAATCGGCGTAACCATCCCGAGGAGTTACACGCCCATGGAATCCACACCGAGCACTCCGATCAAAACAATCACCAGCCCTGGCTCCTTCCTGATGGACAGGCGCACGAAGCCGGAACCCAATGCCCCCGCCTTCATGCAAGCACTGGCTCAGGCCACTCAACCGTTCGTTTCACAGACCCTAAAGGCTGAAGCCGCGAACCTTGCCAGGCCCAGCGAGCCCCGCTCGCACCTGCAACTCATCAGCCTGAACCCGGTGCAGACCCACTACGAGCCAGCGCCGGCCGCCTTCGAGCGCATCGGTGGGTCACGGCTGGTGCCATTCACCGTGGGCGGGTGACACGTCCGGTAGCCCGCAGCCTTGCTCGAACCCGACCGCTCTGGATCGTCTTATCAAATGGTCAGGCTCGAGCGAAGCCATATTGCTTCTGGTTGGTCATTTGCGGTCACAAATCCATCACCCAACCGCCACGCAAGCGCAATGACCCGCTCAGAAACTGATCTCATGAGTAAATCCCTGCGCATTACCCTGATCACTGAAACCTACGCACCGGAGATAAACGGCGTCGCCAATACGCTTAGCCGTTTGTGCGACGGTCTGCGCTTGCGGGGGCATCGGGTTGAGGTGATTCGACCCCGACAAAGCGACGATGAGCTGCGGGTGGCGGGCGAGGATTTGATGTTGTGCCGGGGCTGGCCGATTCCGGGTTATCCGGGGTTGCAGTGGGGGCAGTCGTCGATGCATAAACTCTTGCGCCGCTGGCAGCGTAATCGTCCGGACGTGCTGTATATCGCGACGGAAGGACCCTTGGGATTGTCCGCACTGCGCGCCGCGCGGCGGCTCGGGATCGCTATCGTCAGCGGGTTTCACACCAACTTTCAGCACTACACCCGGCAGTACGGTCTGAGCTTCATCACCCGGGTGCTGACCACCTATCTCCGCTGGTTTCATAACCGCTCCAATGCCACCCTCGTGCCCAGTTTCACCCAGAAAACCGAACTCGAACGGCGTGGTTTCGAACGGCTGGAACTGCTGTCGCGCGGCGTTGACTGCCAGTTGTTTCACCCGTCCAAACGTTCAAGCGCCCTGCGTGAAAGTTGGGGGCTTGAGGCGGACGATACGGCGATCCTGCACGTCGGTCGGCTGGCGGCGGAGAAAAACCTGGGCGCGTTGAAGACCACCTTTGAGGGGCTGGTCAGCACCTATCCCCAGAAAAACCTGCGGCTGATCATCGTCGGCGACGGGCCGGTCAAGGCGGCGCTGCAGCGGCAGCTTCCGAATGCGATTTTCTGCGGCACCCAGCGTGGGGATACGCTGGCGGCACACTATGCGTCGAGTGACCTGTTTCTGTTTCCCAGCCTGACGGAAACCTTCGGCAATGTAGTCCTGGAAGCCTTGGCTTCCGGGCTGGGCGTGATCGCCTATGACGAAGCGGCGGCGGCCCAGCATATTCGGCACGGCCATAACGGCGCGGTGGCGATGCCGGGGGATGAGGAAGGCTTCATTGATGCTGCGCGCTGGATGCTCGAGGATCAAGAAACCTTGCGCCGGGTCAGGCTGAATGCCCGCCAGCACGCCAGTCGCCAGGGATGGGCCGGGATTATCGACTCATTCGAGACGTACCTGCGCGCTGCGAGCGAGACGCCGCATGGCGTTGTTTTAGGGGCGTAGTCGCCCATCAAAGCCGGACCGCCGGACCGTCAATCCAGTCGACCCAGGGCCTCACGGCTGAACGGCAGAATGTCGTGCTCGCGGCCTTCCTTGACCTTCAGCGCCCAGTCAGGATCGACCAGCAATGCACGACCTACCGCGACCAGATCGAACTCCTCGTCGCCCAGGCGCTTGAGCAGGTTTTCCAGGCTTGCGGGCTGGGCGACCTTGTCAGTGTTGACCATGAACTGCAAAAACTCGCCGTCAAGCCCGACGCTGCCCACGGTGATGGTCGGCTTGCCGGTCAGCTTGCGGGTCCAGCCGGCCAGGTTCAGGTCGGAGCCATCGAATTCAGGCTCCCAGAAACGCCGCGTCGAACAGTGGAAAATGTCGACACCGGCATCGGAGAGTGGCCTGAGAAACGCGTCGAGCGCCTCTGCCGTTTGCACCAGCCGTGCACTGTAATCCTGCTGTTTCCATTGTGAGTAGCGAAAGATGATCGGGTAATCCGGGCCCACGGCGGCGCGCACGGCCTGAATCAACTCGATGGCAAAGCGTGAGCGCTGCGCGAGATCGCCGCCGTACTCGTCCGTCCGCTGGTTGGTGCCTTCCCAGAAGAACTGATCGACCAGATACCCATGGGCCCCATGGATCTCGACGCCGTCCATGCCGATGGCCTTGGCATCTTTTGCCGCCTGGGCGAACGCCGCGATGACCTCGTCAATGTCCTGCTTGCTCATGCCGTGGACGACAACGTTGCCCTCCTTGAGCTTCTCGGTCGGGCCGTAGGCCGGCACCGTGCCGTCCGGCTCAGTGCCAAGACGACGCACAGCGCCCACGTGCCAGAGCTGTGGGACGATCTTGCCGCCCTCTTGGTGAACCGCCTCCACGACTTTGCGCCAGCCATCCAGCGCAGCGTCGCCGAAAAACTGCGGCACGTTGGGGTAGCCATTCGACGCCTTGTGGCCAACCGTCGTGCCTTCGGTAATGATCAAGCCAACGCCAGCCGCCGCGCGGCGACGGTAGTACTCAATGACTTTCGCATTCGGGACGCCGCCGGGTGAAAAGGAGCGGGTCATCGGCGCCATCACGACGCGCGTCGGCAACACGAAGCTGCCCATGTGGAAGGGTTTGAACAAAGCTTGAACAGGCATGCAGGCGTCCTCGGCATTCCGGAAATATGATGAAGGTCATACAGAATGAGCCGAAGCGCAGGGGATACGAAGCACTATTGACTGGAATGATTAAGGGTAAGAAGAGGGACTGCGAACCGGAATACTAGGGCAGCGCCTTCTCGATGGCACTGATCACCTTGGCGTCATCCGGCGTCGTACTTGGCGAAAAGCGGCCCAGAACGCGTCCATCCTTGCCGACAAGAAACTTCTCGAAATTCCAGGTGATGTCCCCGGGAAACTCGGCGCCCTCGCCCGCCAGCATCTGATAGAGCCGGTGGCGGTGCGGTCCGTTGACCTCAAGCTTGTCGCCCAGCGGAAACGTCACCCCGTAGTTCAGCGAGCAGAACGCCTGAATCTCGTCCTGAGTACCCGGTTCCTGACCGGCGAACTGATTGCACGGCAGGCCGAGAACGCTGAAGCCCTGGTCTTTGTACTTTTGATAAAGCGTTTCCAGCGCCGCGTATTGCGGCGTAAGGCCGCACTTGGACGCAACGTTGACCACCAGAACCACTTTGCCCTTGAGCGGGGCGAGGGGCAGCTCCTGGCCATCCAGAGCCTTCAACTTCAGCTCGTGAAATACACTCATGACAACTCCCCTGGAAACCCTCGGCCGAAAAAGGCGCCCTGTCAGACCGCAAAAACAAACGTTTTCACAAGACCGCGAGGACGCCTGGCCAGCTCACTCAGCTTAGCAGGACAATCAGTGGTGATGACCACCTTCGCCGTGCACGTGGCCGTGGGCCATTTCTTCTTCGCTCGCGTCACGGATGGCAACGATCTTCACATCGAAGTTCAGGCGTTGGCCGGCCAGCGGGTGATTGCCGTCTACAGTGACGTCGTCGCCGTCCAGGTCGCGGATGGTCACGATCTGCATCTGACCGTCCGGCGCCGAGGCGTGAAACTGCATACCGACTTCCAGCTCGTCGACGCCTTCGAACATGCTGCGATTCAGGGTGCTGACCAGCTCGGCCGAGTATTCGCCGTAGGCATCTTCAGGCTCGATGGACACTTTCAGTTCGTCGCCGACATCCTTGCCATCCAGCGCCTTTTCCAGACCCGGGATGATATTGCCTGCACCTTGCAGGTAAACCAGCGGCGCGCCGCCGGCAGAACTGTCGATGACCTCACCAGCGTCATTGGTCAGGGTATAGTCGATGGAGACAGCCTTGTTGGCGGCGATCGGCATGGGGCGAGACCTTTTGCAAATAGATATGAGCGACCAAGTCTAACCAAGCACTCGCGCGAAAGCGAACGCAACTCAGACGGACGGCCCCGAGTGGAATCCCCGAACGCCCCTTTCCCCCACGCCATCATTACCGGCTTTCATCAGGACCTGGTGGGGCACTGGGTGGTCGAACTGTCCTGCGGTCACACCCAGCATTTGCGCCACGACCCGCCCTGGCAATCCCGCGCCTGGGTGCTCGATCCTGCCCAGCGCCTTTCGAAAATCGGCCAGTCCTTTGATTGCGGCTGGTGCGCGTCGGGGTCAGATAACGCTAACCTTGGGCCCCGTTGAGACGCTGCGACTGAACAGCGTCCTGGTATATCCGGTCCGATGGCTGAATTCATTGCGCCACGACCCTTGCACTGCTCATTTTCGAGAAGCCCGCATGCAGACTTTCTTTATCGCGCCCACAGATTTTGGTGTGGGCCTGACGTCCATCAGCCTGGGGCTGGTGCGCACCCTGGAACGCGCCGGGCTCAAGGTCGGCTTTTTCAAGCCCATCGCCCAGCCTCACCCTGGCGATATCGGCCCGGAACGCTCGACTGAACTGATCGCCCGTACCCACGGCCTCAAACCGCCCAAGCCGCTGGGGCTGGCCCACGTTGAACGCATGCTTGGCGACGGTCAGCTCGACGAGCTGCTGGAAGAGATCATCAATCTGTACCAAGAGGCCTCGATCGGCCGTGATGTGCTGATCGTCGAAGGCATGGTCCCGACACGCAGCGCCAGCTATGCCGCGCGGGTCAACCTGCACATGGCCAAAGCCCTCGATGCGGAAGTCATTCTGGTATCGGCCCCGGAAAACGAAGTGCTGACCGAGCTTTCCGGGCGCGTCGAGCTGCAAGCGCAGATGTTCGGCGGCCCGAAAGACCCGAAAGTGCTTGGCGTGATCCTCAACAAAGTGCGCACAGACGAGAGCATGGAAACCTTTTCGGCGCGACTCAAGGAACACTCGCCGCTGTTGCGCAGTGGCGACTTTCGCTTGCTCGGCTGCATCCCTTTTCAGGCCGACCTGAACGCGCCACGCACCCGCGACGTGGCGGATCTGCTCGGCGCGCAAGTCATCAACGCCGGCGACTACGAACAGCGACGCATGTCAAAGATCATCATCTGTGCACGCACGGTGCTCAACACCCTCCAGTTGCTCAAGCCGGGCGTGCTGGTGGTCACGCCGGGTGATCGCGACGACATCATTCTGGCCGTGAGCCTCGCGACGCTCAATGGCGTGCCGTTGGCCGGCTTGCTGCTTACCAGCGACACCCTGCCCGATCCGCGCATCATGGACCTGTGCCGAGGCGCGCTACAGGCGGGTCTGCCGGTGCTGTCGGTGAGCACCGGCTCGTACGACACCGCGACTCAACTCAATCAGTTGAACAAGGAAATCCCCATCGATGACCGCGAACGTGCGGAAATCATCACCGATTTCGTGGCCAGCCACCTCGATGCCGACTGGCTGCACCAACGCTGCGGTACTCCGCGTGAAATGCGCCTGTCACCGGCCGTATTTCGCTATCAATTGATTCAGCGCGCTCAGGCGGCCAACAAACGCATTGTATTGCCCGAAGGCGCCGAGCCGCTGACCGTGCAAGCAGCGGCGATCTGTCAGGCGCGCGGCATTGCGCGTTGCGTGCTGCTGGCCAAGCCCGAGGAAGTGAATGCCGTCGCGCGCGCCCACGGTATTGAATTGCCGCCGGGACTGGAGATTCTTGATCCGGACCAGATTCGCGAGCGTTACGTGGCGCCGATGGTGGATTTGCGCCGCAGCAAAAACCTGAATGCACCCATGGCCGAGCAGCAACTGGAGGACCCGGTGGTGATCGGCACCATGATGTTGGCCCTCGACGAAGTGGACGGGCTGGTGTCGGGGGTGGTTCATTCGACCGCCAACACCATTCGTCCCGCACTGCAGCTGATCAAGACGGCACCCGGCTGCACTCTGGTTTCCTCGGTTTTTTTCATGCTGTTTCCGGAGCAGGTGCTCGTGTACGGCGACTGCATCATGAACCCGCACCCGAGCGCCACGGAACTGGCCGAGATTGCCGTTCAAAGCGCCGACTCGGCCGTGGCGTTCGGTCTGTCGCCCCGGGTGGCGATGATCAGCTACTCCAGCGGCAATTCAGCCAGCGGCGAAGAAGTGGAAAAGGTGCGCGAAGCCACACAACTGGCGCGCGAGACCCAGCGTGGGCTGTTGATTGACGGGCCTTTGCAATACGATGCCGCCGCCAACGAGCACGTCGCCCGGCAACTGGCGCCAGACAGCCCGGTGGCGGGTCGCGCCAATGTGTTCGTGTTTCCGGATCTGAATACAGGTAACACGACCTACAAGGCGGTGCAGCGCAGTGCGGACTGCGTGAGCCTGGGCCCCATGCTTCAAGGCTTGCGCAAGCCGGTCAACGATCTGCCCCGCGGGGCTCAGGTTGACGACATCGTCTATACCATTGCGCTGACGGCGATTCAGGCGGCCACCCTGCCGCACTAACGTTGCGTTGCAACATCGCTTGCCCACAATAACCCCGCCGGAACCCACCGGCGGCTGACTGCCCCTGGAGTTAGATGCACATGGATTTCCTGCCCGCCCCTTTGCGCGGCGTCATTGCCTCGCTGCTGTTGGCGCTCAACACGATTCTGTGCTGCACGCCGCTGTTCATCGTCGCCATTTTCAAACTGTGTCTGCCCTTCCCGGCTGCGCAGAAGGTGACTGACTGGCTGATGAGCCACATCCACGAAGCATGGATCAGTAACAACACCGCCTGGATGGATCTGCTCGGCCACACCCGCTGGCATTTGAGCGGGCTGGAAAGCCTGGATTATCAGCACTCGTACCTGGTCACGAGCAATCACCAGAGCTGGGTCGACATCATGGTGCTGCAGTACGTCCTGAACCGGCGCATTCGTCCGCTTAAGTTTTTTCTCAAGCAAGAACTGATCTGGGTGCCGGTGATTGGCCTCGCCTGGTGGGCGCTGGGCTTTCCGTTCATGAAACGCTACAGCAAGGCGTATCTGGCCCGGCACCCGGAAAAGAAGGGCAAGGATCTGGCCACCACCCGCCGCACCTGTGCGAAGTTTCGCAACAACCCGGTTGGCATTTTCAACTTCGTCGAAGGCACGCGCTTCACCGAGGCCAAACATGCGCAGCAGGCTTCACCGTTTCGCTACTTGCTCAAGCCCAAGGCGGGCGGCATTGCCTTCGTGCTTGACGCCATGGGCGAACAGCTGGAATCCATCGTCAACGTGACCATCCATTACCCGGCCGGTCGACCAGGGTATTGGGACCTGCTTTGCGGGAACGTCCGCGAAGTCGTCGCGCATTTCGAGGAAGTGCAGATCCCGCCGCAGTTCATTGGCAAAAACTACGACCAGGACGATGCCTACCGCCTGGAGTTTCAGCAGTGGATCAACCAACTGTGGCAAGACAAGGACGCGCTGCTCGCGCAGATGCATGAACGCTATCCCGCCAGATCCTGAAGGCTGCATTTATACGCTGCTGTAGGAGTGAGCTTGCTCGCGATGGCACTCTGTCAGGCGCTTATCAGTTGCCAGACACTCCGCTATCGCGAGCAAGCTCACTCCTACAAGGGATGGGAGAAATCTGCTCGGCAAACAAAAACCCCGGCACACTGGCCGGGGTTTCTGATTTCAGATCACAGCGTTACTGCTGCTGTTGATACTGCTGGCCAGGGATCGGCTTGAGGTTGACCTCGACGCGGCGGTTCTGGGCGCGGCCGTTGACGTCGGCATTGCTGGCGATGGGCGAATCAGGGCCGGCGCCCCGTACCGACAGGTGGGAGGCATCAACCCCTTGGGAGGAGAGGTAGGTCGCAACGCTCTGCGCGCGCTGCTGCGACAGGTCCATGTTGTGCTGGCGGCTGCCGGTGCTGTCGGTGTAGCCGACGATTTCGATCATGTTCTGGTTGTACTGCTTCAACGAGCCAGCCAGGTTGTTCAGGGGCGAGTAGAAGCTGCTGGCGATCGCTGAAGAGTCAGTGGCGAACGTGATGTTGCCTGGCATCACCAGCTTGATGTTGTCGCCTTCACGCTGAACTTCTACACCGGTGTTGGCCATGCTGGCGCGCAATGCGGCTTCCTGCTTATCGGCGTAGTACCCGTAACCGGCCGAGGCAGCACCCACCACGGCCGCGCCGATCAGCGCGCCTTTGCCGCGGTTGTTATGGTCGATGGCGGCACCGGCAACAGCACCCGCCAATGCGCCCAGGCCGCCGTACTTGGCGGTTTTGCTGACGCCACCCGAGTTCTGCGCCTGTCCCTGGTTGTCATAGGGGTTCTGCGTCGCGCAGCCAGAAAGAACAGTCAGTGCAGTGGCAGCGATGATCAAACGGCGAAAGGTCAACATCAAGGAGAGCTCCTGTTTTGCTTTTCTACGGCCAACCACAAAGGCCGACGATTTGGGCGATTAGAGCACGGTCACTGTCAAAAATTCCTTAACAGTCGCTGAACCGCCAGCGCCCGGCCAACGACTGTATTTCTTTAATAAAAAAACAGATTTTTTATGTGCTTATTGAACCTGCTGTTCATCGTATTTGTTGCGAACCGCCCGTTTGATTTTTGATAAATAAACGTCTTAAGCTACTGATTTACAGACTAATTTACTGAACAACCGTGAAATGCCCACACTAATTAAAAGAGTTTAAATTTTTCGGCGCTTTCCTATACTGGCCATGCGCAAGTACAGGAAAGCGCAGTGGTGAAGCAGACAATAAAGTCCGCTCTCACTCTCAGGCAAGGCAGCGCTGTATTCACGCGCAAGAGCTGACTTTATGCTAAGAAAAATCCCCGTTACAGACCTCATGCTCGGCATGTACATCCATGAATTCTGCCACCCTCGGCTCAACGATCCGTTCTGGACTGCCCACGTCGAGCGCGAACTGAGTGACGACGCCGTGTTGCAGCACATTCGAGCATCAACCCGCGAAGTCTGGATCGACACCCGCCTGGGTCTGAGCCCGGACGCCAGCACGACAGCGCAAGAGACCTCCGAGGAGTGTCCCGACCCTGCCGAAACCGCCCCTTGCAGCATGGAACTTGAACTGGCCCGCGCGCGCCTCATTTGTGGCCGCGCCAAGGCGGCCGTCATGACCATGTTCAGCGATGCCCGGATGGGCCGTGCGATGAACACCGAAGACGTCGATCTGCTGGTCGAAGAAATCTCCACGTCCGTGATGCGTCATCCCCATGCGCTCATCAGCCTGTCGCGTCTGAAGACGACCGATGAATACACCTACATGCATTCGGTGGCCGTGTGCGCCTTGATGGTTGCGCTCGCGCGGCAGATGGACCTGGATGAAGAGCAAGTGCGTGAAGCCGGCGTTGCCGGGCTTATGCATGACGTCGGCAAAATGATGATCGACTCGGCCATTCTCAACAAACCCGACCGCCTGACTTACGAAGAATACGAGGTCATGAAGCACCATCCGCAGGCCGGCCTGGAAATCCTTCAGGGCTGCGAGCGGGTGACCCGACTGGTAATGGACGTGTGCCTGCATCATCACGAAAAGATGGATGGAAGCGGTTATCCCCATGGGCTGAAAGGCGACGAGATCAGCCTGCTGGCGAAAATGGGCGCAATTTGTGACGTGTATGACGCGGTGACGTCGGACCGGCCCTACAAAAAGGGTTGGGACGCCGCGCAGTCGGTTCGCGAAATGGCGTCATGGAAGGGCCATTTCGATGCGAACATCTTTCAGCACTTCGTCAAAACCGTCGGCATTTATCCCGTCGGCGCGTTGGTTCGCCTGAAGAGCGAGCGCCTGGGCGTGGTCGTTGAGCAGGACGAAAAGTCCTTGCTGCATCCGAAGGTGAAGGTTTTTATGTCCACCCGAACCCGCCTTCCTTTCTCACCGGAAATCATCAACCTCGCCAGCCCCTCGGTCCAGGACGGGATTCTCAAATTCGAGCTGGCTGAGGATTGGGGGCTGCTGGATGTGGCCAGCATGTGGGCCGGTCAGCCCGCCGCTTGAGTGTCTGACGAACTGATCGGCGAGATACCGTCAGACAGTGCTGGCCGACGGCGTGCGCCGCAGCGGAATAATGCCGACCTGCATACCGAAGGGCCTGAACACCGCATTGAGCGTCTGCACAGTCGGATTACCTTCGTCCTGTTCCAACTGGCGCAGCGTGCGCAGCGAGATTTTGCACATGCTCGCGAACTGCTCCTGACGCAACCCTGTGATCTCGGTGCGCAGCCGCTTGACCGCACCGCCCATCGAAACCGTCCCTTCCAGCAGCTGATTTCGAAGCTCGTCGAGGATGATGCCGCGCTGGCGTATTTCGTCGTTCATAGCAGCCCCCATCCCTTGAGTGTCGCATCCAGCCGCGCCAGCGCAATGCGTGGGTGGTCGAACGTCTTTTGCGGCAAGCCTATTTCATTCAGCAGATCGGGCAACGCCCGAAAGCGCCGGGCATCGGCTCTGAGGCCATCAAACAGTTGGTCGGGGTCGGCCCAGGCGGATAAAGCCCGACAGGCTTCTCGCCAATCAACCTCACCGGCGCGCTCGATCGGATCCGGCCATTTGGTGGTTCGGGTGACGCCTTCGTCGTCCATGACCATGGGCGCCAAGTCGTAAATCGGTGCCAGCGAGAGGCGCTGTTCATCACGCAGGATCGACGTGTTGCGCCCATGATTGTCGCTGTTCCCCAGAATCTGGTTGATGAGGTCACGGCGTACGTACTCCGCGACCAGCTGAGGAATGTCCCTCTGCTGAGCATTCGCCGACCAGGCTTTCGCCAACACGGCCACCGCCTGCACGTGCGTCATATAGGCGCCAGGGCGGGTGATGTCTGCCAGCGAGTACACCGACTCGACCGCCAGACGGCGAACCCCGCGTTCTTGGACGCTGCGGTCGAAGCGCTGCATCCACAAACTGGGCTTGCGGGCTTCTTCGAGGCTCATGCCGTCACACGGAACGGTGTTTTCACCGACGCGCTCAAGGGCCTGGTAATAGCAAAACTCGCTTCTGAGAATGTTGCGATCAGTCTCATTGCCTTTGTTGCGAGAGAATTTCACGAACCAGTGTCGGCGGACTTCGCTGTCGCCGAGTGTTGCATCAGGGTGCATCAGGCCTTGGGCGTCTTCGGAGAGCAGCAGCTTCGGCGCCTCTCCGCCCGCCCCCGTCGCGCCCCCAACTGCAGCGCCTTGTTCATAGGCGTATTCGAGAAAACGACTGTCTCGGGCAACGACCTCACTCCGGTCAAAACCAATGCTGCTGGCGTTGGGCAGGGCTTCGAGCGACTCCTTGATGCGCAGATGCCCGACAGGCGCCGGGGTGCAGCGCTGCAAGAGCACCAGATCGGCCGGGGTGTTCTCCCCCTCCGGCAATGCCAGACGCGCCAGCAAGAACCGCCGTGCTGCTCCAGCCGGAACGATGTCGTGCAAAAACGCTGGCAGTCCGGCTGTTCTGAACAAATCCCAACTCAGGGGAACTCGAGCGCTCACCGACGGCGAGGTGGGCCGCTCAAGCATATGCAGGTGGTCGATCAGAAATGCCTGGTCGTAAGCAAAACTGCACGGGCTGCTCTGCCCTGCTTCCGGCCTCTCGACGTCGAGACGCATTGCGTCGTGCCATTTTCCCGAGAGGTAAAGTTGGAGGGTCAGCTGCATAAGGTGCTGCTCGGCAATTTAATGCCTAAACCTTAGAGCCGAAGCAAGAAAAAGGCAATTAAATGCCCAAAAATGGCAAACTTCGCAAAATTTAGGCAATTAAATGCCGGTAACTAGCCGAGCAGTCCTAACTCTTGGGCCCGGGCAACGGCTTGGGTGCGTCGTTCGACGCCGAGTTTGCCGTTGATGTGGCTGGCGTGGGTTTTGACCGTGTGCAGCGAGATGAACAAGCGCTCGCTGATCTCTTGATTGGAGCAACCCTGCGCGATCAGCTGCAGCACGCTGAGTTCTCGGGCACTGAGAGGGTCGCCGCCGCTACAGGCGAGCGGTTCGCTGGTCGCACGCAGGCAAAGCGGCCCCTGACCAGGTGCAGCTTCAGGCAGTTGCTGCAGCAGGTAATCGACCAACCGACAAGAGGGCCGCTTGTGCAGTTGCTCGCGCAGCCAGTCGGGATGACGGTGGATCAGCCGCTGGAACGGCAAAACTGCACCGCCCGTGGCGAGCTGAAGGCATTGTTGAAAAAGATCTTCAGCCTCGGGGCCGCGGGATGTGTCGAGCAACAAGAGGATGTGCTGACTCAGCGCATTGAGCCCCAACAGTCCGGCCCCGACACGCTGCGCGTAGTCCTGAAGACTCTGCAGCCGTGCCCTTGCCTCGTCGGTGCGGCCCTGAATGTGGTCCAGAACCGCCCGCAACGTTTCGATCTGCTGCGGCAGTTGCGGTGAGCATTCGGGGGCGGCAGCGGGCTCATCACCGCCGTAGGTCTGCCCCAGTCGCAACAGCCAGGCATCGGCCAGGTCGATACGGCCTTGGGCCAGCCACAGTTCGCATTTGGCGAGCGTAATCATCGCCAGGTAATACACCGGCGGGACGTCCCAGATGTGCATCAGCCGCTCGGCCTCGGCCAGTTCGGCGAACGCTTCGGCATAGCGCCCCTCGCGCCCCTCCAGTGCGGCGATGACGCAATGCCCGATCAGCACGCTGATGTCCCGGCAGGCACGCGCCTCGGCCAGCCCGGCGTTCAAACGCTCGCGGCCTGCCTGCGGCTGAAGAAACTGCACCAGCAGATAACCTTCATACAAAGTCAGCCGCGCACGCACCGCGTATAGCTTCTGCGAAGACAGGCCATTCAAGCGCCGCAACCCCTGACGTACTTCTTCCATAGAGCGAAGGGTTTCGCCACGGGCCTGCAGCGTGCGCGCGCGGTCGTAGTGCGCCAGCGCTTCAAACAACGGGTTCGCCACGCGCTGGGCCAGTTCAAGGGCGTCACGGTTCAGCGCCCTGGCGCGCCACAGATCACCCTCGGCGATGGCCAGATTCGCCAGCGTGGACAGGCACAGCAGCCGCTGGCCATAACGCTTGACCGGCAGACTGACCAGCGCTTCGCTGCAATAACGCCGGGCCGTGTCGCTGTCGCCGCGCCCTCTCGCGATGATACCGCTCAGCGCCAGCCACTGCGCCAGCATCGAGTTTTGCGCGGTCGCCGAGGGCGCCGGCAGGAATCGACTGAGGTGATTACCCAACTCCTCGGCGGCGTCCAGCTGACACGCCAGGCCCAGCGCCCAGGCGTACAGCACGATCAGGCGCGGCGTGCTGACCAGGAGGCTGTCAGGCAAGTCCATTTTCCAACGCAGCAGCATGCCGACGTTTTGCTCCGCCAGCAGCTGTTCTTCGGACAGGTTCTGCACCAGATTGGCCGCCACATCCAGGTGACCCGCGCGCAACGCCTGTTCAATGGCTTCGTCGAGCAGGCCCTGTTCGCTGAACCAGCGGCAAGCATTCAGGTGCACGCGCCGTTGTGGCGGCGTGACGCTGGTGCCAGCGCGCGCGCGCAGCAGGTCCGAAAACAGATGGTGATAGCGAAACCAGAGTCCATGCTCGTCCAGCGGGACCAGAAACACCTGGTGCGCTTGCAGGTAGCCGAGCATTTCGTGGCTGTCGTGGCTGTCGCGCGCCGCGTTGCACAGGGCACTGCTGAAGCGTTCCAGGCAGGCGGTTTCATAGAGAAACGCCTGAACGTCGGCCGGCAGGCAATCGATGACCTCTTCGAGCAAGTAATCCCGGATCAGTCCTTCCCCGCCGTTAAGCCCCTGAGTCAACGCGTTGCTGCCCGCCTCGTTGGCTGCCAGCAGCCAGAATCGAAGGCCGGCCACCCAACCCTCGCTGCGCTGCAGCAGTGTCTGCAGCGCTTCATCGCTCAAACCATTGCGTTGCGGGTCCAGCACCGCCAGCGACTCGTCATCCGTGAGACGCAGGTCCTGTTCAGACAACTCCAGCAATTGACGGGAAAGGCGCAGGCGCGCGAGGTGCCAGTTCGGCCTCTGCCGGCTGGTGACCAGAATGTTCATGCCCGCAGGCAAATGATTGAGGAGAAATTGCAGGCAGCGATCCAGAACGGGACCCTGCACGAGGTGATAGTCGTCAAGCACCAGCAACAGTGGTTTGCTCAACATAAGGTGCATTGCCAGCTCATCCAGCAAACCGTCCAGCCACTCTTCGAAAGCGAAGGGCTGGTGACGCTGACGCATCTTCAAAAGGCCGAGCGACTGGCCGCCGAGTTGCGGGAAGAACTGCTGGAGGCCACAAAGAAGACGTTCGAGGAACCGGCCCGGGTCGCTGTCCCGATGGCCAAGGCCTAGCCAGAGGTTCTGCCATTGGCCGGGCAGGCTCTCGCAGAACTCCACCGCCAATGAGCTTTTGCCAAAACCGGCCGGCGCGCTGATCAATAACAGTCGACCCGACAAGCCAGCGCTCAAGCGCTCGCACAATCGAGGCCTCGATACGTAACCCTCAGGCAGCGGCGGACGGAAGAAACGGCCTTCCAACGCAGTGACGGCGTGATTTGCGAATCCTTGCAAACGCGACAGATCAGTCATGGCCGGCTCTTGTGGGAGTGCTTGTTGTTCGGCGTTCAGATGTCGGGAGACTAGCGGCTATGTGTAGCCTTTTGGACATTGTTAGACGAAAGACTGTAAGAAAACATATCCAATCAACAGGGCGAATGTTGGTTTATATGTCCGGAGAGGTACATTCAGAGGGACTGAGGCGAACGCCCTGAGTGCCGGGAGAGCATCGCTGTGCAGGTTGCCGGCCGGCAGAGGCTGCCAAGAGGGATGAAAAACACCCCGACCACTCGGGGTGTTTTCTTTATGCGCTATGGGGTTCAGCCATAGGGTGAAGCGGCGGAGGACTTCAGTGCGCGGCAGCTGTGATCAACGGTGCACGCTCTCCACCCATTTCTCGTTCAGCCGTTAGCGCACGCCATCCTGGCGCAGCGCGTTGGGCGAAAAGTCGCTCGCAGTGGCGGTGAAGCCGAAGTCATAGGCTTTCTTCTCTTCGTTCTTCATCCCGAGTGCCAGGTAGCGGCCCGATTGCAGGTCATACAAGGTTTCGAGGGCGTACCACGGCACTTGTTTGTCGTAGTAGTTCTCGGCGTGCGCCTCAGCCACGCGCCACAGTTGCCCGCGACCGTCGTAGTGATCGATCACTGCTGCCTGCCAGGTGTCTTCGTCGATGAAGAAGTCACGCTTGGCGTAGATGTGGCGTTGGCCTTCTTTCAAGGTAGCGGTCACGTGCCAGACACGACGCAGTTCGTAACGGGCGAGGTCCTGATTGATATGGCCGGCTTTGATGATGTCGGTGTACTTCAATTTCGGATCGTCGAGCTTGTAACTGTCGGAAGCGATGTACATCTCTTGCTTGCCGATCAGCTTCCAGTCGTAGCGGTCAGGCGCGCCGTTGAACATGTCGAGGTTGTCGGAGGTGCGCAAGCCGTCGGCGGCAGTGCCCGGCCCATCGTAGGACACTTGTGGCGCGCGGCGTACGCGACGCTGTCCGGCGTTGTAGACCCAGGCCGCACGCGGCTCTTTGACCTGGTCGAGGGTTTCGTGCACCAGCAGCACCGAACCCGCCAGACGCGCCGGCGCGGTAACTTCCTGCTTGAAGTAGAACAGGATATTGCCCGGATTCTTCGGATCGAAATCCTTCATCTTGTCGCGGAAGACGAATTCATCGTGGAAGTACACCGGGTTGAACGAGCCGTTTGTCTGCGGCGTGGCCTGGGTGACCAGACGCGAGACGCTGCCGCCGCGATAACGGGTGATGTGGTTCCAGATCACCTCAAGGCCGTCCTTGGGAATCGGAAACGGCACGGCGGTTTCAAAATTTTCGAGGCCGTTACCGCCACCGACCAGCTTGGTGTTGGTGGCGTTCTTCTTAATGGCGGCGAGCACGTCAGCGGGCACGGTAGCGCCGCGATGGGACGGGTAAACCGGCATTTTGAAAGTGTCCGGGTAACGCTTGAACATCGCGTACTGGCCCGGAGCAAGTTTGTCCTTGTACTGCTCCACGTTCTGCGCAGTGATGGTGAACTGCGCTTTTTCGTTAGCGTACGGGTTGGCCAGGAAGCCTTTTTCGTCCACGGCGCCGGCGTTGGTCGGCATTGGGCTCCAGGCCGGGATGGTGTTGGCCGCATTTCCGGCTTTTTCGGCGCCCATTGGCGTCAGCGTGGTGCCCAGCTTGGCGGCCTCGGCGTCGGACACCGCGGCCATGACGCTGGTCGCCAGCAACGACAGCCCCAGCACACCGACCTGCAACAGACCCTTCGTTATTTTCATTTTCATTTTTGTCCTTAGAAGTTCATGCCGAAGCTGAGGGCCACGAAGTCGCGGTCGTCCACAGTGGTGTACTTGCCATCGAAGAAGTTGGTGTAGGAAAGGTTGGCGGTGTAGGTGTTCTGGTACTCGGCGTCGAGCCCCAGACTCACGGCCTTGCGACCTTCCTCGAAGTTACCGCCAGGGCCCGGCGAGTAACCATCGACGTCGTGGGACCAGGCCACGCTTGGGCGCAGGTTCACACCGGCGAACACGTTGTTGTAATCCCAGATGGCGCGGGCGCGATACCCCCAGGAATCGGTGGTGGTGAAGCCATCGTTTTCGCAGTATCGGCTGAGGTTGTTCTGCGCCGCCCCGGCCAGGGTGCTGGCGTTAAGGGTCTGGCACTGACCACCGGGAAGCGGGCCCGGGCCGTAGCTCGGGTCGCGGCCATAACGCAGTTTCGATGTGCTTTCCAGGCCGCCAACGTGGGTCCAGCCTACTTCACCCACCACGGTCAGGCGTTCGGCGCCCATCACTTGGTCGAAGAAATGCGTGAACGTGGTTTGCGCCTGGCTGATTTCCTTGCGGCGATAGCCTTTCTGATCCTGACCCGGCGCGCCTTGCAGCAACGCCACGTTCGGGTTCAGCGGCGTCAGCCCGGAATAGAGAATGTCGGTGGTGTTCAACTGCACCGGCGCATTCGGGCGGTAACTGAGTTCCCCGCTCCACGCGGTGCCGGTGGGCAACGTGGTGGAGAAGCTGAGGCCGAACAGGTGAATGTCTTCCGGGTATTCAACGTAGTAGCTGGAGTTACCGGCAACCACGACCGGCAACAGCGTTGGCGCCAGACTGGCCGCGACGCCCAGAGGCACGCCCCTGCCCGCCAGGCCACCAACCAGACCCGCGGCGCTGTAAGCGCTGGCAGGCCCACCTTTGCCGCTGAAAATCGGCAAGCGGCTGTGGTAGTTCATGTAATAGGCGCCGAACTCGGTGTCCAGCGGCTCGAAGTTGTAGTGCATGGCCAGGCCATACTGGCCGCTGTCCCGGGCATCGCGATCAGGGCCGCGGGCCACCACCGCGCCCTCGTCAGGATTACCGAAGCTCACACCGCGCGACGCCAGCGTTGCTTGCACCGGGCCGCGCAACGCGGCAGGCAGGGCGCCATTGAGGCTGTTGCGGGTACGCAGCACCGCGAGGTTGCTGTTGCAGCCGTCCGCGATCACGTCCGGTTGCGAGAAGAACGTGCCGCAGTTGTCGACGACGGTCTGGTCCCATTCCAGTTGGTAAAAACCTTCTGCCGACAGGTTCTCGGTCAGGCTTTGCGACAGGTAGAACATGTTGACCGGAATCAGGCCTTCCTTGATTTCCGAGCCAGGGCGACGGAACGCGGACACGTCGACCGGGTTGATGCTGTTGATGCCGCCCTGGATGAAGGTACTTTCACCCCAACTGACGACCTGCTTGCCCAGACGC